>CBFGUK010000003.1:0-101829 GCA_965651925.1 uncultured bacterium | reverse complement strand
CTAACAGCCTAACAGCCTAACAGCCTCGATTTCACGCCGGCGGCAGCGCCGCCTTCGCCGCGGCCTCTTCCTTCTTCTGTGCGGCGCGGCGGCGGCGTTCGCGCTTCTTCTCCGCTTCGCTGCGCGCGCGGTCGCTGCGTTCGACGAGCTCAATGAGCGCCATCGGGGCGTTGTCGCCCTGGCGGGCGCCGAGCTTGGTGATGCGCGTATAGCCGCCCGGCCGGGTCGTGAAGCGCGGCGCGATGTCGTCGAACAGCTTCTTGACGATGTCGCGGCCGCGCACGAACGCCGCCGCCTGGCGGCGGGCGTGCAGGGTGTTGCGCTTGCCGAGGGTGATCATGCGGTCCACCCAGCGGCGCATCTCCTTCGCCTTGGCGTCGGTGGTCTGCAGGTGCTCGTGCTGGAGCAGCGACGTGACGAGGTTGCGCAGCAACGCGCGACGGTGCGCGCTGTTGCGGTTGAGCTTGCGTCCGGCTTTCAGGTGTCGCATGGCGAAATCCTCGCGCCACGCGGTCGCCGGCCGGAAGGGCCGGCGACCGCGTGCGTCAGGCGGTCTCCTTCTCGCGCGCCAGCCGCCGGTCGAGTTCCTCGCGGCCGGGGAAGTTCTCGATGTGCATGCCGAAGTCGAGGCCCATTTCGCGCAGGATCTCCTTGATCTCGTTGAGCGACTTGCGGCCGAAGTTCTTCGTCTTCAGCATCTCCGCCTCGCTGCGCTGCACGAGCTCGCCGATGTACTTGATGTCGGCGTTCTGCAGGCAGTTCGCCGAGCGGACGGAGAGCTCGAGCTCGGCGACCGGGCGGAAGAGGTTCTCGTTGAGGGACGGCGCGGCGGCCTCCTCCTCGGCCTGCATCTCGGGTGTTTCCTCGAAGTTGATGAAGATCGAGAGCTGGTCCTGGAGGATGCGCGCGGCGTAGGCGATGGCGTCGTCGGGACGGACGCTGCCGTCGGTCCACACCTCGACGGTGAGCTTGTCGTAGTCGGTGCGCTGGCCGACGCGGGCGTTGGTGACGGTGTAGTTCACCTTGCGGATCGGCGAGAAGATGGCGTCGATGGGGATCGTCCCGACCGGCGCCTCCTCGTCCTTGTTGCGGTCGGCGGAAACGTAGCCGCGGCCCATCTTCACCGTCAGCTCGGCGCGCAGCGCGCCTTCCTTCGACAGCGTGGCGATCGGGTGGTCCGGATTGAGGACCTCGAGGTTCGGGCCGCCCTCGATGTCGCCGGCGCGGACGACGCCTTCGCCCTTCTTCTCGAGGCGCGCCTGCGCGACGAGCCCGTCGTGCAGCTTGAAGCGCACCTCCTTGAGGTTCAGCACGATGTCGGTGACGTCCTCGCGGACGCCGGGCAGCGTGGCGAACTCGTGCAGCACGCCGTCGATCTTGGCGGCGGTGATTGCCGCGCCCTGCAGCGACGAGAGCAGCACGCGGCGCAGCGCGTTGCCGATCGTCGTGCCGAAACCGCGCTCGAACGGCTCACCGACGAACTTGCCGTACGTCGGCGTGAGGTTCTTCTCCTCGGACTCGAGATGCTGCGGCTTGAGCAGATCGCGCCAGTTGCGTTGGGGCTGCATGAATGTGTGTACCTCCCGTGGGATTCCCGCCGGCCTCACTTCGAGTAGAGCTCGACGATGAGCTTCTCGTTGATCGGCATGGTCAGGTCGGCGCGGCTCGGCAGGGCCTTGACGCGCGCCGTGAACCCTTCGCGGTTCACCTCGACCCAGTCGGGCGCGCCGCGGTGCTCGCTTTGCGCGAGCGCCTCCTGGACGCGCGTGACGGTGCGGCTGCGCTCGCGCACGGCGACGACGTCGCCCGGCTTGAGGAGCGCGGAGGGAATGTTCACCTTGCGGCCGTTGATCGTGAAGTGGCCGTGGCGCACGAGCTGGCGCGCCTCGGCGCGCGAGGTGGCAAAGCCCATGCGGTAGACCATGTTGTCGAGCCGCCGCTCGAGCAGCTGCAGAAGGATCTCGCCGGTGACACCGCGCGAGCGCTCCGCCATGGTGAAGTAGCGGCGGAACTGGCCCTCGAGGACGCCGTACATGCGCTTGACCTTCTGCTTCTCGCGCAGCTGCAGTGCGTACTCCGAGAACTTCGGACGCCCCTGCCCGTGCTCGCCCGGCGGGTAGTTGCGCCGCTCGATGGCGCACTTGTCGGTGTAGCAGCGCTCGCCCTTGAGATAGAGCTTCAGGCCCTCGCGGCGGCAGAGCCGGCAGACCGAATCGGTGTAACGAGCCACTCGAATCCTCCTTCGCCGTCGCTCAGACGCGGCGCCGCTTCGGCGCGCGGCAGCCGTTGTGCGGAATCGGCGTGACGTCCCGGATGACGGTGATGTGGAACCCGGCGCTCTGCAGCGAGCGCAGGGCCGACTCGCGGCCGGCGCCCGGGCCCTTCACGTGCACCTGGACATTGCGCACCCCGCTATCCATCGCCTTCTTGGCGGCCGCATCGGCGGCGAGCTGGGCGGCGAACGGCGTCCCCTTGCGCGAGCCCTTGAAGCCGACCGCGCCGGCGCTCGACCACGCGAGGACGTTGCCGACCTGGTCGGTGATCGTCACCAGCGTGTTGTTGAACGTCGAGTGGATGTGCACGACGCCGTCGCTGACGATGCGGCGTGCCTTCTTCTTCTTGGTCGGCTGCTTATCGGAGCCTGCGGGGGTCTTCGCCATGGGAAATCCTCAACGTGCGGTGCGGCTCACTTCGACGGAGCCTTCTTCTTGCCGGCGATCGCGCGGCGCGGGCCCTTGCGGGTGCGGGCGTTGGTGTGCGTGCGCTGCCCGTGCGCGGGCAGATTGCGGCGGTGGCGCAGGCCCCGGTAGGTGCCGAGGTCCATGTGCCGCTTGATGTTCATCGCCACGTCACGGCGCAGGTCGCCTTCGATCTTGTAGTGCTGATCGATGACCTGGCGGATCTTCACCACCTCGTCATCGGTCAGATCGTCGCTCTTCTTGTTCAGGTCGATGCCCGCCTTCGCGCAGATCTCCTGCGACAGCGAGCGGCCCACCCCGAAGAGGTAGGTCAGTGCGATCTCGACCCGCTTGTTCCGGGGCAGGTCCACCCCTGCGATTCGCGCCATCCGTCCGGCCCTCTCAGCCCTGCCGCTGCTTGTGGCGCGGGTTCTTGCACAGCACGCGCACCACGCCCTCGCGGCGGATCACCTTGCAGTCCTTGCAGATCTTCTTCACCGATGCCCTGACTTTCACGGCTCACCTTTCTCGTGCGCTCACGACGCCGCCGCGTCCTGCAGGCGCGACACGACGCGCTCGAGCACCTCACCGGTCGACCCCGTGCCGTCGATCGAGCGCAGCAGCCCGCGCGTGCGGTAGTACGCGACGAGCGGCGCGGTGGCCTGATCGTACACGTCGAGCCGGGCGCGGATCGTCTCCTCGCGGTCGTCCTCGCGCTGGTACAGCTCGCCGCCGCACCGGTCGCACACGCCGTCGCGGCACGGCGGGTCGAACGCGATGTGGCACATCGCCCCGCACTGCCGGCACGTGCGCCGCCCGCTCAGCCGGCGCACGAGCTCCTCGCGCGGCACGTCGAGCACGACGACGTGATCGAGCGGGATGGCGCGGCGCTCGAGCGCGCGGCCGAGCGCCTCGGCCTGCGCAACCGTGCGCGGGAAGCCGTCGAGCATGAAGCTCGCGTCGGCGCCCTGCCGGTCGAGGCGGTCGTTGATCATCCCGATCACCAGCTCGTCGGGCACCAGGTGGCCCTCGTCCATGTAGCGCTGGGCCTGGCGGCCGAGCTCGCTGCGCGACGCCACCGCGGCGCGCAACAGGTCGCCCGTCGAGATGTGTGACATGCCGGTCCGTTCCTGCATCAGTTTTGCCTGCGTGCCCTTGCCCGCTCCTGGTGGTCCCATCAATACGATGCGCATCACGTGGCGCCGTGGTCGGCGGTCACACCGTCGACCACGCCTCTGGGCTGCTCCTGCCTGCCTATGTCGTCCGCCGGCCGCGGAGCCGCCCGCGGCGCATGAAACCCTGATAATTGCGCGTCAGCATGTGCGTTTCGATCTGCGCCACGGTGTCCAGCGCGACGCCGACCACGATCAGCAGCGACGTGCCGCCGAAGTAGAACGGCACGTTGAGCTGCGCGATGAGAATGGTCGGCAGGACGCAGACGGCGGCGATGTACAGCGCGCCGACCAGGGTGATGCGCGACAGCACGCGGTCGATGAACTCGGCGGTGCGCTGCCCGGGGCGGATGCCCGGAATGAAGCCGCCGAACTTCTTCATGTTCTCGGCGACGTCGGAGGTGTTGAACGTGACCGCCGTGTAGAAGTAGCAGAAGAAGATCACCAGTGCGACGAACACCACGTCGTAGAGCAGCCCGCCGGTGCTGAAGAGCTCCTGCGCCTGCTTCGCCCACGGGTGGTCGAAGAACTGCGCGATCGTCGCCGGAAAGACGAGCAGCGACGAGGCGAAGATCGGCGGGATGACGCCGGCGGTGTTGACCTTCAGCGGCAGGTGCGAGCTCTGGCCGCCGTACATGCGCCGTCCGACGAGCCGCTTGGCGTACTGCACCGGGATGCGGCGCTGGCCGCGCTCCACGAAGATGATGACGCCGACGATGGCGACCATGAACAGGGCGAGCGCCAGCAGCAGCAGGATGCCGAGCTCGCCCTCGCGCACGAACTGGAACGTCGTGACGATGGCCGAGGGCAGGCTGGCGACGATGCCGGCGAAGATCAGCATCGAGATGCCGTTGCCGATGCCACGCTCGGAAATCTGCTCGCCGATCCACATGAGGAACGCGGTGCCCGAGGCGAGCGTGATGATGGTCATCACGCGGAAGCCCCAGCCGGGCGTGATCACGACCGGTGCGCCGCCGGGCGACTGCAGGCTCTCGAGGCCCATGCTGATGAAGAAGCCCTGCACGACGGCGAGCACGACGGTGCCGTAGCGCGTGTACTGGGTGATCTTGCGGCGCCCCGCCTCGCCCTCCTTCGAGAGGCGTTCGAGGTGCGGAATGACCACCGTCATCAGCTGCAGGATGATCGAGGCGCTGATGTACGGCATCACGCCGAGCGCCGCGATCGAGAATTGTTCGAGCGCACCGCCCGAGAAGAGGTTCACCAGGCCGAGTACCGAGCCCGCCACCTGCTCGAAGAACTCGGCCAGCGCCTTGCCGTCGATGCCCGGCGTCGGGATGGCGACCACCACCCGGTACACCGCGAGCATCGCGAAGGTGAACAGCAGGCGGCGCCGCAGCTCGGGAATGCGCCCCGCGTTCTGAAAGCCTTCAAGCACTGGTGATCACCTCGGTGCTGCCGCCGGCAGCGCCGATCGCGGCGGCGGCCGACTTGCTGAAGGCGTGCGCCTTCACGGTCAGGGCCTTGCTCAGCGTGCCCTGGCCGAGCACCTTGACCGGCTCGCCCCGGCGGACCAGGCCGCGCGCGGCGAGCATCTCGGGATCGACCGCGGCGCCGGCCTCGAACACCGCCTCGAGGCGGGCGAGGTTGACGACCGCGAACGCGCGCCGGAACGGATTGTGGAAGCCGCGCTTCGGCAGCCGGCGCTGCAGCGGCATCTGGCCGCCCTCGAAGCTCGGGTGCGTGTTGCCGCCGGAGCGGGCGCCGCGCCCCTTGTGGCCGCGGCCCGAGGTCTTGCCGAGTCCCGAACCGGGGCCGCGGCCGACGCGCTTGCGCGCGCGGCGCGCGCCGGGAGCGGGAGAAAGATTGCTCAGATCCATGCGCTCAGGCCTCCACGCGCACGAGGTGCGACACCTTGCGGATCATGCCGAGCGTCGGCGCGTCGCCGCGCACGGTGACCGTCTTGCCGATGCGCGTCAGGCCGAGCCCGCGCAGCGTCTGACGCTGCCGGTCGGTCTGCCCGATCGGGCTGCCGACCAGCGTGATCGTGATCGTCTTCACTTCGGTCATGCCCGCCTCACGCGCTCAGTTCGGCGACGCTGCGGCCGCGCCGCGCGGCGACGTCCTCGGCCGTCTGCAGCTCCTGCAGCGCGGCGATCGTCGCCTTCACCATGTTGTGCGGGTTGTGCGAGCCGAGGCACTTCGTCAGCACGTTACGCACTCCGGCGAGCTCGACGACGGCGCGCACACCGCCACCGGCGATGACGCCGGTGCCTTCGCTCGCCGGCCGCAGCAGGACGTGCCCGGCGCCGTAGTGGCCCTCGACGTCGAAGGGGATCGTGCCCTCGACGAGCGGCACCGTGACGAGCGCCTTCTTCGCCGCCTCGATCGCCTTGCGGATCGCCTCCGGCACTTCCTTCGCCTTGCCGAGTCCGTAACCGACGCGCCCGTTCGAGTCGCCGACCACGACCAGCGCGCCGAAGCTGAAGCGCCGGCCGCCCTTGACGACCTTGGCGACGCGGTTGATGTGGACGACCTTTTCCTTGAACTCGACGCCCTGGATTTCGATGCGTTCGCGGCCCCGACCGACAGCCATCCTGTGCTCCTAGAACTGCAGCCCGGCGGCCCGGGCGCCCTCGGCCACTTCCTTCACGCGACCGTGGAAGAGGAAGCCGTTGCGATCGAAGACGACCGCGGTGATGTTCTGCGCCTTGCAGAGCTCGGCGATCTGCTCGCCGATGCGGCGCGCCGCGGCGCGATTGCCGGTGCCGCTGCCGTCGAGCGCCAGCGTCGACGCGGCGACCAGCGTGCGGCCGGATTCGTCCGAGATGACCTGGGCGTACATGTGCTTGTTGCTGCGGAACACGCACAGCCGCGGGCGCGTGTCGGTGCCGTGCACCCGGCGGCGCACGCGCGCCTGCCGGCGCTGCCGTGCCACACGAGACGTTTCCCTGGCCATGATCGCTTATCTCCCGCCGGCGCCGGCGGCCTTGCCCGCCTTGCGCCGGATCTTCTCGTCGGCGTACTTGACGCCCTTGCCCTTGTACGGCTCGGGCGGCCGCAGGGCGCGGATCTGCGCGCTGACCTCGCCGAGCAGTTGCAGGTCGTTGCCCTCGAGCGTGACGATCACCTGCCGGTCGACCTTGGCGTCGATGCCCGGCGGCAGCTGATAGACGATCGGGTGCGAGTACCCGAGGCTGAACTGGATCGCCCTGCCCTTCACCTCGGCGCGGTACCCGACGCCGACGATCTCGAGCGTGCGCGTGAAGCCGGTGCTCAGCCCGGTGACTGCGTTCGACAGCAGCTTGCGCGTCAGCCCGTGCAGCGCCCGCGTGCGACGGTCGTCGCCCTCGCGGGTCACGGTCACGGTGCCGTCGCTGACCGCAATGCCGATGCGCGGCGGCAGCACCTGCCGGCTCTTCCCCTTCGGGCCCTCGACGAGCACCGCGGGGCCGTCCTGTTTCACCGTCACCCCCTTCGGGAGGGGGATCGGCAGTCGTCCGATTCGAGACATGATTCGCCTACCACACGGAACAGAGCAGCTCACCGCCGACGTTGCGGCGCACCGCCTCGCGATCGACGAGCACGCCGGCCGGCGTCGACACGATGCTGATGCCCATGCCGCCGCGGATGCGCGGCATCGACTTCGCTCCGACATAGATGCGCGCGCTCGGGCGGCTGACGCGGCGCAGGCCGCGGATCGCCGGGCGCTGCTGCGCGTCGTAGCGCAGCCAGATGCGCAGGTCCTTCTTGCGTGCGTCGACCTCGACGATGCTCACCTCGCGCAGGAACCCCTCGTCGACCATCACGCGCGCGACGCGCTCCTTGATCACCGAATAGGGGCAGTCGACGTACTCCTTGCGGGCGTGCGCGCCGTTGCGCACGCGGGTGAGCAGATCGGCCAGCGGATCGGTCATCGACATGACGCAGTCCTCACCAACTCGCCTTGGTCAGGCCCGGAATCTGCCCCCTGCGCGCGAGATCGCGCAGGCAGAGCCGACAGAGATTGAAACGACGATAGAACGCGCGCGGCCGGCCGCACTGCGGGCAGCGGTTGTACGCCCGCACCTTGAACTTCGGCGGGCGCTGCGCCTTGATTCGCAAACACGTCTTGGCCACGGTTCCTCCTACGCCCGGAAGGGCATCCCCAGCGCCTGCAGCAGCGCGCGCCCCTCGGCGTCGGTCCGCGCGGTGGTGACGATCGACACCGTCAGGCCGCGCACCTTGTCGATCTTGTCGAGATCGATCTCGGGAAAGATGATCTGCTCACGGACGCCGAGCGAGTAGTTGCCGCGGCCGTCGAACGCGCGGTCCGACACGCCGCGGAAGTCGCGCACGCGCGGCAGCGCCAGGTTCACCAGGCGATCGAAGAACTCGTACATGCGATCGCCGCGCAGCGTCACCATGCAGCCGATCGCCATGCCCTCGCGCAGCTTGAAGTTCGCGATCGCCTTGCGGGCCGTCGTGACCACCGGCTTCTGGCCGCTGATCGCCGTCAGCTCGGTGACCGCCGAGTCCATCAGCTTGGCGTTCTGGATCGCCTCGCCCAGACCCATGTTGAGCACGATCTTCTCGATCCGCGGCACCTGGTTCACGTTCCCGAAGCCGAGCTCCCGCATGAGATGCGGCACGACGTCGCGGCGGTATTTTTCGTTCAGACGGGCAGGCATGGGATCACCGATCGAGCTGGTCGCCGCAGCGGCGGCAGACACGGGCGCTGCGCCCGTTCTCGAGCAGCCGTTTGCCGAGCCGCACCGGCGCGTTGCACTTGTCGCACATGATCATGAGGTTCGAGAGGTGGATCGGGGCTTCCTTCTCGATGATCCCCGATGCCGCCTGCGGGCCACGCGGCTTCTGGTGACGCTTGACGAGGTTGAGGCGCTCGACCAGCGCGCGCTCCTTCTCGGGAAGGACACGCAGGACCTTGCCGGTCTTGCCGCGCTCGCGCCCGGCGATGACCATGACCGTATCGTTCTTCTTGATGCGCGCGCGCATGCGGATCCTCAGAGCACCTCGGGCGCGAGCGACAGGATCTTCATGAACGCCTTGGCGCGCAGCTCGCGCGCCACCGGGCCGAAGATGCGCGTGCCGACCGGCTCGCGCTGATTGTCGATGAGCACCGCCGAGTTGCTGTCGAAACGGATGTACGAGCCGTCGGGGCGACCGACTTCCTTGGCGGTGCGGACGATCACCGCCTTCATCACGTCGCCCTTCTTCACCTTCGAATTCGGGTTCGCTTCCTTCACCGACACGACGATCACGTCGCCGAGCGAGGCATACTTGCGCCGCGATCCGCCGAGCACCTTGATGCACAGCACGCGGCGCGCGCCCGAATTGTCGGCGACGTCGAGCACGGTTTCTGTCTGGATCATTGCTGCGTCGTCACGGCCGGCGGCCGCGCCTCCCTCTCGGCTCTAACTCGCCTTCTCCAGAATCTGGCGCACGCGCCAGCGCTTGTCCCTGCTGAGCGGCCGCGTCTCGACGATCACCACGCGATCGCCGATGCCGCACTCGTTGCCGTCGTCGTGCGCCTTGTACTTCGCGCGCCGCTTCACGTACTTTTTGTACTGCGGGTGCTTCACCAGGCGCTGGACGGCGACCACGACGGTCTTGTCCATCTTGTTGCTCAGCACGATCCCTTCCCGGACCTTCGCTCGACCGCGTTCCATCTCGTCACTTCCCCTGCGCCGCGGCGGCACGGGCCCGCTCGGCCTGGATCGTCTTGATGCGCGCGATGTCGCGCCGCGTCTGGCGCAGCGCCGCCGGGCTCTCGAGCTGGTTCGTGCCGCGGCGCAGCCGCAGCCGGAACTGCGCCTCGCGCAGTTCGAGCTCGCGCGCCGCGAGCTCCTGATCGCTCAGATCGCGCAGTCCCTTAGCCGACATGACCCGCTCCCGCGCCCTGGCGCTGCAGGAACTGCGTCGTGATCGACAGCTTGTGCGCCGCGAGACGCATCGCCTCGCGCGCCACGCTCTCGGTGACGCCTTCCATTTCGAAGATGATGCGCCCGGGCTGGATCACGGCGACCCACAGCTCCGGGTTGCCCTTGCCCTTGCCCATGCGCGTTTCCGCCGGCTTCTTGCTGAGCGGCTTGTCCGGGAACACCCGGATCCACACGCGCCCGCCGCGCTTGATGTGGCGGGTGAGCGCGATACGCGCCGCCTCGAGCTGGCGCGCCGTCATCCAGCCGCGGTCGGTCGCCTGCAGGCCGTAGTCGCCGAACGCGAGCGTCGCGCCCCGCTGGGCGGTGCCGCCGCGCCGGCCCTTCTGGACCTTGCGATGTTTGACTTTCTTCGGTGCGAGCATGGCCGTGTCTCCGCCCGGCGATCAGACGCCGAGCGCCGTCTTCTGCGTCTCGTCCTCGTGGCGGGTGAGAATCTCGCCGCGGAAGATCCACACCTTGACGCCGATGACGCCATACGTCGTCTTCGCCTCGGCGAGGCCGTAGCTGATGTCGGCGCGCAGCGTGTGCAGCGGCACGCGGCCTTCGCGGTACCATTCCGAGCGCGCGATTTCGGCGCCGCCGATGCGGCCGCTGCAGTGCACCTTGATGCCCTGGGCACCCATGCGCATGCCGCGGCTGACCGCCTCCTTCATCGCACGGCGGAACGCGACGCGGCGCTCGAGCTGCAGCGCGACGTTCTCGGCGACGAGCTGCGCGTCGAGATCCGGCCGCCGCACCTCGTGGATGTTGATGAACGTCTCCTTGCTCGTCAGCCGCGCGAGCTCCTGCTTGAGCTTCTCGATCTCGGCGCCCTTCTTGCCGATGACGATGCCCGGGCGCGCGGTGAAGATGTTGATCTTCGCCTTGTTCGCCGCGCGCTCGATCTCCACCTTCGAGATGCCGGCGTGGTAGAGGCGCTCCTTGAGGAACTTGCGCAGCTTGAGGTCCTCGTGCAGCAGGTCGCGGTACTCGCGGCGCGCGTACCACTTCGAATCGCTGTGCTCGATGACGCCGAGGCGGAAGCCCCGCGGATGGACTTTCTGACCCATGTTCGCTCCTAGCGCCCGCTGCGTTCGTCGACCACCACCGTGAGGTGGGAGGTGCGCTTGCGCAGCCCGGTGGCGCGGCCGTGGGCGCGCGGCAGGAAGCGCTTCGCCGTCGCGCCGCCGTCGACCATGATGCGTTTCACGTACAGCTGATCGACGTCGACGCGCTGCGTGGTCTCGGCGTTCGCCACCGCGGACTTGAGTGCCTTGACCAGCAGCGGCGCCGCCTTCTTGCGCACGTGCTGGAGCATGCCGATCGCATCCCCGACGCGCTTGCCGCGCACGAGGTCGGCGACGAGGCGCACCTTTCGCGGCGCGATGCGCAGGTGGCGATGTACGACGCGCGCTTCCATGGACGTCCCCTTACCTGCCCTTCACGTCGGCCTTGCGGTCGCCGGAGTGGCCGTGGAACGTGCGCGTCGGCGAGAACTCGCCGAGCTTGTGTCCCACCATGTTCTCCGAGACGTAGACCGGGATGAACTTGCGGCCGTTGTGGACGGCGAACGTGTGGCCGACCATTTCCGGCGTGATCGTCGAGCGCCGCGACCACGTGCGGACGATGCGCTTGTCGCCCGACGCGTTGAGCGCCTCGACCTTCTTGATCAGGTGGCCGTCGATGAACGGCCCTTTCTTCACTGAGCGCGCCACGAGCGTTCCTCTCAGCCCCGCCGCTTGACGATGTAGCGGTCGGTGCGCGGGTTGTATCGGGTGCGATAGCCCTTGGTCGGCTGCCCCCAGGGCGACTGCGGATGGTTGCCCTTCGACTTGCCCTCGCCACCGCCGTGCGGGTGATCGACCGGGTTCATGGCGACGCCACGCACCTTCGGCCGGCGGCCGAGCCAGCGGGCGCGGCCCGCCTTGCCGATCGAGACGTTGGCGTGATCGGCGTTGCCGACCTGGCCGATGGTGGCGCGGCAGGCGGCCTGCACGAGCCGCAGCTCGCCCGAGGGCAGCTTGAGCAGCGCCATGCTGCCTTCCTTGGCCATGAGCTGAATCGCGACGCCGGCGCCGCGGCCGAGCTGGCCGCCGCGCCCGGGGCGCATCTCGACGTTGTGCACGGTCGTGCCGAGCGGGATGTTGCTGAGCGGCAGCGCGTTGCCCGGCTTGATGTCGGCGCCCGGGCCGGCCATCACCGTCGCGCCGACGGCGAGCCCGATCGGCGCCAGGATGTAGCGCTTCTCGCCATCGGCATAGTGCAGCAGCGCGAGGCGCGCCGAGCGGTTCGGATCGTACTCGATCGCCGCGACGCGCGCCGGCACGCCGTCCTTGTTGCGCACGAAGTCGATCACCCGGTAGCGGCGCTTGTGGCCGCCGCCGCGGTGGCGCACGGTCATGCGGCCGAGCGCGTTGCGGCCACCGGTGCGGCGCCGCGGCTCGAGCAGCGAGCGCTCCGGCGTCGTCTTGGTGATCTCGGTGAAATCGGCCACCGACATGTCGCGGCGGCCGGCCGACGTCGGCTTGTACTGACGAGTAGGCATGGGACGTCCTAGACGTTCTCGAAGAAGTCGATCCGCTGCCCGGCGGCGAGCGTCACGTAGGCCTTCTTCCAGTCCGGGCGACGGCCGATCGAGCGGCCGACGCGCTTCGTCTTGCCGAGCAGGTTGAGCGTGCGGACCTTCTCGACCTTGACCTTGAAGAGCGCCTCGATGGCGCGGCGGATCTCGTCCTTGCTCGCGTCGCGGCGGACGCGGAACACGAACTGGTTGCTGAGCTCGCCGACCATCGTGCCCTTCTCGGTGATCAGCGGCGAGCGGACGATGTCGAACACGGTCTTCACGGCGCCACCCTCCCGCGCAGCGCCTCGACCGCCGCGCGCGTCAGCACGAGGTGCTCGTAGCGCAGGATGTCGTAGACGTTCGCGCCCTCGGCGCGCAGCACCTTCGCGCGCGGCAGGTTGCGCGCCGCACGCTCGATCAGCGGGTTCGCCGTGTCGATGACGATCAGTGCGCGCTCGACGCCGAGTGCCGCGAGCACCTGCACGAGCGACTTCGTCTTGCCATCGGGGATCTCGAGGGCATCGACGATGACGAGGCGCCCCTCGCGCACCTTCATCGCCAGGGCCGAGCGCAGGGCGCTGCGCCGCGCGCTCGCCGGCAGCCGGTACGAGTAGTCGCGCGGCTGCGGGCCGAACACCGTCGCGCCGCCGGTCCAGAGCGGCGACCGCGTGCTGCCGGCGCGGGCGCGCCCGGTGCCCTTCTGGCGCCACGGCTTCTTGCCGCCACCGCGCACCTCGCCACGCGTCTTGGTCGCGTGCGTGCCGGCGCGCCGGTTGGCACGCTGCATGGTGACGATCTCGTAGAGCAGGTGCTTGCGCACCGGGCCGTCGAATGCACCGGCCGGCAGCGTCAGCTCACCCGCCGGCTCCTTCGTCTGGGTGACGACGGGAACGGTCGTGGGCTCAGCCATTGGTCTTCTTCTTCGCCTTCACGGCGGGCTGGACGATGACGATGCCGCCACGCGCGCCGGGCACCGCGCCGCGCACCAGCACGAGGTGCTCGTCCGGGCGGACGGCGACGACCTGCAGGTTCTGCGTCGTCACCCGGTCGCTGCCGTACTGGCCGGCCATGCGCTTGTTCTTGAACACGCGGCCGGGGAACGAGCGGTTGCCGATCGAGCCGCCGTGGCGGAAGTACTCGTGCGTGCCGTGGCTGGCGGGGAAGCCGCCGAACCCGTGCCGCTTGACGACGCCGGTGTAGCCGCGGCCCTTGGTGATGCCGACGACGTCGACCGTGTCGCCGCTCTTGAAGAGCGTCTCGACACCGATCTCGTCGCCCGGCGCGAGCGCCGGCGCGCCGTCCTCGAGGCGGAACTCGCGCAGCACCTGGAAGACGCCCTTGCCGGCCTTCACGCAGTGCTCGCGCACCGCCTTGGTGGCGCGCTGCGGCTTCTTCACGCCGAAGCCGACCTGGACGGCGGCGTAGCCGTCGCTGGCGACCGTCTTCGCCTGCAGGACGGTGCACGGCCCAGCCTGGATCACCGTCACCGGGACGAGCTCACCCGCGGCGGTGTAGATCTGCGTCATTCCGAGCTTCTTACCGATCAGTCCGAGGGCCATGATGTTCGTCTCTGTGCTCCGCGCCGCCCTACTGGAGCTTGATCTCGACGTCGACGCCGGCGGCGAGGTCGAGCTTGCCGAGCGCGTCGATCGTCTGCTGGGTGGGATCCAGGATGTCGAGCAGCCGCTTGTGCGTGCGGATCTCGAACTGCTCGCGCGACTTCTTGTCGACGTGCGGCGACCGGTTCACGGTGAAACGCTCGATGCGGGTCGGCAGAGGGATCGGGCCGGCCACGCGCCCGCCGGTGCGGCGCACGGTCTCGACGATCTCGCGCACCGACTGGTCGAGCAGCCGGTGGTCGTACGCCTTCAGGCGGATGCGGATCTTGTCGTTCATCGGTCAGTCTGTCTGCGGGCTCAGGCGAGGATCTTGGCGACCACGCCGGCGCCGACGGTGCGGCCGCCTTCGCGGATGGCGAAGCGCAGCCCCTCCTCCATCGCGATCGGCATGATCAGCTCCACGCTCAGCTTCACGTTGTCGCCCGGCATCACCATCTCGGTCCCCTCGGGCAGCTGCGCCACACCCGTCACGTCCGTCGTCCGGAAGTAGAACTGCGGCCGGTACCCCTTGAAGAACGGCGTGTGCCGCCCCCCCTCCTCCTTCGTCAGCACGTACACTTCCGCCTCGAACTTCGTGTGCGGCGTGATCGACCCCGGCTTGGCCAGCACCTGCCCGCGCTCGATGTCCTCGCGCTTGGTCCCGCGCAGCAGGCACCCGATGTTGTCGCCCGCCTGCCCCTCGTCGAGCAGCTTGCGGAACATCTCCACCCCGGTCACCACCGTCTTGGTCGTCTCCTTGATCCCGACGATCTCGATCTCCTCGCCGACCTTGACCCGCCCGCGCTCCACGCGCCCCGTCGCCACCGTCCCGCGCCCGCTGATCGAGAACACGTCCTCGACCGGCATCAGAAACGGCTTGTCCACGTCACGCGTCGGCTGCGGAATGTAGCGGTCCACCTCCTCCATCAGCTTCAGCACCGCCGGCGTCCCCAGCTCCCCCTGATCCCCCTCGAGCGCCTTCAGCGCGCTGCCGCGGATGATCGGAATCTCGTCCCCCGGGAACTCGTACTTCGACAGCAGCTCGCGCACCTCGAGCTCCACCAGGTCGAGCAGCTCCGCGTCGTCGACCATGTCCACCTTGTTCATGAACACCACGATCGCCGGCACGCCCACCTGCCGCGCCAGCAGAATGTGCTCGCGCGTCTGCGGCATCGGCCCGTCCGAGGCCGCCACCACCAGGATCGCGCCGTCCATCTGCGCCGCCCCGGTGATCATGTTCTTGATGTAGTCGGCGTGCCCCGGGCAGTCGACGTGCGCGTAATGGCGGTTCTTCGTCTCGTACTCGACGTGCGAGGTGTTGATCGTGATCCCGCGCGCCTTCTCCTCCGGCGCCTTGTCGATCTGGTCGAACGCCACGAACTGCGCCGTCCCCGCCTCCGCCAGCACCTTCGTGATCGCCGCCGTCAGCGTCGTCTTCCCGTGGTCGATGTGCCCGATCGTCCCGATGTTGCAGTGCGGCTTGGTCCGCTCGAACTTCGCCTTCGCCATTTGCGTCGTCCCCTGATCTGCGTTGCCGTCGTGAAATGAAGTTGAGAGCCCAGGAGCGGAATCGAACCGCCGACCTCGTCCTTACCAAGGACGTGCTCTAGCCGACTGAGCTACCTGGGCGTTCCGTGCCGCGCACCCTCGGCGCCGCGGCGGACCGAATGGAGCGGGAAACGGGATTCGAACCCGCGACCCTCAGCTTGGAAGGCTGATGCTCTAACCAACTGAGCTACTCCCGCATCGTTCGTGATCGGCTCGCGCCGCGTCGCATCAGTGCGCATGAGAGATGAATGGTGGAGAGGGAAGGATTCGAACCTTCGAAGGCAAATGCCGGCAGATTTACAGTCTGCTCCCTTTGGCCACTCGGGCACCTCTCCCCGTCATGGAGCCGATGGCCAGAATCGAACTGGCAACCTACTGATTACAAGTCAGTCGCTCTACCTTTGAGCTACATCGGCTTCCGTTGTATTGGGTGCTGCCATGGTCGCCCAGGGGACACGGGCCCCCTCTGGCGTGAAACCTGCTTCCTACCAGCGGTTACTGGAAGCTGTCAAGCCGGTTACGGCGCCGGGCGACGTCGTACATGGCCACGGCACCGGCGACCGAAGCGTTCAGCGACTCGACCCCCCGTCGCTGCGGGATCGAGGCGCGGAAATCACAGCTGTCCTCGACCAGGCTCCGCAGCCCGGTCTCCCCGCCGAGGACCAAGGCTGGCCGCTCGGGCAGCTCGAGCTCGAACAGGCTCGTGCCACCGTGCGGGGTGAGGGCGATCGACCAATAGCCCGCCGCGCGCAGATCGAGCAGGGTACGGTGCAGGTTCGTCACCTGGCAGATGGGCACGTCGTGAATGGCCCCGGCGGCAACCTTCTCGACCGCGCCGGTGATCGTCGCCGCCCGGTGGCGGGTGATGACCACCGCGGCCATGCCCGCGGCGGCGGCCGTGCGGATCAACGCGCCGAGATTCTGGGGATCCTGGAGCTGGTCGAGCAGCAGCAACGGCCCGGCATCGACGTCGCGGACGTCGGCGAGATCGGCGAACGCGAACGGGCCGACGAGCGCCGCGACGCCCTGGTGCCCGTCGCTGCCGGTCAGCGCCGCGAGCTGGCGGGCGTCGGTGTCGCGCACCGCGATCCCGGCGGCACGCGCCGTTGCCGCGATCTGCCCGCGCCGGTCTGCCGCGCCGGGCAGGACCCGCAGCTCGCGCACGGTCTCCGGGCGCACGGCAAGCCGGCGCGCCACGGCGTTGATCCCGAACGCCCAGTACGCACCGCCGGGCGGCGCGCCGCGGCGCCGCACGTTTACATCGCGAGGTCCCTTCACTAGCATCGCTCCGCGGTGAAGATTCTCGATCGCTACGTGCTGCGCGAGATGGTCGTGCCGTTCCTGCTCGGCCTGGCGATCTTCACATCGATCCTGCTGATCATCCGCATCCTCAAGCTGGTCGAGCTGGTCGTGAACCGCGGGGTGCCGCTCGGCCAGATGGTCCGCATCTTCTCCTACATCCTTCCCGCATTTCTGGAAGTCACCGTTCCGATGGCGCTGCTGCTCGCGATCCTGGTCGCCTTCGGCCGCCTGTCGTCGGACAGCGAGATCATCGCCCTGCGCGCCGCCGGCGTGAGCCTCTACCGGCTGCTCGTCCCGGTTGCCCTGTTCGCCGGCCTGCTCGCGCTGGCCACCGGCTGGCTGTCGATCACCGCCCGCCCGTGGGGCAACAGCCACCTGCGCATCGGCTTGTACGAGATCGTCAAGACGCGGGCGGTGGCCGGGATCAAGCCGAAGGTCTTCAACGACGAGTTCAAGAACCTGGTCATCTACGTCGACCGCATCCAGCCGGCCGGCGACGTGCTCCAGGGGATCCTCGTGGCGGACAGCCGCGACCCGAAGCTGCTCAACACCGTCTACGCGGAGAGCGGCCGGCTGGTCACCAACGAGGACCGCCACACCCTGACCCTGCGCCTCGAGAACGGCGGCATTTACAGCACCGGCCGCGACGACGGCTACCAGGACACGCGCTTCACCACCTACGACATCACGCTCGATCTGAGCGCCGCACTCGCGCAGCTGCGCAACCGCGAGCGCGAGGCGAGCGAGCTGAGCTGGGTCGAGCTGCAGTCGGCCATCGAGGCGCACGCGATCGCCGGCGAGCCGGCGCACGCCGAGCTCGTCGAGCTGCACCGCAAGTTCGCGATCCCGTTCGCCTGTGTCGTCTTCGCCGCGCTCGGTGTGCCGCTCGGCATTCAGCCGACGCGCTCGGTGCACTCGCGCGGCTTCTCGCTCAGCCTCGGACTGATCTTCCTCTATTACCTGCTCCTCACGTTCGGGCAGAACCTCGGCGAGCGCGGCGTCCTGCCGCCGGTGGTGGCTGCCTGGCTGCCGAACACCGTGCTCGCGATCGTCGCCGTGGTGCTCCTCTACCGCGCCGGTCGCGAAGCCGGCGCGGCGCCGCGCGTGTCGCTCTGGGAGCGACTCGCCGGACGGCGTCGGCGGCCGGCGCTCGGCGGCTCGCCGGCGAGCTGAGCCATGCGCCACACGCCGTCGCCGTTCACGGTCGTCAACCGCTATCTCGCGCAGCAGTTCCTGACGCTCTTCGCGCCGATTCTCGCGGCGTTCGTCCTGCTGTACATCGTCATCGACCTCTTCGACCGGCTCGACATCTTCCTGCGCCACGATGCGACCGTCTCGGCGGCGGCGCGCTACTTCGTCTTCAAGATTCCGCTCATGCTGACGCAGATCACGCCGCCGGCGGTGGTCACGGCGGTGTTGCTGATGTTCGGGACGCTCGGCCGCCGCAACGAGATCATCGCCCTGCGCTCGGGCGGCATCAGTCTCGGTCAGACCGCCATCCCCGTCCTCAGCCTCGCGCTCGCGATCAGCGCCGGGGCGCTGCTGTGGAACGAAACCGTCGTGCCGTACGCGTCGCGCCAGTTCCAGCTCGTCAACAATCTCGAGATCCGCAAGCGCGCGCTGCGCGGCGTGCTGAGCGAGCGCGCGATCTGGTACCACGGCGCCGACGGCTTCTATCACATCGACTACGTCGACCGCGCGCAGCAGGCGGTGTTCGATCTGACGATCTACCGCCTCGACGAGCTCTTCCGGCTGCGCAGCGTCGTCCGGGTGCCGCGCGCCGACTGGGTCGACGGGCGCTGGCAGGTCACCGGGGCGCTCGAGTACCCGATGGGCGCCGAGAACGTGACGGCGGAGCCGCTGCCGCCCGACGGGCTGCGCATCGCGGAGACGCTCGACGATTTCCTCGAAGTGCAGCGCGAGCCCGAGGAGCTCAGCTTCGCGGCGCTGCACGCACGCATCAACAGCCTGGCGCGCAAGGGCATCGACGCCTCGTACTATCTCGTCGACCTGCACCTGAAGCTCGCGCTGCCGTTTGCCAGCTGCGTGCTTGCCGTCGTGGCCGTGCCGATCGCCGGGCGCCTGCGCCGTCACCCGAGCATCGCCGCGATCGTCGGGCTCGGAACGGCGGTCGGCTTCGGCTACTGGGTCGTGCTCGGCCTGTCGACCTCGCTCGGCCAGACCGGCGCGATCCCGCCGGTGGTTGCCGCCTGGGCGGCGAACGCGATCTATCTCCTGCTCGGCGCGGCGCTCTTCCTGTCGAGCGACTGAGCGCCGCGCCGGGCAGGCGATCAGCGCTTCGAGTACTGCGGCCGCTTGCGCGCCTTGTGGCGGCCGTACTTCTTGCGTTCGACCTGGCGCGGGTCGCGGGTGACGAAGCCGGCCTTCTTCAAAGCCGGCCGGAAGTCGGGATTGACGATCATCAGCGCCCGCGTGATGCCGTGCCGGATCGCCGAGGCCTGCGCGGACACGCCGCCGCCGACGACATTCGCCGCGACATCGTAGGCGCCCTTGGTGTTCGTCAGCTCGAGCGGCTGGTTGACGATCATGCGCAGCGTCGGCCGGCCGAAGTATTCGTCCAGCGAGCGGCGGTTGACCGTGACCTTGCCGTCGCCGGGCAGCAGCCGTACCCGCGCGATCGCGGTCTTGCGCTTGCCGGTGGCCCCGTGTGCCGCGGTGCGTTCAGCCATGACTCACTCACTCCTGTCCGCTGGCGCGCCGGCGCGCCACCGTGGGCGCAACGACCGTCGGCTGCTGCGCCGCATGCGGATGATCCGGCCCGGCGTAGACCTTCAGCTTCGTCGCCAGCCGGCGCCCGAGGCGGTTCTTCGGCAGCATGCCGGTCACCGCCAGCCGCAGCAGCCGGTCGGGGTGGACGGCGCGCAGCCGCTCGGCGGATTGCGCACGGATGCCGCCGGGGAAGCCGCTGTGCCGATAGTAGACCTTGGTCTGCTCCTTCGGCCCGGTGAGCTTCACCTGCTCGGCATTGACGATGACCACGAAGTCGCCGCAGTCCACGTGCGGCGTGAAGCTCGGCTTGCCCTTGCCGCGCAGCAGCTTTGCCGCTTCCGAGGCGACGCGCCCGAGCACCTGGTCGCGCGCATCGATCAGATACCAGCGGCGCGCCGCGAGGGCGTCCTCGCGCGTCAGCATGGCAGTGGACTTCATGTGTACGGCTCCGTGAGTGCGATGAGAAGGAACGGGGTGGACGGGACTTGAACCCGCGACCTCCGACGTGACAGGCCGGCGTTCTAACCGAACTGAACTACCACCCCAAAATCAAAAGCTCTTCGTGCGATCGCGCGGCATATGGTGGGCGGTATCCGATTCGAACGGATGACCCCCGGCTTGTAAGGCCGATGCTCTCCCGCTGAGCTAACCGCCCGAACCGGGTTGCCGGCCCCTGCGCGCGCTACTTGCCCTCGTTGATCTCGTCCTTGAGCGTCTTGCCCGGCTTGAACTTCGCGGCCCGCGACGCGGCGATGTCGATGCTTTCGCCGGTCTTCGGATTGCGTCCGGTACGTGCCTTGCGGGTCGAGACGGAGAAGGTCCCGAACCCCGAGATGTTCACCTTGTCGCCCTGTTTCAGCGCCGCCACCATCTCGTCGAACATGGTGTTCACGGCGCGCTCCGCAGTCGCCCGCGGCAGATCAACCTTGCTTGCAACGGATTCGATGAGCTCAGCTTTGGTCATTCCGCCCCCAGATGGCCGCGACAAGAGTAACCCCGGCGCTATAACAGCGGGGTTCCGGGGAGTCAACAATCCCGCCCCGGACGTGCGGACGGGGCGGCTCCGCCGGAACCGCCCCGTCCATCGATGCGCGACCGTGCCGTCGTGTCAGTGCGCCGTCACGTCACCAAACGCCGGCGCGGGTTGAGGCGGCGGCGCCACCGGCTCCGCGATCGGCTTGCGGAACAGGTCGTCAGGATTGTCGAGCACCAGCGCGCGGCGCAGCACCTGGTCCATGTGGTCGACCATCACGAGCTCGACGCTGCGCAGGATGTTGGCGGGGATGTCGAGGATGTCCTTCTCGTTCTCCGCCGGGATGAGCACCGTCTTGATGCCGCCGCGGTGCGCCGCGAGGACCTTCTCCTTGAGCCCGCCGATCGGCAGGACGCGGCCGCGCAGCGTCACCTCACCCGTCATCGCGAGGTCGTGCCGGACCGGCGTCTTGGTGATCGCCGATACCAGCGCCGTCGCCATCGTGATGCCCGCCGACGGACCGTCCTTCGGAATCGCGCCCTCGGGCACGTGAATGTGGATGTCGATGTTCTGATAGAACTCGCGCTCGAGCCCGAGCTCGCTCGCCCGCGAGCGCATGTAGCTGAGCGCCGCCTGCGCCGACTCCTGCATCACGTCCCCGAGCCGCCCGGTGATGATCAGCTTGCCCTTGCCGGGCATGATCGTCACCTCGGTGGTGAGCAGCTCGCCACCGAGCTCGGTCCAGGCAAGGCCGGTCGCCATGCCGACGCGGCTGTCCTCTTCCGCCTTGCCGTAGCGGTACTTCGGCGGTCCGAGATACTTGCCCAGCGCCTTGCCGTTCACACGCACGCGCGCGTTGCGATCGGTCTTGACGACCTCGACGGCTACCTTGCGGCAGATCGAGGCAATCTCGCGTTCGAGATTCCGGACGCCGGCTTCCTTGGTGTAGTGGCGGATGACGCTGAGCAGCGCATTGTCGGAGATCTCGACGTTCTCCTCCGACAGGCCGTTCGCCTCGCGCTGCTTCTTGACCAGGTACTTGCTCGCGATCTGCTGCTTCTCGACCTCGGTGTACCCGGCCAGCCGGATGATCTCCATGCGGTCCTGCAGCGGCCGCGGAATGCCCTCGAGCGTGTTCGCGGTGGTGATGAACATCACCTTCGAGAGATCATAGTCGACGTCGAGGTAGTGATCGTTGAAGCTCGTGTTCTGTTCGGGATCGAGCACCTCGAGCAGCGCCGACGAGGGATCGCCGCGGAAGTCGGTCGACATCTTGTCGACTTCATCGAGCAGGAACACCGGATTGCTCGACCCCGCCTTCTTCATCGACTGGATGATCTTGCCGGGCAGGGCGCCGATGTACGTGCGGCGATGCCCGCGGATTTCGGCCTCGTCGCGGACGCCGCCGAGCGAGATGCGCACGAACTTGCGGCCCGTGGCGCGGGCGATCGACTTGCCGAGCGAGGTCTTGCCGACACCCGGCGGGCCGACGAGGCAGAGAATCGGGCCCTTGAGCTGCCCCGCGAGCGACTGCACCGCGAGGTACTCGAGGATGCGCTGCTTCACCTTCTCGAGGCCGTAGTGATCCTCCTCGAGCACCTTCTCCGCCTCGGCGATGTCGAGCTTGTCGTCGGTGAACTCGTTCCAGGGCAGCGAGATGAGCCAGTCGATGTAGTTGCGGACGACCGTCGCCTCGGCGGACATCGGCGACATCATCTTGAGCTTCTTCAGCTCCTTTTCCGCCTTCTCCTTCGCCTCGGCGGACATCTTCTTCTGCTTGATCTTGTCCTCGAGCTCCTGGATCTCGTTCTTGAACTCGTCCTTCTCGCCGAGCTCCTTCTGGATCGCGCGCATCTGCTCGTTGAGATAGTACTCCTTCTGGGTCTTCTCCATCTGCTTCTTGACCCGAGTACGGATGCGCTTCTCGACCTCGAGGATCTCGATCTCCGACCGCATGTTGCCCAGCACGCGCTCCAGCCGTTCGGCCGGATTCTCGATCTCGAGCAGCGCCTGCTTGTCCTCGAGCTTGACGCCGAGGTGGGCGACGATCGTGTCCGCCAGCCGCGCCGGATCTTCGATCGAGGCGACCGACATGATCATCTCGGGCGGGATCTTCTTGTTCAGCTTGACGTAGTGCTCGAAGGTCGAGTTGATCGAACGCGTCAACGCCTCGATCTCCGTCGTCTTCGGGCACACCTCCTCGATCTCCTCCGCCTCGACCAGGAAATACTCGCTCTGATCGACGTAGCGGACGATGCGCGCGCGCTTTTTGCCCTCGACGAGCACCTTTACGGTGCCGTCGGGCAGCCGGAGAAGCTGAACGACCGACCCGAGCGTGCCGACATGGTAGATGTCTTCCTCGCCGGGATCGTTCGTCTTCGCCTCGCGCTGCGCAGCAAGGAGGATGAACTTCTGCTTGTTCATCGCCTCTTCCAGCGCCTTGATCGATTTCTGCCGCCCGACAAAGAGCGGCACGACCATGTGCGGGAAGACGATGATGTCACGGAGCGGCAGGAGGGGAACGCGCAGCACGTTGCCGCCCGGCCCGTCCTCCCGATCCTTCTTGTCATTGCGAAACAGCATGTGTGGTCCTTACGCGACCGGCCCGACGGTGGTCAGGCCGTCTCCGCCGCTTTCTGGTAGAGGACGATCGGTTGCTCGCGCTTGGTGATGACCTCTTCGGCGATCAGGACTTCCTTGATGTTCGGCTGCGACGGGATGTCGTACATCACGTCGAGCATCACATCCTCGAGAATGGCGCGCAGGCCGCGCGCCCCGGACTTCCGCCGCAGCGCCTCGCGCGCGATCGCGACCAGCGCCCCGTCGGTGAACTTGAGGTGCACGCCCTCCATCTCGAACAGCTTCTGATACTGCCGGGTGAGGGCGTTCTTCGGCTCCTTGAGGATGCGCACGAGGTCCTGCTCGTGCAGCTCGTCGAGCGTGGCGATCACCGGCAGTCGGCCGATGAATTCGGGGATGAGGCCGAACTTGAGCAGATCCTCGGTCTGCACCTCGTGCAGGAGGTTGCGCTGCGGCCCCTGCTCGCGGGCGCGGATCTCGACGCCGAAGCCGATGCCCTTCATGCCGATGCGGCGGCGGATGATGTCCTCGAGCCCGACGAAGGCACCGCCGCAGATGAAGAGGATGTTCGAGGTGTCGACCTGCAGGAACTCCTGCTGCGGATGCTTGCGGCCGCCCTTCGGCGGCACGCTCGCCGTGGTCCCCTCGATGATCTTCAGCAGCGCCTGCTGCACGCCTTCGCCGGAGACGTCGCGCGTGATCGACGGGTTGTCGCCCTTGCGCGAGATCTTGTCGATCTCGTCGATGTAGACGATGCCGCGCTGCGCCTTCTCGACGTCGTAATCGGCGTTCTGCAGGAGGCTGAGGATGATGTTCTCGACATCCTCGCCGACGTAGCCCGCCTCGGTGAGGCTCGTCGCGTCGGCGATCGTGAACGGCACCTGGAGGAAGCGCGCCAGCGTCTGCGCCAGCAGCGTCTTGCCCGACCCGGTCGGACCGACGAGCAGGATGTTCGACTTCTGCAGCTCGACGTCGCCGGTGACCAGCTGCGAGTCGATGCGCTTGTAATGGTTGTGGACGGCCACCGCGAGCACGCGCTTCGCGCGCTCCTGGCCGATGACGTACTGGTCGAGAACCTTCTTGATCTCGGCGGGCTTGGGCACCGCGGAGGTCGAGGTCAGGCCCTCTTCCTGGTCGCACTCCTCGGCAATGATGTCATTGCAGAGGTCGATGCACTCGTCGCAGATGTATACCGTCGGCCCGGCAATCAGCTTCCGGACCTCGTCCTGGCTCTTCCCGCAGAACGAGCAGACCAGGTTCCCGCCGCGATCGTCACCGTGCTTCGCCATACGACACCGCTCACACCTTCTTGATCGACCGGCTGACGATGACCTCGTCGACCAGTCCGTATTCCACCGCTTGCTTGCCGGTCATGAACAGGTCGCGGTCCGTGTCCTTCTCGATCTTCTTCAGGCTCTGCCCCGTGTGCTTCACCAGCACGTTGTTGAGCTGCTCGCGCAAGCGCAGGATTTCGCGCGCCTGAATGTCGATGTCGACCGCCTGCCCCTGCACGCCGCCGAGCGGCTGGTGAATCATGATCCGCGCATGCGGCAGCGTGTACCGCTTGCCCCGCGCTCCCGACGCCAGCAGCCACGCCGCCATGCTCGCGGCCTGTCCGAGGCAGAGCGTCGAGACCTCCGGCCGAACGTACTGCATCGTGTCGTAGATCGCGAGGCCGGCGGTCACCGATCCGCCCGGGGAGTTGATGTAGAAGTGGATGTCCCGCTCGGGATCCTCGGACTCGAGGAACAGCAGCTGCGCGGTGATCAGGTTCGCGATCTCATCCGTGATCGGCGACCCGAGGAACACGATGCGGTCCTTGAGCAGCCGCGAGAAGATGTCGAAGGCCCGCTCACCGCGACCGGTTTGCTCAATGACGATGGGAACGAGATTCATAGTCGCGGCGCCAACTCCCGGGCAGAACACTAGCCGTTTCCAGGCACCCCAGCAACGCCCGATGGGCGCTCGACGTCGGTGACGACTGCACGTTCGACGACGAGATCCAGCGCGCGTTCCTGCAGCAGCCGTGCACGCAGGCCGGCGCGCGCGCCGGCATCCTGGTAGAGCGCCCGCACGCGCTCGCGCGCCTTGCCGGCCGACTCGGCGAGCCGGTCGATCTGCGCCTCGAGCACGTCGGGTTCGATGTCGAGCCGCTCCTGCTCGGCGATGGACTCGAGCAGCAGCGCCGCCTTCACCTGGCTGCGCGCCTGCTCCTGCACCTCCTCGCGCAACCGGGCCCGGAACTCGGCTTCGCGGCTGGCCGGCGGCCGGCGCGGTCCGAGACTGTCGAGGACGTCGTCGACCAGCAGCTCGGCGCGCCGCTCGACCATCGCCTGCGGCACGTCGAACTCGTGCCGCTCGACCAGCTGGCCGAGCACACCGCTGCGCACCGTCGCCTCGGACTCGCGACGCGCGTTCGCCTCGAGCTGCTCGCGCACGCGCGCGCGCAGCGCATCGAGAGTCGCGCAATCGCTGTGCGCGGCGGCGAAGGCATCGTCGAGCGCCGGCACGTCGCGCCGCGCCAGGGCGCGGACGGTGGCGGCGAACTGCGCCGTCTGCCCGGCGAGCTCGGGGTTCTGATGCTCGGCCGGATAGCTGACCTCGAAGGTGACCGGCGTGCCGACCTCGGCCCCCACGAGCCGCGCGCCGGGCCCGTCGGCCGGCTCACCACCGATCTCGACGAGACGCTGATCCCCCTTGCCGACCAGACGGCCGTCCACGCGCGCCTCGTAGTCGACCGTCGCCACGTCGCCACGCTCGGCGGTCGTGCGATCGCTGATCGTCACCAGCGTCGCCGCACGAGACCGGAAATCCTCCAGCACGCGCTCGACCTCCTCGTCGGTCACGGTGTGCACCGGCCGCTCGACGGCGAGGCCGGTGTAATGCGTTGCCACGACGGTCGGCCGCACCTCGACCGTGGCCGAGTAGCGCAACGGCGCCCCGGGTTCGGCCCGCTCGGTGACGATCTCCGGCGAGCTCACCGGCTGCAGGTTCTGCTCGCGCAACGCGTCGGCATAGGAATCCTGGACCAGCTTGCCGAACACGTCGGCCCGCACCTGATCGCCGAACATCTTCTCGAGCACGGCACGCGGCGCTCGGCCAGGCCGGAAGCCCGGCACACGCGCGCGGCGACGCAACTGCTCATACGCCCGCTCGAGCTCGGCCGTCACGTCGTCTGCGGGGATCTCGACGGCCAACCGTCGACGCACCGCATCGACGGCCTCCAGTTCCACCTTCGTCATCAAGGTCGCTCCACGCTTAACGGGATCGAAATGGTGATTCAAGAAAAAGGGCCGCACTTGCGGCACACCGAGGTGCGAGAGGGGGGACTCGAACCCCCACGGGTGGCCCCACTAGATCCTAAGTCTAGCGCGTCTACCAGTTCCGCCACTCTCGCGCGGGCACGCGCCGACCGCGAAGCAGCGATGTAGCAGGCCGCGCCGCACGGCCGCAACAACGTCGCCGCCGCCACCGACCACGCCGTCGATCTCCCGCGCGACCGTGGTGACCTTGCCCGGTGGGGGGAATCGTCGTATGGCCCAGCCATCGCCACGCGCCGCAGCCGAGGCGACGTATTCGTCTTCTCCCGCCCGGTTTTGCGCGCTCCCACCAGAAGGAGAATCGGATGGCCCGCATCAGCGATCTGCTCGGCAGAGACGCCGAGTCCCTGCTCTCGCATCAGTGCACGACGATCGACAAGTCGCTGCTGCACCTGCCCGGACCCGACTTCGTCGACCGCATCGTCGCGCAGAGCGACCGCCCGATCCCGGTGCTGCGCAACCTGCAGGCAATCTTCGATCATGGGCGCCTCGCCGGGACCGGCTATCTCTCGATCCTTCCCGTCGATCAGGGCATCGAACACAGCGCCGGTGCGTCGTTCGCACCCAACCCGATGTACTTCGATCCCGAGAACATCGTCCGGCTGGCGATCGAAGGCGGCTGCAACGCCGTGGCGACCACGCTCGGCGTGCTCGGCGCGGTGGCCCGCCGGTACGCGCACAAGATCCCGTTCCTGCTGAAGCTCAATCACAACGAGCTGCTCACCTATCCGAACAAGTTCGACCAGATCATGTTCGCGCACGTGCGCCAGGCCGCCGACATGGGCTGTGCCGCGGTCGGTGCCACGATCTATTTCGGCTCGGAGGAATCCGGCCGGCAGATCCAGGAAGTGTCGGAAGCGTTCCAGATGGCGCACGAGCTCGGCCTCGCGACCGTGCTCTGGTGCTACCTGCGCAACAACGCGTTCAAGAAGGATGGCGTCGATTACCACGTCGCGGCCGACCTCACGAGTCAGGCCAACCACCTCGGCGTCACGATCGAGGCTGACATCATCAAGCAGAAGGCGCCGGAGAACAACGGGGGGTACACCGCGTTGAACTTCGGCAAGACGCACAAGCTCGTGTACGACAAGCTGACCTCGTCGCACCCGATCGATCTGACCCGATACCAGGTCGCCGGCTGCTACATGGGGCGCATGGGCCTGATCAATTCCGGCGGCGCCTCGAGCGGCGAGGGGGACTTCGAGGAAGCCGCGCGGACGGCCGTGGTCAACAAGCGCGCCGGCGGCATGGGCCTCATCTCCGGCCGCAAGGCGTTCCAGCGTCCGATCGCCGACGGCGTCAAGCTCCTCAACATCATCCAGGACGTCTACCTGGATCCGGCGATCACCATCGCCTGACCTGCTCGACGGGGTGGCATGGCGCGCGCCACGCCACCCCGACGTGTGTCCCGTGCCCGATCGCGTCGCGTTCGTCTTCCCCGGCCAGGGCTCGCAGGCTGTCGGCATGGGCGCCGATCTCTGCGACCGCTTCGCCGTGGTCCGCGAGCTGTTCGCCGAAGCGGACGAGGCGCTCGGCTACGCGTTGTCGCGCCTCGTGCGCGAGGGGCCGGCCGAGGAGCTGACCCTCACGGCGAACGCGCAGCCCGCGATTCTCCTCGTCAGCATCGCCGCCTGGCACGTACTCGACCTCCAGCCGGTCGCCGTCGCGGGCCACAGCCTCGGCGAATATTCGGCCCTGGTCGCCGCCGGCGCGCTCGCGTTCGGCGATGCAATTCGCCTCGTGCACGCCCGCGGCCGCTACATGCAGGAGGCGGTGGTGCCCGGCGCCGGCATCATGCTCGCGCTGCTCGGCGCCGACGAAGCGGCAATTGGCGCGGCCATCGCCGCCGAGCGCGGGGTCGTCGACATCGCCAATCTCAACGCGCCGGGCCAGATCGTCATCGCCGGCGAACGCGACGCCGCGCAACGCGTTGCCGCCGCGGCGGGCGGGCGCGCCATCGAGCTGCCGGTGAGCGCTCCGTTCCACTGCCGCCTCATGCTGCCCGCCGAGGAGCGGCTGCGCGCCGATCTCGCCCGCGTGCCCATCGCCGATCCGCATGTTCCATTCTACAACAACGTCGATGCCGCGCGCGTGACCACGGCCGAGGCGGTGCGTGACGGACTCGCCCGCCAGGTGAGCCGCACCGTGCGCTGGACGGAATGCGTGCAGGCGCTCGTCGCAGGCGAGCGCGTCTCGACGATCGTCGAGGTCGGGCCCGGCACCGTGCTGAGCGGTCTCGTGCGGCGCATCGACCGTACCGTGGAGCGCTTCGCCGCCGGCGACGTCGCGTCGATCGAAGCGACGCGCGCCCGCCTCACCGCCTGAACACGTCTTGCACCACGCGCCGGGCGCAGTCAGGCTGGCGCTGTGCCGAAGACGGCGTGGCTGCTCGCGGGCCTGGTCGCGATCATGACCGCAACGTCGGGGCGGGCGGCGCCGTGCCCGGAGGCCGGTGCGCTTCTCGACATCGTCGTCCCTGTGCCGACGGGAACGACGGCGGCACTGGTGACGTTCGCCGGCGATCTCGATGCCGGGGCATGCGAGCACGACGGGCTCGCTGACACGTACACCACCACCGCGCAGTGCGCCCCGGATCCGGACACCCCGTGCGCCGTGCGCATCGCCGGGCTGCGCCCAGGGCTCTGGATCCACCGCATCGAGCAGCTCGGCGGCGACGCCAGTGGACGACGGCAGGCGCGGCGCGGTCAGCTACTCGACGCGAGCGCCGGACGGCAGGAGCTTCGCTGGGAGGCGGTGCGCTCCGTGCACACAGTGACGACCCGCGAGGATGCTGCGGAGTGTGCCGGATGTCTGCGTGCCGCACTCGCCGCGGCCGAGGTCGCCGAGAAACCCGCGCTCGTGCAGTTCGCGCCCGACCTCGCCGGCCCGATCGTGCTCGCGGCGCCACTGCCGCCGCTGGCCACCGGCGACGTGATTCTCGACGGGCTCGATGCGCACGGCCGGCCGCACGCCCGCGTCATCGACGGCAACGGATTGAACAACGCGGCGCTGCGCATCATCGGCGCCCGCAACCGTATCGTCGGCCTGCAGGTGGTCAACGTCGGCGGCAACAGCGACAGCGTGCTGATCGACGGCCCGGCGGCACACGACAACGTGCTCGAGCAGATCGCCGTCATCGGGCGCGCGACGCAGCCGTGTCAGGTCGATGGCGTGAACGGCTGTCTGCTCGAGGACGTCTGCCGTACACCCGGCGGAACGGATCCGCGCGGTGCCTGCGGCGACGACGGCATCGCGGTCCGCGACTTCGCCGGCACCGGCGGGATCAACTGGATCATCCGGGCAGACGTCCGCGGCGCCTTCGACAAGGGGATCAAAGTGTCGGACGAAGGCAGCGCCGTGGTGGTCGACTCGCTGATCAGCGGCAATGCCGACGGCGGCGTACAGGCGACACTGGGCGGGCAGCTCATTGCCCTGGCCAACGAGGTGCGCGGCAACCGCGGCACGCTGACCGCCAACGGCATCGCCGCGAACGGCGCCCGGCCCGATTCGACCGTTCCCGCACGATTGCTCACCCGCGGCAACCTCGCCATCGACAACGCGCTGCGCGGCATTTCGGTGCGCAGCCGCTCGCTCGCCGTGCTGCACGACGACTTCGTCTGCGGCAACGGTACCGCCGGGCGCCCGGACGGCGTGGGGCTGGCAGTGATCGAGGCAAGCGGCGGCGTCGCCGAGGCAACGGCACGCGGGCTCGCCCTGGTGCACAACGTCGCTGCCGGCGCCGTCGTCGGCGGCTCCTCGCTCGCCGATCTCGGGAGCGCGAGCGACCCGGGCAGCAATGCGTTTACATCGAATGGTACCGCCGCACCCGCCAACCTGCGCAACGACACGCTGCTGCCGCTCGCCGCGGTGGGCAATCACTGGCAGCACTGCGGACCGGGCCGCCCGTGCGACGAAACGCAGGTCGCGGCGCTCGACGTCGTCGCGGGCGCGCCCTCTGCCGACATCGCGCTCACGCCGGCGCGCGCCACGCCGATCCGGGAGGCGCCGCGCATCACCGCGATCGATCCACCGTACGCCGCGGCGGGCGAGCTGGTGCGCATCTACGGCAGCGGCTTCGACGCGATCACCGGCGCCAGCACCGACTGTGCCGGCGTCACGCTCGCCAACGGCTGCCCGCCGCGCCGCGGCAACTGCGTGCTGATCGATCGGCAGCCGGCCGAGGTCGTGGCCGCGACACCGACGATGCTCGTCATCCGCGCGCCGTTCACCTGCGTCGAGCCGGTCCGGCTCGTGACGCGCACGCGCTGGTCGCGCGGCTTCGGCCGCGCGACGTTCTGCACGGTCCCGCCGCCGGCGTGAGGTGCATGCTTGCGCGCGTCCGACGGAGCGGCTAGCGGAGCGCGCATGATTGCCTGCCTCGATCTCGAAGGGGTGCTCGTACCGGAGATCTGGATCAACGTCGCCGAGGCCACCGGCATCGAGGCGCTGCGCATCACGACGCGCGACGAGCCCGACTACGACAAGCTGATGCGCTACCGCCTGCGGATCCTCGAGGAACGCCAGCTGCGGCTCGCCGACATCCAGGCGGTGATCCGCCGCATGGGTCCGCTCGAGGGCGCGCGCGAATTCCTCGACTGGCTGCGCAGCGTGCACCAGGTGATCATTCTCTCGGATACGTTCTACGAATTCGCCGCGCCGCTGATGGAGCAACTCGGCTACCCGACGCTGTTCTGCAACTCGCTGGTCGTCGACGACGACGGCCGCGTGCGCGACTACCGGCTGCGGTTGCCCGACGGCAAGCGCAAGGCGGTCATGGCGCTGAAGCTGCTCAACCTCGACGTGATCGCCGCCGGGGATTCGTACAACGACACGACGATGCTCGCCCAAGCCGATGCCGGCATCCTGTTCCGCCCGCCCGACAACGTGGCGCGCGAGTTCCCGCAATTCCCCGTGACGCGCACGTACGCCGAGCTCCGCGCGGCGATCGAGCGCGCCAGCGCGCGCTGAACCTCACTCGTCGTGCAGCGCGGCGAGATCGCGCAGCAGGCGATCCGCCGTATCGGGCTCCGGGCCGCGGTAGTAGCCGCGGATCTGCGCCGCGCCATCGACCAGCACCAGGCGGTCGCTGTGCGTGACCAGCTCACCGCCGTCCGTCCCTCCCTCGATCACGCTGAGCTTGAAGCCCTTGCCGATCAACGCGTACAGCGCATCGCGATCGCCGGTGAGGAAGTACCAGTCGTCGACGTCGGCACCGATCTGTTCTGCGTAGCTGCGCAACACCTCGGGCCGATCGTGCAACGGGTCGACGCTGAAGGAGACGAACCGGACCGGCAGACTGGCCTGCGCCGCCGAGCGGCGGATCTCCGCCATGCGCGTCGAGAGCGCCGGGCAGATCCCCGTACAGCGGGTGAACATGAAGTCGGCGATGTATGGCGTGCCGGCGAAGTCGCCGGGTGTCACCGTCCGCCCGGACCGCTCGAGCAGCGCGAAATCCGGCACCACGCCGAGCACCGGCGGCGGTTCGCTGCGGCCGCGCCAGAGGAGTACGCCGGCGACAAGCGTCGCCCCGCCGAGCAGGGCGAGGAGGACGAGGCCGGCGCGCGGCGCGCGGCGGCTGGTCGGCGTGAGGCTCACAGGACGTACACCAGCCCGTAGAGAACGGGCCAGACGGCGACGACGAAAAGCCAGAAGCGTGCGCCGACCTCGATATCAACCTGCCGCGCGGGGGCGAGCGGGTCGCGCCGCGCACGCCAGGACGCGACGCCCAGCACCGCGACCCCGATGGCGACGTGCACGGCGTGCACCCCGATCACGGTATAGAAGATGCCGCCGTACGGATTACCCGTCATGCGTAGTCCGTAGCTGATCAGCCGCACCCATTCACCGCCCTGCACGAGCAGGAACACGCCACCGAGCGCGGCCGTGACGAGCAGCCATCGCCGGCTGGAGAGCAAGGCAAACGCACGCGCGGCACGCAGCGCGCGCCAGACGGTCAGCCCGCTGAGCAGCAACACGACGGTGTTGAGTCCGGTGACGATCACCGGCAGGCGCGGCTGGCCGGGTGGCGGCCACTGCTCCGCACCGGCGCGCAGGGCGAGGTACGTCACGATCAGGGCCGCGAACAGCATCGCCTCGCTGGCGATGAACAGGTCGATGCCGAGCACGGCATTGCTGCCGCGGGTCGCTGGGGCCCCCAACGGCGCACTGCCGGAATGCACGAGGCGCAGCCCACGAGGTGGGCGATCGGCGGAGTGCGGGTCCATGGGCAGCGCTTCCTGCGCCATCGCCGGGCGCCGGCCGCGAGCGCCGAGCAACTCGCGTCAGGGCGCGATGCGGTCGACCGCCATCACGGTCAGCAGGACGGGCAGGTACACCAGCGAGGCCAGCAGCAGCAGGCGCGCCGACCCGCTGCGCTGCACGAAGAACGCGACCGCGGCAGCGTAGAGCAGTGCGCCGAGCAGCAGCGCCGCCGTCAGGTACACTCCCCCGGTCAGGCCGAGGAGCGTCGGCAGCATGCCGACGGCAACCAGCGCGGCGCTGTAACTCAGCACGGCCCGCTCGGTGCGCCGGCTCTCCGGCTCGACCACCGGCAACAGACGGAAGCCGGCGCGCGCGTACTCGTCGGCGTACAGGCGCGCAATCGCGAGCGAATGCGGAATCTGCCAGAGGAACAGGATCGCGAACAGCACCACCGCGCCGTCGCCGATCGTCCCCTGCGTGGCGACCCACCCGGTGACCGGCGGCAGCGCTCCGGGCACCGCGCCGACGATCGTACACAGCGGCGTCACCCGCTTCAGCGGCGTGTACAGCGCCAGATAGATGACCGACGTCGCCCCGGTGACCAGGCTGCTCAGCGGATTGACCGCGAAGTACAGCTCGAGCAGCCCGAGCACGGTCAGCGCACTGCCGAAGAGCAGGGCGGCGAGCGGCTGGATGCGACCGGCGGGCAGTGGACGGCGGCTCGTCCGCGCCATGCGCGCGTCGAGATCGCGCTCCAGATACTGGTTCAATGCCAGCGCCCCGGCAGCGGCGAGCGCGGTGCCGAGCAGCGTGTGCAGCAGGAGCAGCGGATCGATGGCGCCGGGAGCGCCGAGATAGAATCCGCCGGCCGCGGTGATCACGACCATGAGCCACAGGCGCGGCTTGGTCAGCGCCACGTAATCGGCGAGCGCATGACCGGACACCTGCGCGTCGGTCACGCCGACCGCCTCAGCGATGCGTTCCATGAAGGAGATCCGGCGGAATAATGGGCGAGTCGCGCGCGCGGTGCAACCTACCCGGGCGGCAGGGGTCGCCTGCCGTCCGCGCTGGCGTCAACGAGCCGCCAGCGTCCGGTCGAGCGGGACGTCGATCACGCGCTCGTCACGCTGCACCCGCAGCGCGGCGAGCCCCGATCCGGTGCGCAGCTTGGCGCCGAAATCGACCGGTCCGCGCACCGGATCGCCATCGATCTCCAGGATGACGTCGCCGCGCCGCAGCTCCGCTGCCGCCGCGTCGCCGACGTCGGAGACGAGCACGCCGCTGCCCGCGGGCAGCGCGAAGTGCCGCGCCAGCTCGGCGGTCAGTCCCTGCACGGTCACTCCCCCGACCGTCACCGCGTCCTCGCCCGCGTCGGCGCGCAGGTCGACGATCGCTTCGCGGTCGAACAGCTCGCGGCTGACGAAAATCGGCTGGTTGAAGCGCACGGCCAGTGCGATCGCGTCGCTCGGCCGGCTGTCCAGCGCCAGTTCCTCCCCGGCACGATCGAGAATGATCTCGGCGAAGTACGTGTCGTCGCGCAGCTCGCGGATGATCACCCGGCTGATCACCGCGCCGAGCCGGTCGAGCATCGCCTTCATCAGATCGTGCGTGAGCGGCCGCGGTGGCACGGCGCCGGCGAGGTGCGCCGCGATCGCCTGCGCCTCGATCGGACCGATCCAGATCGGCAACGCGACATCGTTGGCCGGATCCTCGAGCAGGATCACCGGCGAGCGCGATGCCGGATCGAGTGCCACGCGGCGGACGCGCACCTCCACGTCCGTGCTCACGTCGCGGCTGCAGGCGGCCGCGAAGGCGGCGGCGAGAAGAGCCGACCCGATCTGCAGGCAGAGCTGCTTCACACTCGACACCCTCCGCGCCCGCGCCGGTCCTGTCAACGCACACCGCCGGATTCAGGGCGGGATCACGCCACCGCCGATGCGCGCAAGCAATGCCGACAACTCGGCAAAGCGCGGCCCGCGGTCGACCTGACGATCGCGGCCCTTGCCGGCACGCACCTGAATCACGTCGAGCTCCGCGAAGCGGCTGATCGCGTTGCCGAGCGTGACCGAGGAGTTGCCCTCCGGCTTCCGCACTTCGCCGAGGAGCAGGCCGGCCCGGTACCGCTTCGACATGCGATCGAGCACGGCCCGCTGCGGCAGCCCGGTCTCGGGCAGCTCGCGCAGCGTCTGGGCCGCGATCCAGTACGCCTCGCGGAAGTTGTCGAGCAGGCCGCCCATCGTGACGGTGAGCGGGTGATCGGTGACCAGCTGCCCGTCAGTCAGCGCACCGTCGGCGGCGAGCGCGGCGCACACGTCGTCGACCGCCGCCGCCGTGTCGCTGCGTTCGGGCAGCGGGAACTCCCAGCGCAGGAGGTCGAGCCACCAGGCGACGTCGTCGACCAGCGCGGGCCGCGCAAGCCCGCGGCGCAGCGCATCCGTCACCAGCGCCGGCAGCAGGAAGAAATGGATGGTGTTGTTCTTGTAGAAATCGAGCGCCAGCCGCTTCTCGGTCGGGACGTACAGCACCGATCGCGCCTCGCCGGGCAGCCGCTGGACGAGGCCACCGCTTTCGAGGAACGCGAGATTCTCGCGGAACTCGCCTTCCGCATTGCGTTCGAGCGAGGCGGTGAAGCGCACGCCGCGGCGGCGCAGGAACTGCGTCAGCGCGCCGGCCCGGGTGACGAAGTCGTCGATGCGGCAGGCACGGTGCGGCAGGCTGAGGAGCACGCTCGCCGACACCGACGTCGCTCCCGCGACCGCAACGTCGTTGACGCTGCGCAGCAGCCGGAAGCCGAGCTTCTGGATGAAGCGCCGTCTGGCGTCCTGATGCTCGGGCTGGCGCAGCTCCTCCTTGCGATCACCGAGCGCCTGCGCGAGCGAGATCGGTTCGGCGAACGTGATGTACACCGTGCCGTGGCGCCGGCGCAGCACGCGCCGGGCGCGCACGAGGCCGGCGAGCGACTCGGGCTCCTTCTCGGCGCCGCCGAGCTCGCGCTGGTACTCCTCTTCCTCGACCACGCGGCCGTAGTGGATCGACACCGGCACGAAGTAGAGGTCGCGCCGCACGCCGGCGAGGAATGCATCGACCAGCGCCGACAGCATGCCGAGCTTCGGCGTGAGCATCTTGCCGGTGCGGCTGCGTCCGCCCTCGATGAAGAACTCCTGCGTGTAGCCCTCGCGGATGAGGAAGCGGAGGTAGGCGCGAAAGACCGCCTTGTAGAGCGGGTTGTCGTCGAAGCTGCGGCGGATGAAGAACGCCCCGGCGCCGCGGAAGAGCGGCCCGAGCGGCCAGAACGACAGATTGATGCCGGCGGCGATGTGCGGCGGGCTGAGATAGTTGACGTGGAACAGGTAGGACAGGATCAGGTAGTCGAAGTGGCTGCGGTGACACGGCACCAGCACCACCGGATGCTGCTTCATCGCCGCGATGACGCGGTCGAGGCCGTTGTACTCGAGGCCGCTGAACAACCGCGGCCAGATGCGGTTGAAGAGCAGCTCGAGGATCGAGAAGTAGAAGCCGTGGAAGTTCGCCGCGATCTCGTCGAAGTAGCGCTCGGCTTGTCGCCAGAGCTGTGACTGCGCCGTGGCGCCGCTCGCCGATTGCGCGCGGATCGTCGCGCGCACCTCGTCGTCCTGCATCGTCTGCTGGCGCACCGCGCGGCGCGGCAGCAGCATCGGTCCCCACACCACGCGTTCCTCGCGGTAGAGGAAGATCTGCAGGGCGCGCGTCAGCCGGCGCACCACCCGCTCCTCGCCCTCGCGCTGATAACTGCGGGTGAAGTCGCCGACGCTGACCTCGAGGCCGACGCTGAGACTCGTGTCGCGCAGATTCCACAGCAACGAGATCAGGCGCCGGATCTCGCCCGGCACCTCCTGCACGCTGTACACGAGCGTCGCGAGACGCGATTCCCTGCGCCGCATGCCGCGCCCGCGCAGCACCGCGATCGGCACCAGCCACACGTCGGGCTGCTCGCCCCCCCACTGGTGATGCACGATCTCGCGCAGGTAGTCGGGACCGGTCCGGGCGCGCAGCGCCCGCCGCTTCCGACCGCCGACGCCCGGCAGGCGCCCGCGCAGGAAGAGCAGCACCGGACGGCCGGCGGCGACCAGGCGCTGACACCGACTGCGGTCGGCGAACGCGCGCAGCTGGCGGCCGAACAGTCGCGTCCGCTTCAGCCAGCGCCACACGGCGCGCGCCATGTCGGGCAGCGGGCGCGCCCAGAACAGCGGCAGGTCGTTGACGAATTCGGGCGTCGGCAGCCCTTCGCGCTTCAGGACGAAGGTCACCAGCAGGTAGTCGACCCACGATCGCTGGCGCATGACGTAGACGAGGCTGCCGCGCGCCGCGAGGGTGCGGATGTGCTCGACGGCGCTCGGCGCGATGCGGATCGAGGCGAACAGGCGGCGGCCGACCCATTCGACGAGCAGATTGAATCGCGGAACGGGCGGCGGCGGGGGAACGGCGGGCGGCAGGTGCGGCTCGGTTTCGGTGTCGCGCAGGGCAGGCTCGGTCATGGCAATCGGCGACCCATCATGCGCCGCGACCCGCAGCGACTCAACTCACGAACACGGCCCTGACGCACGCCGCGGCGCATGGATGCTCCGCCGCCGCGCGCGGATGCGAGCCTCAACGTGAGGCGTGCTCGCGAACGGCCGCGATGACGCGCGCGACATCGCTGGCATCGTTGTAGAAGTGCGGCGCGAGCCGGACACCGCCGAGGCGGGGCCGGCAGGCGATGCCGTGCCGAACCAGCGTTGCGTGCAACGCGGCCGTATCGCCGAGCTCGAACGTGAGAATGCCCGACCGATCGGCAGGACGTCGGGAGCTGAGGATCGTCGCCCCGATCCCGCGCAGCCCCTCCGCGAGCGCGTCGGTCGTCGCCAGCACGCGCGCCTCGATCGCCGCGGGACCGACGGCGAGCAGCAGATCGACGGCGGCGCCGAGGGCGCGGACGCCGAGATGCATCTGCGTCCCGGGCTCGAACTTTTCCGCCTCGCGGCGCAGGTCGAAGTGGTACGGCAGATAGGTGTCGGGGTCCGCGACGCTGTTCCAGCCGAGCAGCACCGGCGTCAGGCGATCGAGCACGTGCCGGGCGACGAACAGGAAGCCGCAGCCCTCGGGTGCGAGCAGCCACTTGTGACCACCGACGGCGAGGCAGCCGATGCCGCTGCGCGTCACGTCGATCTGCAGCGCGCCGACGGCCTGGATGCCGTCGACCACCAGCAGCACATCGCGCCGCGCACAGAACTCGCCGAGCGCCGCGAGGTCGCAGCGGAACCCCGACTGCCAGTCGACGGCGCTGACCGTGACCACGCGTGTCCGCGCATCGACGAGCGCCGCGACTTCATCGACACCGAAGCGGCCGTCGCGCGGTCGTGTCACCAGGCGCGTTTCGACGCCCTGCCGCCGCAGGCCGAGCCACGGATAGATGTTCGACGGATACTCACCGTCGATCGCGACGACGTTGTCGCCCGCCTGCCACGGCAATCCGGCGGCGACCAGCGACAGCCCGTGTGCCGTGTTCGGCACGATCGCGATCTCGTCCGCCTGCGCCCCGATCAGGCGCGCGATCGCCGCGCGAGCGGCGGTCACGCGCCCCGTCCAGCCCGCGTAGCTGCCCGGCAGGAACTGCTCGGCCTCATCGGCGAAGGCGCGGATTTCCGCGGCCACGCGGCGGGAGAGCGGCGCCAGCCCGGCGTGGTTCATGTGCACCTGCCCGGCGGCGGACGGGAACTCCGCGCGCCAGTACTGCCAGTCGATTGTCGTCACCCTGCTCGCTCCCTAGGATGCCGCGTCGTGTCCACCCGTACGCCACCACCGCAGTTCGTCTGTGCGTCCGAGGGCATCCGGCTCGATCGTTTCCTCGTCGAACAGACAGGCGTGCCCTCGCGCCGCCGGGCGATGGCGATCATCGCTGCGGCCGCCGTGCAGGTCAACGGACGTCGCGCCCGCAAGGGCGATCTCCTGCACGCCGGTGACGTGGTGGAGATCGATCCAGCGGCGCTCACCGCTCCGCTGGCCGTGCCGGAGGCCGAGCTCGATCTGCCGGTGCTGTACGTCGACGCGGCGCTGATCGCCGTCGACAAGCCGGCCGGCTGTCCGGCGGTCGCGCGCGACGCGGCCGACCGCGGCACAGCGGCGAACTTCCTCGTCGCGCGGGCACCGGAGACGGCCGCCGCGGGACGCACGCCGCTCGAGGCCGGCCTCGTCCATCGACTCGATACCGGCACCTCGGGCGTCCTGCTCGCCGCACGCGATCGGGCGGCGTGGCTGAACCTGCGCCGGCAGTTCGCCGAACAGGGCGTCGACAAGCGCTACCTCGCCTGGGTGGAGGGGCGAGTCACCGCCGCGGGCGAGCGGCACGAGCCGATCGCGCACCACCCGCGCAGCGCCCGACGCATGGTGGTCTGCTCGGATCCGCACCGTGCCGTCCACTGGCACGCGCGTCCGGCGCTGACGCGCTATCGCCCGCTCGAGGTCGGGCGCCGCGCGTCGCTGCTCGAGGTGACGATTCCCTCCGGCGTGCGCCACCAGATCCGCGTCCACCTCGCCGCCGCCGGCCACCCGGTGTGGGGCGATCCGCTGTACGGCACGCAACCGGCCGCGCGGCTGCTGCTGCATGCTGCGCGCCTTGCGATACGCCACCCCACCGACGGACGATGGCTCTCGATCGAGAGCCCGGCGCCACCCGACTTCCGCGTCCCGGCCTGATCAGGCGCGGGACGGTTTCAGGCGGCCTTGCCCTTCCCCTTCGCCTTCGCGCAGGGGCCGCAGAGGTTGTAGGTGTTGTTCGGGTCTTCCACCAGGCCGTCGTCCATATTGTGGCAGACCTTCTTGCATTCCGCGCAGATGAAGTAGACGCCCTCGATGGTCTTGTTGATCCGCTCGCGGTTGAGGATGCGTCCCTTCAGCTTCTCGATGCGGATGCCGAGTAGCGTCTCGTACTGACGCTTGATCTTGCGCCGGCCGGCTTCGTCCTTGGGAAGATCGCTGTCTTCCTGGCCTTCCGCCGTGTCGTTCGCCTCGAGCACGCTGTAGCTCTTCTTGCTCGAGCCCTTGCTCTTCTTGCTCGTCGTGCGGGCCATGCTCCCTGCTCCCGTCCTCGACCGTACGTTCACTTCGTGCGGGCCATGTACCCGCAGTTCTTGTCGCACACCCAGAAGAATCCCTTCTGCGCACCGTAGCCGGTGAAATAGGTCACGCGGCTGTCGGCCCCGCAGCTCGGGCAGGTGTGCTTCACCATCACCGCGCCGGGACCCTTCTGAGCGGTCTTTGCCTTCTTCTCGGCCATATGCGCCTCCTTGCGCGCGAATCAGACGACTTGGATCGGCCAGCGCGGAGGGCGGGGCTCATGCTGCTGCCACGCGGCCGCGCAACCCCAATCTCGCGCGGCGGCCGGACGCTGCCCGACGGGGCAGCGATACCGGAAGCAGCTGTCACAGTCAACGTGGCTGTTCACCGGATTCGTGCGCGCCGGCGCGCGCGGCGGTTGGCGTACGGCCACATCGCGCGCCGCGGCGCGATGTGCTAGCCGCACCGCGCATGTCGACCGTCGCCCGGGGCGGCTCCCGGCGCCGCGCGGCCGCACCGGCGGGCCGCACGCACCTGCTCAGTTACTGCGACTTCGTGGACGCCGCGCTGTTCGATCCGCGCTGGGGGTACTACAGCACCGGCGGCGTGCGGTTCGGCGAAGGCGGGCATTACGACACCTACCCGCTCGCGTTGTCGCCGTTCTTCGGTCGCATGATTGCCCGTCAGGCGTTCCGCACCTGGCGGCGTCTCGGATCCCCCTCGACCTTCGAAATCGCCGAGCTCGGCGCCGGCAACGGACAGCTCTGTCTCGATACGCTGCTCACGCTCGACACCGGCGGCGGGCGCTCGGCGGCATGGAAGCGCTTCGCGACGCTGGCGCGCTATCGGATCGTCGAGCGCAGCCCGGCACTGGCGGAGCGGCAGCGCCGGCAACTCGGCCCGCTCGCGGCGCGCGTGACCTGGAGCGACGTCGACCTGGCGCAGCAGCCGCCGCGGGCGCCGTTCGGCGTACACGGGCTGCTGATCGCCAACGAAGTGCTCGACTGCCTGCCGCATCACAAGCTCGTCAGCGGGGCGGACGGTCGGCCCGCGGTCGTGCACGTCGCCGTGCGCCATCGCGGCGCTCCGGTGCCGGGCGAACGGCTGGCCGACCTCCTCGCCGATCCGCGGGCGCGCCGCGGGCTGCGCTTCCGGGAAGTGACCGTACCGCTCGCGGAGCTGCCGGCGCTCGAGACGTTCGTGCGGCACTGGTATCCGGAGCTGCTGCCGCCGCGGCGCCTGCGCCATCCGGTGTTCGTCGCACCGCGCCTGCCCAGGCTGATCGAGCACACCGCCCGCTGCTACGCGCAGGCCGATGCGCTGTGGATCGACTACGGTGCGGCCCGCCCGTTTCATCTGCGCGCGCCCGAGCACCGCAAGGTGTTCGCCGGCCCGCCGCGTTCCCGGCGCGGCGTGTTCGACGATCCGGGGCACGACGACATCACGTTCATGGTCGACTTCACGCTTGCCGCCGACGCGGCACGCGCAGCCGGATGGGCGGTCACGCGCTACGGACCGCAGGCCCTGCTCGCCGGGATGTCGGGCGTTGCGCTCGATGCGGCGGCCCGTGAGGCGATGCTCACGCAGCGGGCGCTGACGTGGCTGCTCGCGGTCGCCGGCGTCGGCGCCGAGCGCAGTTGGCGGCGCGGGGCAATCGGCTGGGCGACGGCGAACGGTGCCCGCACCGAACCGGTGCGCCGCTATGTCGAGCGTTCGGTGCGGGAGTTCCTGCGCGAGCGCAACGCAACGTTCAAGCTGCTCGCCCTGCGCCGTCGATCGCGATGACCTGACGCGTCTTCACGCGCGCCTCAGTGGTTGATCACCGCGCCTGGCAACGGCGTCAGGGCAGCACGCGCACGACGAAGCTCGCCGGCGGCCCCGGCATGCCCGTCGAGTCGCGGACACGGACGGTGACGACCGTATCGCCGAGTGGGAACCCGAAGGGCTCGGCAATCAGTGCGCAGAACTGCACCGTGCTCGTCGAATCGATGAACCGGTACTCGCCGTCACCGAAGACCGTGCACGCATCGGCGCTGCGACGGCCGCCGGGCTCTCCGCCTCCGGTGACGAACCGGCAGGCGAGATCGTTGATGGCGTTCGAAATCTGCTGGGTGAGCTCGAATCCGGACGAGGCGGGCACTCCGCCGAGAAGCGGCAGCATGTCGTCGCAGACGTCGAGGCTGCCGTTGCCGAGCGGCCGCGAGACGATGATCTCGAGGTCGGGACGCAACGCGGGATCCGTCAGGCTGCTGCGGAATGCGTTCAGTCCGACGGGACGCCGGCTCGGACCTGGCTTCGCTTCGATCACGAGCGAGAACGAGAATCCGAACGGCCGCTCGTAGATCGGCCAGCCCTGCGCCGTCGTGCCGGATGGCGCGATCACGGTGTCGCTGGCCCGCGCCAGCCCGGCATAGCTGATGTCCGCGCCGGGACGCCCTGTCGGCGTCGGCGTGCGGGTCTGGGTCGCCGTGCGCGTCACCGAGGGCGTACGGGTGATGGTCGGCGACAGCGTGGCCGTTCCGGTTCGCGTCGCGGTGCGGGTCTGGGTGCCGGTGCGCGTTACGCTCGGCGTCGGGGTGGGCGTCCGCGTGCGCGTGACCGTCCTCGTCCGGGTGCTGGTGCCGGTGGCCACCGGCGGGCGGGTCACCGTGACCGTCCGCGTGACACTGGCCGTCGGCGTGCGCGTCAGCGTGCGGGTCCGGGTCACGGTGGCAGTCGCCGGCCGTGTGCCGGTGATCGTGCGGGTCGGCGTGCCGGTGCGCGTGCGCGTCGGGGTGATGGTGCGCGTGGCGGTACGCGACGGCGTCTGTGTCGGGGTACGGACCAGCGTACCGGTCGGCGTCGCGGTGCGCGTCCCGGTGCGCGTCGCCGTTCCCGTTGCGGTGCGGGTCGGGGTCGGCGTCAGGCTGAAGCGGCTCGTCGGCGTCACCGTCCGCGTACTCGTGGCCGTGCGCGTCCGTGTCGGCGTCGCCGTCGGCGGTCGCGTGCCGGTGATCGTGCGCGTGCGGGTCGCGCTCGGGGTGCGCGTCCGGGTGATCGTGTGCGTCGGCGTCCCGGTACCGGTCGCGGTGCTGCTCGGCCCTGGCGTACGGGTCAGGGTGCGCGTCGCCGATCCGGTGCGCGTCGGCGTGCGCGTTGGCGATCGGGTCGCGGTGCGGGTCGCCGTCCGCGTCGACGTCGACGTCGCGATGCCCGTGATGGTGGCCGTCGGGCTCGGTCCGGGTGTGTACGTGCGCGTCCGGGTGGGACTCGTCGTCGGACTCGGCGTGCGCGTGCGCGTTCCGGTGCGCGTCGGCACCGCCGTGACACTCGGCGTGCGCGTCGGCGTCGGCGAGCCGCTGCGGGTGGCGGTCGCATCGCTCGTGGCGGTCGCGGTCGGCGGCGGTGCCGTGGGTGGCGCGGTCATCGTCGCGGTCGGCGATTCGGTGGCGTCGGGAGACGCGGTCGCAGTGGCCGTCGGCCGCGGTGTCACGGTGACGAGCGGCTCGGTGCCGACGCGGACGAGGAGCTGCGCGGGGGCGCTCGGCACCCCCGCTGTGTCGCGCGCGCGTGCGGTGACCAGCGTCAGGCCGTCCGGGAACGCCTCGACGGTCGACACGAACAGGCAGAACTGGACGCGGGTGCGCGGATCGACGAAGCGGTGAGCGCCGAAGGCATCGGTGGTGCACGCGGAGAACGGATTCGATGCGACCTCGAAGCGGCAGCCGAGATCGTTGAGCACGGGGCTGATCGCGTCGAGCGGCTCGAAGTGCGGCGGCGCGATGCCGGGCACACCGCCCTCGCCGCAGACGTTGCGGCTGCCGTCGCCGAGCGGGCGCGAGACCTGCACCTGGAGGTCAGGCGCTTCGTCGACCCGCGGCGAGACGACCGTCTGTCCGACCGGCACACCGCCGTCGCCCGGTGCGACCTCGATGACGACACGGAATCCGATCCCGCTGACCGATTGCCAGACCGGGACGGGCACGTCGCCCGCCGGCGCCGTCGTGGTGCCATCCGCGGACGCAATGCCCATGTAGGTGATGAACGGCCCGGCGGCGGCGACGCCGCCGCCGAGGCGCAGGCTGACGCCGGCGAGATCGGCGGCGGTGATCGCACCATCGCGGTTGGCGTCTGCGCCGATGCAGCTGACCACCGAACCGCCGTCCGCCTCGGCGGCGAGCCAGCCGTCACCGTCGGCGAGCTCGGCCCAGATCTGCGACAAATCGGCGGCGGTCACCACGCCGTCGCAGTCCGCATCGCCCGGCAGCGACGGCACCGCGGCGCGCGCCATCCGGACGGGAGCAAGGGCGAACAGCAATGCGGCGAGCAGCACACACCCGTGTCCGCTCACCATCGCGCAGATCGTCCGCCGGCTCACAACCCGCCGATCTATGCCCGCCGGGTGCAATAGGGTCAACTGCACAGTCCGGAAGCACGCGGCAAAACGCCGGCAATTCGGCTCCTTGCGCCTGCGCACCCCGCGCCACGTCGCCGGCGGTGCGCATCCGCCATGTGCCGTGCGAATGGGACCGTCGGGACTGCGACACTGCGACGATTCCTCGACGATCACTTCGCACAGCGTTCCGCGAGGGCGTTCGACGAAATGTCGTCACCACTCGTGGCATGTGCCGTGCTCAACGCAGCTGCAACCCCAGGCGCAACGGAGGAGGCAACCATGATGATGAACGAACGGCAGCACGGATCGATGATCTCGCAACTGCGGCAGCGGCTGAGCATGACGCAGGAAGAGTTCGCGCACGCGATCGGCGTGACGGTGTCGACCGTGAACCGGTGGGAGAACGGCCATATCGAGCCGAGCCGGCTGGCGCGCAAGGCGATGCAGGGCCTCGCCGCGCAGGCCGCGATTCCCATCGACCTCGATGCGGCGTCGTCGCCGCTGATCGGGCACGTCAGCAAGACGTTCTGACCTGCACGCCGCCTTGCAGCCGCAAGGCTCCCGGCCGGCGGGTGCGCGGGCGCGCATCCGTCGGCCGCTTCGGCGTTGCCGGTGCCGCGCGCGGCGCCGCTAGTCCTTCTTGCGGTCGAACAGGTAGATCACCCGCTCACCGGTCGGATTGTTGCCGGTGAGATTGCTCGTCGACTCCCACACCACGTAGCGCCGCTTGCGGATCCGCGGTGTCTGGTTGGTGCCGAACCGCGAACGCGACAGCAGCAGCAGCTCGCCGCGCGCGCGGTCGAACTGGAAGATGCGGCGGTTCGTTGCACCGCTGAACGTCAGGTCGGCGGTGGATTCGAATACGACGAAACGCTGACTCAGGTTGACGACGGGATTCGTGCTCTCGCCCGCCGTCGCGTGCGTGAGCTGCTCGAACCGGCCCGTACGCCGGTGCCAGGTGAAGATCTCGCGACTGCCGTCGGCGTTCTGCCCGGTCAGATCACCGGTCGACGAGAAGGCGACCAGCGCACTGTTCGCATCGACGCTGCCGGCGTGCGTGTCGGCCGGCGCGAGGGTGTCGGTGATCTGCCGGATTTCGATCCCGCCGGTCTTGACGCGCGCCATGAACAGCTCGCGGTTGCCGTCGGCGTTGCTGACCCCCGGCACCTTCTGGTCGTTGTGCAGATTGGCGGTCGAATCGAAGATGATGCGGCGGCCGTCGACCGTCGCGGGACGGCGATTCTCGACCGGCGGCAGCGTGTGGGTGAGCTGCAGCCACTCGCCGCTGCGCGGCTTGTACACGAAGATCTCGATATTGCCGTCGGCATTGTGTCCGGTGGGGTTCGCGTTCGATTCGACCGCGATGTACTTGCCGTTCAGCGCCGGCGCCGGGTTCTGGTAGTGCTCGTCGGCGGTGCCGTGCGAGTACGACGCCAGCGGCGGCTCGGACTTCTCGAACGACGGCCGGCTCCAGCGCAGGATCTCGCGTGACCCGTCGGGGTTCCCGTCCTGCTGGTTGTCCGAGTCGAACACCACGTGCTTGGCGAGCCCGGTCAGCCGCGGCCCGCGACTCTGCGTCTCCCCGTGCCCGTTGGTGAGCTGCGTGACGACGACGCACTCGCCATTCAGGACGATCGGATCGGCGCTCGGATCTCCCGGGCACTCCTTCCTGCCCCGGCACGGCGTGCAGGTGCCGAGATTGCGGAAGTCGCACGGCACGAGCCCGCCGAGGCAGACGCCGATCAGCGGCTTCCGCGGCCGCCGGTTCAGCAGGAAGATCTCCTGGCTGGCGTCGCCGTTGCTGTACGCGGTGCGCCCGTCGACATCCATGTCGGCCGTCGATTCGAACACGATGTAGCGACCGAACGGATCGAGATCCGGCGCGCGACCCGGCAGGAGCTGGCGCAGCTCCGCCACTTCCGTGCCGCATTGCCCGAGCACGCTGGGGAAGCCCTGCGGGAAGGGTTTGCACAGGAACTCGATGAACGTCGTGCTGCCCGAGCGGTTGACGAGCAGGTCACCGCTGCCGGTCAGCGGCGGTCCGGGGTCGGGATTCGGCCACGTCACGCCGCTCGGCCCGGTCTGCGAATCCCACCAGTTCTCGCGCGCGTCGACCAGCCCGCCGGATTCGTTGCCGAGGCCGACGCCGTTGTCGGTGATGTTGTTGTCGCGCACCCGCACCGCGCTTGCGCCCGAGCGCAACGTGATGCCGTCACCGGCGTTGCCGGCAAGGGCGTTCTCGATCACCTGGCTCCCGTCGCTCATCGCCGCCAGCACGAGCCCGGCCGTGCTCGAGCTGGCAATGGTGTTTGCGGCAATGGTCGCGCCGATGCCGGCGAGCGTCACCGCCGCGCCAGACGTCCCCCCGAGGGACACCTGGTTGCCGGTGATGCCGACCAGCACCGCCGACGGGCCATCCTGCTGCCGGATGTCGATGTGCGTGGTGTTGTCGGTGAGCGTATTGCCGGCGATCTCTGCGCAATCGACGCGCAGCGACCAGCCGATGCCGAGCACGCTGCCGGAGATCGTGTTGTTCGCGATGCGCAGCTTCGATCCGTGATCCGGCGCCGCGCACGTCATCTGGCCGAGCGGACACAGCGCCGCGGTGGTCACCGCCGTGCCGCCGGTCGCGGTGATCACCAGCCCCTCGATCGTGATGCCACTGCGCTGCAGGTCGAACGCCGTCCCGTTCGTCTCCACCAGCACCGTCCCGGGTTCCGCGGCGCGGAGGTGCACCTCGCGCGTGACCTGCACCTGTTCGGTGTACGCGCCCGGGCAGACGGTGATCGTGTCGCCGTCGGCTGCGGCGTCCACCGCCGCCTGGATGCTCGCATGGCTCGGTGCGCCGCATGCGCCGACGAACCGCTCGACGCCGTCGTGGCCGAACGCGCACGCGGCCGATGGGGTGCAGTCCGACTCGCATCCATCGCCGTCGAAGCCGTTGCCGTCATCACAGCTCTCGCCGGGATCGATCACCCCATCGCCGCAGAACGGCGCCGGGGTGTGGGTCGCGGTCGCCGTCGCCGCGGGCGTACTCGTGCGCGTCGGCGTGCCGGTGTGCGTCGGGGTGTTCGTCGGTCCCGGCGTGTGCGTGCGCGTCGCCGTCCCGGTCAATGAGGGCGTCGCCGTCGCGCAGGGAACGACGCTCACCGCGGCCGGCGGCACGGCAACCGTCGCGGCCTCTCCCTGGTAGTCGAGGTAGTCGACGCCGCTGCCCGGCGCGACCACCGGCTGACCCGGAGTCGCGTCCGCAATGTGGACGGTGAACGTCACCCCCGTGCTGCTGCCGATGTTCAGCAGGCCGAGATTCCACACCAGCGTCTGGCCGCTCACCACACTCGGGGCCGGGACGGCTGAGCCGCCGACGTACGACACCCCGCCCGGCAGCACGTGCGTGAGCACGACGTCCGAGCCGGCGAGGGTCGTGACGATCTCGCCGATCTGCGCGAAGATGCCGGCCAGCTCGGCAGAGGTCGGCGACTCGAAGTAGGCGTCCGGCGTGGAGGCGATGTCCTGCAGCGTGCTGCGCGCCACCGCCTCGGTCGCAAACGGCAGGTTCGTCAGGTTCAGGCCGATCGTGAAGATCACCGTGCCGGCAGCCTTGGCCGCCGCCGCCTGCGCGACCGCGTCCTGCGTGCAGCCGTTCGGTGCACTGGGCGTGTTCGAGCACGAGCTCCCGTTCAGACGGCGGGTGGGCACGCCGTCACCGAGCACGACCATGACGCGCACCGCCGGCGTACTGCGGCCGTTGGCCGCGAGCTCCGTCTGGCCGGTCTGGATGCCGCGCGCCATGTTCGTCGCGCCGAGCGCCCAGAGCCCGTCGATGGCGCTCTTCACCGAGGTGAAATTGGACGTCAGGCCGCGGTTGAGCGTCCCGGTGTCGGAGAAGGACGTGAGGCCGGCGCGATCCTCCGTAGCGCTGAGCGAGTCGACCAGCACCCTGGCTCCGGTCTTCGCATCGGTGAGCGGCTGCGGCGGCAACCACCACGCATCGTCCATCGAACCGGAGCGGTCGAAGACGATCATGACGTCGAGCGGGCGGCGCTGCGTGACCGGATCACCGACGCCGTGAACACCCACGGTGACCTGTGCGCCGCCACAGGTCGCGGACGCCACCGCGCTCGAGCTGGTCGTCAGCGCCGGGGGCGCCGCCGCGGCGGGGCCGAGCCCGCCGATCTGGGCCGCAAGCGCAACGACGGTCAGCCGGACGAGGCCCGAACGAATCCGGGCACACCCGCAGGCCCTCGCGTTCTTCGCCGCCAGCGTCATGCCTTCCTCCCCCGACGGCACGCCAACCCGGCGCGCCGCGCACGGGCTTCGACCCGCCGCCCCCCCGGGGACGAGCCGATGCAGCAATTGTCAGATGACCGTGAGGACGACTAGCGAGACGCCTGGCGACAAGTCAACGCGAAACTCGGCCGGAGGCGCGTGTTCGCGCCGGGGCCACGTCTGCAGGGGCAGCCGGGAGCGCGTCGCGTCCCCGGCATCGGCGGCGGCAGGGGCGCGGGGTGGCGCCGTCGGCCGCGGGCTCAGATGCCCGAGCCCTTCTCCTCGTAGCCGACGTGGATGCCGCACTCGCGCTGGTCTTCGTTCTCCCACCACCAGCGGCCGGCGCGTTCATCCTCGCCCGGCTGGATGGAGCGCGTACACGGGACGCAGCCGACGCTCGGGTAGCCGTCGGCATGCAGCCGGTTCACCGGGACGTGATGGCGCTCGACGTAGTCCATCACCTGTTCGCGCGTCCATCCGACCAGCGGATTGAGCTTGATGCGTCCGCCGTGCACCTCGTCGATCTCGACCGCACGCACCTCGTTGCGCGTCACACCCTGTCCCGGCCGGAGCCCCGCGATCCACGCGTCGAGGTCGGCGAGTGCGCGCCCGAGCGGCTCGACCTTGCGGATGCCGCAGCACTTCCGGCGCAGCTCGACCGCGTCGTAGAAGAGGTTCAGGCCGTGCTTGCGGACCATCGCCTGTACCGCGTCGGGATTGGGGAAATACACCTCGACCTCGAGATCGTAGCGGGTGCGCACGCGATCCATCAGGTCGTAGGTCTCCTGGTGCAGCCGCCCGGTATCGATGGTGAAGACGCGTGTCTTCGCCGGATCGATGGCGTGCATCATGTCGAGGAGCACCATGCCCTCGGGCGATCCGAAACTCGCCGAGAGCGCGATCCGCGGCGCGAACGTCTCCAGCCCCCAACGCAGAATCTCCTCGGGCGACTTCGCATCGAAGGCCCGCGAGAGCACCGCATCGAGCACCGACCGGTCGATGGCGACGGACATGACAGTCCGGTTCCTAGCGTATGCGTGCCGGCCGTGCCACTGGCCCCTGTGCGACGGTGACCGGTGTGCGGTTTTCCATGAACCCGACCATCAGCCGCGAAGACGCCGAGGACGCGAAGTCGAGAAAAGAAGCGTCCGGAGACTCAGCGGACGGCCCGGATCGAGCAGCATACGGACACTCGCCGCGTCCGCTTCCCGGGGGATCCTCCTCCTACCGGTCACCAGTCACTGGTCACCGGTCACGCTTCTGCAGTTCGCCGACCAGCTGCTCGCGCAGCCCGCCGAAGGCGCCGTTCGACATCAGCACGATCACGTCGCCGGGAACGGCCTCGCCGGCGAGGGTCGCCGCGATATCGTTGGTGGCGGCGATGGCGCGCGCCGCAACGCCGCGCGCCGTGAGATCGGCGGCGAGCTGTTCGGGGGAGAACAGCAGATCGGCGGCGACGGCATCGGTCTCCTTGCGGAACACCCCCCCGACGATCACCGCGTCGGCGGCGGCGAGCGCGTCGACGTACTCGCGCTGGAAAATGCGCCGCCGGCTGGTGTTCGACCGCGGCTCGAACACCCCCCACAGGCGCTGCCGGGGATAGCGGGCGCGCAGCGCGGCAAGCGTCCCGGCGACTGCCGTCGGATGATGGGCGAAGTCGTCGATCACCGTCACGCCGCGCCACGTGCCGACCAGCTCCTGGCGCCGCGCAACGCCGCGGAACGACGCCAGACCGCCGGCGATCGCGTCGTGCGGCACATCGAGCTCGCGCGCCAGCGCGTAAACGCCGAGCGCGTTGAGCGCATTGATCGCGCCCGGTACGCGCAGCGTCAGCGCGCCTTCGTCGCGGCCGCGATGTGCGACGCGGAAGTGCAGCGCGCCGTCGCGGTCGGCGAGGTCGCGGCATTCCCACTCCGCCTCGGCCGCGCGGCCGAAGGTGACGACGCGTGCCGCGCCGCTGCGCGCCACCTCGAGCGCGTGCGGAAAGGCCTGGGCGACCACCAGCGGCGCACCGGCGGGCAGCAGCGCGACGAAGCGCTGGAACGCCTCCTTCACATGATCGAGGTCGCGATAGATGTCGGCATGATCGAACTCGACCGCGGTGAGAATCGCGGCCGCGGGTCGGTAGTGGAGGAACTTCGGCCCCTTGTCGAAGAACGCGCTGTCGTACTCGTCGCCCTCGATGACGAAGTGCGGACCATCGCCGAGCTTGAAGTTGCCGCCGAAGTCGAGGCTCTCGCCGCCGACCAGCAGGCTGGGATCGTATCCCGCGCACTCGAGCACCCAGCCGAGCATCGCGGTCGAGGTCGTCTTGCCGTGCGTGCCGGCGACCACGAGTGACTGCCGGCCGGCGAGAAAGAGGGCGCCGAGCGTCTCCGGCAGCGACAGGTACGGCAGGCCGGCGGCGAGCACCGCCTGCACCTCGGCATTGTCGCGCGAGACCTTGTTGCCGATGACGACGAGATCGGGGCGGGGCTCGAGATTCGCCGGTCGGTAGCCGTCGCGCACGCGGATGCCGAGCCGCGCCAGCACGGTGCTCATCGGCGGATAGACGCCCTCGTCCGAGCCGGTGACCTGCAGTCCGCGGCGCTGCAGCATGCCGGCGAGCGCCGCCATCGCGACACCGCCGATGGCGACGAGATGGACGTGGCGCACCTGCGCGAGATCGACGCGCGGCCGGTCGCGCTCGGTCATCCCTTCCCCTCCTCGTCCAGCGCCTCGTTCACGAGATCATGCAGCACGGGCCGGAACTCCTTGATGCGTTCGTTGTCACGCGTCGGATGAACGCGGTTGGACAGCAGGATGACGTGCCGGTCACGCGCCAGATCCATCCAGATCGACGTGCCGGTGAAGCCGAGATGACCGACGGTCTCGGGCGAGAAGCGCGTGCCGGCCGAGGACGCCGTCGGCGACGGCGTGTCCCAGCCGAGCGCCCAGGTCGAGCCCGCCACCGCCGGGTCGCGGGTCCAGAACTCGCGCACCAGCGCCGCCGGCAGGAACTCGTCGCGCCCCTGCCAGCAGGCGCGCAGGCGGCAGAGGATCGTGTCGACGTCGCGCGCCGAGGCAAACAGCCCGGCGTGCCCGGCGACGCCGCCCATCGCGTAGGCGTTGTCGTCGTGCACCTCGCCGCACAGGACGCGCTTGCGCCACGGGCAACGCTCGGTGGCCGCGATGCGGTCGCGCGCCGGCACGAGGCGCCGCGTGCGCACCAGGCCGAGGTCGATGAACGAGGTCTCGCGCAGCCCGAGCGGCCGCACGATGCGGTCCTGGCAGAAGCGGTCGAGCGTCGTGCCGCTCGCCAGCTCGACGAGCTCGCCGAGGATCATGAAGCCGAGATCGCTGTACAGCGTGCGCGTACCCGCCGGCGCCTCCGGCCGCTCGCGACCGACCTGCTGGTAGACGTACTCCTTCGCCCCGCTGCTGCCGAGGAAGTTGATCTTCTCGCCCCGCTTCTCGATGCGCAGGATGTCCTTGTAGAACGGTCGCCACGCCGCGAGTCCGGAGGTGTGCGCGAGCAGGTGGCGCAGCGTGACGGGCATCTTCCCGTGCACGCCGAAGTTGTGCAGGAAGCGCGTCACGCGGTCGTCGAGACGCAGCTTGCCGTCGCGGACGAGCAGCATCACGGCGGTCGTCGTCGCCAGCGGCTTGGTCAGCGACGAGAGGTCGAAGATCGTGTCCTCGGCCATCGCGGCGCGCGTCGGCTCGACCTGCCGGTCGCCGAAGGCGCGCAGGTAGAAGACGCGCTCCGCCGCGCGCACGAGCAGCACGGCGCCGGGAAAGACGCCGCGCCGCACGGCCTCGTGCATGGCCTGCTCGACACGCTGGAAGATCACCCGGACTCCGCCAGCGGCGATTCGAGCAGGTGCAGCCGCTCGCCGGCCAGGCGGGCGCGGACGCCGAGCGGCAGCGTGACCGCGCCGCCGCCGTGGCCGGTCGGCAGGCCGAAGACGACCGGATAGCGCGCGCTCGCAAACGCCTCGCGAATCACGTCGCGGACGGTCACCGCATCGCCGGCATGGCCGCAACCGGTCATGTCGCCGAACAGCACACCGGCGACCCCGTCGAGCTTGCCGGCCTGGCGGAGCTGGGTGAGCATGCGATCGACACGATACGGCTTTTCGTTCACGTCTTCGAGGAACAGCAGCCGCCCCTTCGTCTCGATGGCGTACGGCGTGCCGAGCCCGGCGACGAGGATCGAGAGACAGCCACCGACGAGCACGCCCTCGCTGGTGCCGGGCTGGACGATCTCGCGCGCGCGCAGATTCCACAGGGTGCGATCGCCGGCGAGCAGCCGCAGGAGCGCCTCGCTGCCGGCGGCATTGGCGGGGAAGTCGGCGAGCATCGGCCCGTGGAACGCGACCATGCCGGCACGCTGCACGAGCTGCGTCAGCAGGAAGGTGATGTCGCTGTAGCCGACGACGATCTTCGCCTGGCGGCGCGCCAGCTCGATGTCGAGCTGCGGCACGAGCCGGCCGCTGCCGTATCCGCCACGCGCACAGATGATCGCCCGGACCGCGCGGTCGGCGAGCAGCGCGTGCAGATCGGCGAGCCGCTCGGCATCGCTGCCGGCGAGATAGCCGGCCTGGCGGAAGACCGCCTCGCCGACGCGCACGCGGTAGCCGGCGCGCTCGAGCACGCCGACGCCGGCCTCGACCGCCGCCCGGTCCACCGCCGCCGCGGGCGCGGCGATGCCGATCAGATCACCGGGACGCAGCGGGTGCGGTTTGCGCACCGTCCGCCTCCATCGCGCCGGCGCGCGAGCCCGATTGCCGCATCGCTGCCCGGCTCCTATGATCGACCGACAGGGAACGGGAGAGGGGTGTCGTATGAGAGAAACCCGGCTGCTGCTCGGCGGCCTGCTGCTCGGCGCGTCGCTCGCCATCATCGACGTGACTCCCGCCGCGGCTGACGGCTGCGCACAGGCGCGCCAGCTCTTCCGCCAGGGCGCGCGTCCCGACCAGATCGCCAGCGCGCTCGGTGCGCCGCTCGGCGCGGTGCAGGCCTGCCTGCAGACGCGCGTCGCGCCACCGGGACAGGTACCAGGCGGCGCGGCCGGACCGGCGCCGCTCGGCGCCGCGGGTCCGCCGCCGCGCGGTGCGGCCGGGCCCGCGCCGCTCGGTGCCGCCGGCCCGGCGCCACTCGGCGCCGCCGGGCCGCCACCGGTCGGTCGGGCCGCGCCGCCCGGCGGTGGCGTGCACCGCGCGCCCTGAACGCCCGGCGGTCGGACTGGCACCGGCGGCCGGCGTCGCGGCGGCGCCGGCCGACGTTCCGCACCTCCGCACCTCCGCACGCATCCCGTTCCGAGTAGCAATCGCGCGTCGGGTGGGCAACGCGCGACGCTCCGTTCCCCGTCCGCGACGCGTGTGGTATCCCCGACACACATGCGCGAGCGCCCCGAAACGGAGAAGATTCTCGACGTGCTGCGCCCGTACGCCGCAAACTGGAGCGGCAGCCTCGGGCGCGGGGATCTCGTCGTGCCGCAGCGCGAGATTCCACGGCTGATCAACGATCTGATCGATGCGATCGCCGCGGCGCATGCCACGGAGCCGGAGGTGAGCGACCTCGAGCTCTTCCATGCACTGGTCGACGCGCAGAAGACGCGCTCGGTGCAGGATCAGGTCGCGCGCCTGCGGCGCTCGTTCCGCATCCTCAAACGCTGATCGCGGCACGTGCGCCGCCGCCCGCTTGCCTTCGCAGCCGGAGCCCTGCTCGGCCTGCTGGTCACGCCCCTGCTGGTGCTCGTGTTCGCGCGCGCGGCCACCACGCTCTACGACAGCCTGCAGGATGCCGGGACGTACAGCATGGCGGTCACCGGCGCGCGCGACCTCGCCGCGGCGCTCGACCGCTACCGCGGGCAGCATCATCGCATGCCGACCGCGCAGGAAGGCCTGCGCGTGCTGGCGCCGGAATTCGTGCCGTACGTGCCCGACGATCCGTGGGGACATCCGTACGTGTATGCGCCCACCGGCCCCGACTGGGCCGACGTGCTGAGCCATGGCGCCGACGGGCGCGCCGGAGGATATGGCGCCGATGCCGACATCAGCGCGCGCTTCGGCCGGCTCGGCGATCGTCCGCCGGCGCTCCTGCGCCCGCTGATGACCGTGCTGCTCGTCAGCCTGCCGATCGCCGCCGCGCTGACCGCCACGCACGTCTGGTGTGCCGGCGCCCTCGCCGGCCTCGCGCTCTTCTGGGGCGCCATGCTGCTCGCCATGGTCGGCAGCGCGTGGAATCCATACGTCACGCCGCTGTCGTTCGCCGCCGGCGTCGGCTGCTTCACCGGCGCGCTCGCCGTCGCCCTCGACCTCCCGCAGGCCCGCATCGTCGCGCTCGTCGCCGTCACCATCGCGTACGGCATCATTCAGCATCTGCTGATGTCGTGACGAAGACCGTGACCGGTGACCGGTCGGCCGCGCTGGCGCGCGGCCGGTGCTGACGTGCTGATGTGCTGACGTGCTGACGTGAACTGCGCTACGGGCGCGTCCCCTACGCGCGACGAACCCGGGTCCCCTCTCCCCGCCAGGGGAGAGGGTCAGGGTGAGGGGCGTCCGACAGCTCCAGCGCGAGCAAGTTGCCGCGCGCAGCGCGGCTGACGCGATAGACACGGAATCCTGCCGAAGGTGATTGACGGCCGCGCTGACGTGTTGATGTGCTGATGAGCCGACGTGCTGCCGCGGACGGCGCGCGCCCGATGCATCGTCGAGGTCACTCCGTCGCAACGAACAAACGTCAGCACGTCAACACGTCAGTACGTCAGCACTCGATCCAGATCGGCACCTCACCGGTCACCGGTCACCGGTCACCGATCCCCTCACCGTCTTGCCCCGCCCGGGCCGCGCGGCTATCGCGACCTCATGTCACTGCGCGGGCGCGCGGCGATCGCGGGGTTGGGCATCACGCCGCAGGGCAAGGTGTACGGGCGCACGCCCGTCGGCTTCGCGGTCGAGGCAGTCCGGCTCGCGCTCGACGACGCGGGACTGACGCGCGGCGATCTCGACGGCCTGCTGGTCAACCCTGGCCTGTCGTGGGGCGATTTCGGCATGGCGTCGTTCCAGCTCCAGCAGGCGATGGGCCTGCGCGACCTCCGCCTGTCGGCCAGCATGAACTCGGGCGGTGCCACCGCCGCGACGATGGTGCAGGTCGCCGCGCAGGCGATCGCCAGCGGGCAATGCCGTGCGGTCGCCTGTGTCTTCTCCGACGCGCCGCTCAAGCCGCCGCGGCCGGCGGGCAGCGGCGACGCCGCGCGCAGCGGATCGGCCGGCGCCTACGGCTTCGGCCGCGGCCTCGAGGCGGCGTACGGACACTTCGGCGTCAACGCCGCGTACGCGATGATTGCGCGGCGCCACATGCACCGCTTCGGCACGACGAACGACCACCTCGGCGCGATCGCCGTCGCGCAGCGGCAGTGGGCGAACCGCAACCCGGCGGCGCAGTTCTTCGCGACGCCGATGACGCGCGACGACTATCACCGCTCGCGCTGGGTGGTGGAGCCGTTTCACCTGCTCGACTGCTGCCTGGTGTCGAACGGCGGCCTCGCGGTGATCGTCACCAGCGCCGAACGGGCGCGCGACGCCCGGCGGGCGCCGGTGTACGTGCTCGGCATGGGCCAGGGGCACCCCGGCGGCGATCCACTCGATACGCTGACCTCGGGCGCTCCGCTCGCGGCGGCGCAGGCGTTCGCGATGGCGGACCTGACCCGCGACGACATCGACGTCGTCGAGCTCTATGACTGCTACACGTTCACCGTGCTCGTCTCGCTCGAGGACTACGGCTTCTGCGCCAAGGGCGAGGGGGGCGCTTTCGTCGGCGACGGCACGCGCCTCGCGCCCGGCGGCGCACTGCCGGTCAACACCGGCGGCGGCCAGCTGTCGTCCTTCTATATGTGGGGCATGACGCCGATCTCCGAGGCGGTCATCCAGCTGCGCGGCGACGGCGGCGAACGGCAGGTCCGCGATGCGCGCGTCGCGCTGGTCAGCGGCAACGGCGGCATCCTCTCCACGCACGCGACGCTGGTGCTCGGCAATGCGCACTGATCCGGCGATGGCGGCGGCGAAGCCCGTCCCGGCGATCACCGAGGAGATGCGGCCGTTCTACGCCGCCGCGGCACGCGGCGAGCTCGTCGTGCAGCGCTGCGGCGGCTGCGGCGCGCTGCGCTTTCCGGCGCGGCCGCTGTGTACCGCATGCCTCTCGACCGCGTCGGAGTGGATCCCGGTCAGCGGCCGCGGCGAGGTGTTCAGCTTCACCGTGATGCACCAGGTCTACCACCCCGGCTTCGCCACCGAGGTGCCCTACGCGGTGGTCATCGTGCAGCTCGCCGAGGGGCCGCGGATGGTTTCGAACCTCGTCGGCGTCGACCCGCACGCCATCCGCATCGGCATGCCGGCGCGCGTCGTCTTCGAGCAGATCAGCGACGTGGTGACGCTGCCGAAGTTCGAGCCGCTCCCGGCCTGACGTCGCGACCGCGCGGCCGGCGCGCCGCCGGCGCGCTCGTCCCCGCGTCCGGTCGAGCGCTCAATCGACGCACGCGAGGATGATCAGCACCGCGCAGCGCGGGTTGCGGCAGATGAGCTTGCACTTCTGCCATTCGCCGCGTTCGCCGCAGTTGTAGCAGTACGGCGTCACGTCGGGTTCGCCGCCCGACCGCGGCTCGTCACGTCGCTCCATCGCCCCCTCCCCGGCGTGCACCGTGGCGAGCGGGCGGCGTGCGGTCAAGCGGGCGACGCGCCCAGCCGTGCCCAGTTCGCGGCGATGTAGTGCGCGGTACGGTCGGCGATCGCCGCGGTCGAGATCTGCGGCGGCGCGCCGAGCGAGGTCGGGAAGACGCTCATGTCGCAGACGAACAGGTTCGGCACCTCGTGCGACTGGCAGTACGAGTTGACGACCGCGCGCGTGCGATCCTCGCCCATCTGGCAGGTGCTCTGCGGATGCGTCGAGGCGATCGGAATCTCGCCCTGGCGCACGCCGCGCGTCGCGAATACGTCGAGCGCATCGCCGGGCGCCAGCATCACCGGCCGGTCGTACGGCGCGATCACCTGCCGCGCCCCGCTGGCGAACAGGATCTCGGCACAATGCCGCATGCCCTCGGCCATCAACCGGCGATCCTTCTCGTTCAGCGTGTAGGTGATGCGCGGCCGCCCGCTGCGGTCGGCGGTCACCGTGCCGCTCGATTGATCGTGCATCAGCACGAGGATGCCGACCATGCGGTGGAAGTTGCGCATGATCTCGAAGTGCGCGGGCCCGAAGCCGGGCAGCTGCGCCGCCGTCATCACCGGGAAGCCGTACACCGGCATCAGCACGTAGCCGCTGTCGGGATCGCGCTCGAGATCGATGAACTCGTCGACGTAGTAGCTCTGCGGGATGCCGCGGTAGCCGTAGATGTCCTCGTCGTAGATGCCGGAGAGCAGCACGCTCGGATGCAGGTGCAGGTCCTGGCCGACGCGGCCGTTGCCGTTGGCGATGCCGCTGGCGAGCAGCAGCGCCGGCGAGTTGATCGCACCGGCGCTGAGCACCACCACCTGCGCATCGACGGTGAGGCGGTGCCGCGGCCGGTTGAGCGCATCGAGGATCTCGCCCTCGACGCGACGCACGCGCCCGGCCTCGGTGACCAGGCGCCGCACCGCGCAGTCGGCGTAGATGCGCGCGCCGGCCCGCTCGGCCGCCGGGATGTAGGTGATCAGCATGCTCTGCTTGGCATCGAACGGACAGCCGAGCAGGCAGAAGCCGGACTGGGTGCAGTTTTCGCGGTTGTGGTTGGTGACGAAGCCGCTGTAGCCGAGCTTCTCGGCGCCGACGCGAACCTTGTTGTTGAGCGCGTTGACCTCGTCGGGACGGATCGGCTTCACCTTGAGCATGCGCTCGACGCGCTCGAAGGAGGGCAGCAGCTCGGTCGGGCCCATGTCGCGCACGCCGAGCTCGGCCCAGCGGTGCAGGATCGGTTCCGGGGTGCGGAAGCAGTAGCAGAGATTGTGCACCGTCGAGCCGCCGACGTTGCGGCCCTGGAGGATGAGGACCGACTGATCGTCGGTCGCGCGCTGCCCCATGTCCTCGAAGAGCAGCGGCATCATCTCGTCCTCGCGCTGCGTGAAATCCTCCTTCGTGTGGTAGCCGCCCTGCTCGAGCACCACCACGTCGCGCCCCGCCTCGGCGAGCTCCCTGGCGATCACCGCCCCACCGGCGCCGCTGCCGATGACGCAGACCTCGGCGCGCAGGTGCAGATCGCGATCGAGGGTACGGCCGCGCGTGATCATGGGAAGGGAACCGTGACCGGTGACAGCGCTGCGCTGGCCAGCGCCGACAGATCAGCCACCCAGGGTGTCGAGGACACCGAGTCGACTGGCCCATCGAATCTGGAACGATCAAGTCTGTTCAACTTCATGTCCTCGGCGCCCTCGGTGGCGGATCGTCTTTCGCCGGGAAGTGGTTCGTCAGGTATCCGGCAGCACCATGCGGGGCCGCGGCAGCAGGGGACCGCCGTAATGGATGCCGGCCCAGGTCGCATCCTGCGCGTAGTAGCCGAGCATCGAGAGGTTCTTGAGCGCCTGGAAGATCATGCGGCGCATCTGCAGGCCGCTCGCCGCCCAGTCGGCGAGATAGACGTCCTGCCACTGCGGCGCGAGACGCGTGTAGCGCGCCGGCTTGCCGATCAGCAGCGGTGGGCCGAATTCGAACAGCCACAATGCCCACGACAGCTGGTAGGCGACGTCGGGCGCCGCCTGCCGCAGCGCGGTGTCGATGGTGCGCAGCCCGTCGGTGGCGGAGAAGAGCGGCATGCTCGCATCACCCGTGAACGTCATGCGCTCGGCGACCGCCGCCATGATGCGCGCGTCGTCGGCGCCGAGGACGTAAAGCGGCGCATCCGTCGCAGCCACCGCGTGGGCCGCCGCCGGCAGCGCGCGCAACCGCGCCAGCGCCAGCATGCCGGCGGAGAACCCGGCGAGTCCGAGAAAGCGGCGCCGGTCGACACGCACGTCCATGGCCCTGCCCTACACAAGCCCTCGGGGTACGCCAAGCGAGTGCCTGCGCGTTCCCGCGCGACCGATGCCGCGCCGGCGCGATCGGGAGTCACATTCCGGCCGCCGATGCGTGCTCGGCGGCGAAGAACTGATGGAACGGCGCCGGCAGCGTCCGCCAGTCAGGCAGGGGCGCATAGCGGGCGGTGAGGTCGACCGAGTTGTAAGTGTTCCAGAACAGCAGCGGCCGGCCGCGCCACTCCGGGCGCGCGGCGCAGTCGAGCAGCGCCGCGGCGGCCTTGGCGGTGTAGGTCGTCTCCAGCGCGATGTCCTCGTGCTCGGCAAACAGGCGCTGGGCGGCAAGACCGGCCTCGGTGACCGCCCCGTAGCAGCGACCGAGATACGTCCGCTCGACGGGGAAGTCGGCGGCGGTGATGGCGACCGCCGGCACCGCCGGATCGGCGCGGCGCAGGCGGCGCAGCGCGGCGCGCGCCAGACGCGCGAGCGCCGCCGAGCTCGGCGGCAGGATGTCGCTGACCAGCACGGCGTGCACGGGGCAGCGCAGGCCGGCCAGGCGCAGGCCGAGCACCAGGCCTGCCACCGTGCCGCCGCTGCCGAGCGGCACGACGATCGCCGCCGGCTCGGGCAGCACGCCGTCGGCGATCTGCTCGGCGAGCTCGAGCCCGGCATTGACGTAGCCGATCGCACCGAGCGCCGACGTGCCGCCGGTCGGAATGATGGCCAGCGGCTTGCCGGCGAGCGCGCCCGCGGCGAGCCGGCGTAGCGCGCAGCCGGCGACGCCGGGCACCGACGGCGCGAACAGCATTTCGGCGCCGGCGGCGCGGTGCAGGAGCAGGCACTGGCGGACGTGCGCGGTCACCGGCTGCGGCAGCAGCACCAGCACGGTGTCCAGCCCGGCATCGCGCGCGCAGATCGCGGTGGCGAGGCCGTGATGCGTGCCGATGCCGCCGAACGTGATCACCGCCCGCCGGCCGCGCGCCACGGCGGCGCCGAGCAGCCACTCGAGCTTGCGCGGCTTGTTGCCGCCGTAGAGCGGCGAGGTCAGATCATCGCGCTTTACCCACAGCGGGCCGGCGCCGGCGGCCGCCGCCAGCCGCTCGAGCGGCATCACCGGCGTCGGCAGGCACGTGAGCGCGTGCCGCGGCAGCCGCGCCAGGCGCGGAAAGCGGCGCACCAGTGGCAGCGCCTCGGTCGGCGTCCGTTCCTCTCGCATCGCGCCCTCTTACCAGTTTTCCCGATCGCTGCGCGCCCGTCGGCCGCTGCCGGCCGGCGCGGGTATTGCCGGCGCGCCCGCCGCGTGCGACTAGCTCGGCATGGCGCGCAAGCGGAAACCGCCCGCAGCACCGCGACCGGAGGCCGCCGCCGTTCCCGAACCCGCGCAGCGCCCGCGCCAGTCGTCGCTCAGCGACTACCTGAGCCGCCAGCGCAACCTCGCCGACATCTCGCTGCGCAAGATCATCGAACGCAGCGGCATTTCCGGCGCCGTGCTGAAGGAGATCGAGGGCGGGCTGAAGAATCCCAGCCAGGCGATCCTGCAGACCCTCGCCGGGGCGCTGCGGCTGTCGGCCGAGACGCTCTATCTGCAGGCCGGGGTCCTCGATCCGCGTGAGGTCGACGAGTCGGATGCGGTGCGCGAGCTGCGCCGCGACCCGCACCTCACCGAGCAGCAGCGCGAGACCGTCGTCGAGGTGTACAAGGCGTTCCGCCGCGCCAACCGCGCCAGCGGGGAGTGAGGGGCACGTTCCGCCGGCGCCTCGGCGGGCGCCGGCGCGCTCCCGGCAGCCCGTGTGGCCGGGTGCCGTTGTTGCGGTCCATGACGGCTGGTATCGGGAGAGGTTCACCGCGTCCATGAGCCTTCCCGCAGCCAGAACCTGGGAGCCCGCTCTGCGCGCACTGGCCGCCGGTCTCGCGCGGCCGGGCGCCGCCGAGTGGCGCGTTCAGGGCCTCAAGGGAGGCGCCCGCGCCTATTTCCTGTACCGCCTGCTCCAGGCGGCGCCGCGTCCGGCGCTGATCATCGCGCCCGGCGGCAAGGAGGCCGAGCGCCTCGCCGGCGACCTGCGCTTCTGCCTCGGCGAGCCGGACGACGTCGCGCCGTTCGCCCGCCGCGTGCACTATCTGCCGGGCTGGGAAGTGACGCCGTTCGAGGATCTGTCGCCGACGCCCGACGTCGTCGCGGCGCGCATCGAGGGCCTCTACCACCTGCGCCAGAGCCGCCACCCGATCATCGTCACGACCGCCGAGGCCCTGCTGCAGCGCGTGCCGCCGCGTGATCCGTTCGCCAGCCAGTACCTGTACCTGGTCGAGGGCGAGGAGATCGACCGCGACGCGGTCGCCGCGCAGCTCGTCTCCTGGGGCTACCGGCGCGTGCCGCTGGTCGAGGACCGCGGCGACTTCACCGTGCGCGGCGGCATCGTCGACATCTTCCCGCCCGCGCACCCGCAGCCGCTGCGCCTGCAGCTGTTCGGCGATCAGATCGAGGCGATGCACGCGTTCGATCCCGTCAGCCAGCGCCTCGCCGGCGCGCAGGCCGAGCTGCTCGTCCTGCCGATGCGCGAATTCGACCCGACCGCCGGGCAGCGCCCGGAGATCGCGCGCACGATCGAGATGCGCGCGCTCGACCTCGAGCTGCTGCGTGACGAGCGCGCGATCATCATGGACGGGCTGGCGAGCGGGCTGCTGTTCCCCGGCGTCGAGTTCTGCCTGCCGTACTTCCATCCGCGACTCGACACCGTCTGGGACTACCTGCCCGCCGACTGCCTGGTCTGCATCGATCAGGCGGGCGAGGTCGACGCGCAGCTCGAGCGCTTCGCGGCGCTGGTCGAGCGGCGTGCCGCCGAGCGGCTCGCCGAGCACCGCTTCCTGCCGCCACCGGACACGCTGTACCTGACACCCGCCGCGTGGCGCGCGGCGCTCGCGACGCGACCCCGGCTCGAGCTCGAGATGCTCGATCTGCTCGCCGCCGACCCGAGCGACACGCGCTTCTCGGTGCAGTCGTTCTCGACCGCCGACCTGCGTGCCGCGCGCACGCACCAGCGGCACGAGGTGAGCTTCGCGCCGGTCGCCGAGCAGGTGCGCGCCTGGCAGGCCGACGGGCAGCGCCTCGTGTTCGTCGCCGGCACCGAGCCACAGGCGCAACGCCTCGCCCGCCTGCTGGAAACGAACGAGATCCGCGCGAGCGTCGGCGCGCGCCCGTTCAGCGAGGTCGTCGCCGAGCCGCGTGCCGGCGGCCCGCCGCGCGTCGACATCCTCCTCGGCCACCTGAGCGAGGGCTTCCGCGTCCCCGAGGATGGCCTCGCGGTGGTCACCGAGGCGGACGTGTTCGGCGAAGCCCGGCGCCGCGCCGCCCGCCGTGTGTCGGTCTCGCAGCTCCTGCAGAGCCTCTCCGAGCTCAAGCCCGAGGATTACGTCGTCCACCTCGACCACGGCGTCGGCATCTACCGCGGCCTGCGTCACCTCCAGGTCGCCGGCACCGAGGGCGACTACCTGCACCTCGAGTACGCCGGCGGCGACCGCCTCTACCTGCCGGTCGACCGCATCAGCCTGGTGCAGAAGTACGTCGGTGCCGAAGGCAGCGCGCCGACGCTCGACAAGCTCGGCGGCGCGAGCTGGGAGAAGGTCAAGGCGCGCACGCGCGAGTCGATCCTCGCCATGGCCAGGGAGCTGCTCGACGTCCACGCCGCCCGCGAGATCGATGCGCGCCGCGCCTACGTCGCGCCGGACAACTACTTCCGCGAGTTCGAGGCCGCCTTCCCGTTCGAGGAGACGCCCGACCAGAAGCAGGCGATCGACGACGTCATGGCCGACCTGGCGCGCGACAAGCCGATGGACCGCCTGATCTGCGGCGACGTCGGGTACGGCAAGACCGAGGTGGCGCTGCGCGCCGCGTTCCTCGCCGTCATGGACGGCCGTCAGGTCGCCGTGCTCGTGCCGACCACCGTGCTCGCGCAGCAGCACTTCGTCACGTTCCGCCGGCGCTGCGAGGGCTACCCGGTGCGCGTCGAGCAGCTGTCGCGCTTCCAGACCGCGGCGCAGCAGCGCGAGGTGCTGCGCGGGCTGGCGAGCGGCGCCGTCGACATCGTCATCGGCACGCACCGCCTGCTGCAGGACGACGTGCGGTTCAAGCAGCTCGGGCTGCTCGTCATCGACGAGGAGCACCGCTTCGGCGTCAAGCACAAGGAGAAGATCAAGCAGCTGCGCGCGCTGGTCGACGTCATGGCGATGACCGCGACGCCGATCCCGCGCACGCTGCAGATGTCGCTCACCGGCATCCGCGACCTGAGCGTGATCGAGACACCGCCGGTCGACCGCCTCGCCGTGCGCACCTACGTCACGCGCTTCGACGACGACGTCATCCGCGATGCGATCCGCCGCGAGCTCGGCCGGCAGGGGCAGGTGTTCTTCGTGCACAACGTGGTCGAGAACATCGAGCTGATGGCACGCCACCTGCACACCATCGTCCCCGAGGCGCGCTTCGCCGTCGCGCACGGCCAGATGCACGAGCGCGAGCTCGAGAAGGTCATGCTGCAGTTCATGCAGCGCGAGGTCGACGTGCTGGTGTGCTCGACGATCATCGAGTCGGGCATCGACATCCCGAACGCGAACACGATCATCATCAACCGCGCCGACCACTTCGGCCTCGCGCAGCTCTACCAGCTGCGCGGCCGCGTCGGCCGGTCGCACGAACGCGCCTACGCGTACCTGATGATTCCCGGCGAGCACCTGATCACCAAGGACGCGCAGAAGCGCCTGCGCGTGCTGCAGGAGCTCGACGACCTCGGCGGCGGCTTCAAGCTCGCGGCGCACGATCTCGAGATCCGCGGCGCCGGCAACCTGCTCGGCAAGCAGCAGTCGGGACAGATCAGCGCCGTCGGGTTCGAGCTCTACACGCAGATGATGGAGGAGGCGGTGATGGAGCTGCGCGGCCAGCGCCGCGCGATCGACGTCGAGCCGGAGATCCAGCTCGGCTTCCCGGCCTACATCCCCGACTCGTACATCCCCGACGAGAACCAGCGGCTCGTCTTCTACCGCCGGCTGGCGAACACGCGCGGCACCCCGGAGCTCGAGGAGATCGCCACCGAGCTGCGCGAGCGCTACGGCCCGATTCCGCCGCTGGTCGACAGCTTCCTGCGCATCATGGATCTGCGCCGGGTGCTGAAGGCGTGCATGATCGTGCGCGCCATCCTGCGCCAGGGCTCGGTGACGCTGACGTTCCACCCCGAGGCGCCGGTCGAGGTCGATCAGCTCGTCGCGCTCGTGCAGCGCAGCAAGGGCCGCTTCCGTCTCTCGGCCGACTTCCAGCTCAGCTTCACGCCGCGCCACACCGACTGGGATGGCCTCGTGCAGGAGATCCAGGGCGTGCTGCGCGAGGTGCAGCAGCCGCTCACCGCATCCGGGGCGCCGCCGCAGACGGCGGTACGCTGAGCGGGCGCCGGCGTCTCCGCCGCACCGAGGACGCGGCGGCGCGACCCGCCCAGGCCCCCACGCGCGGCCGCGGCTCGCCGCAGCGGTCCACCAGCGCGACATTCTGTGGTAGGGCACGGCCGATGAAGCGCGCCCCCGTCCTGCTGCTCCTCGTCCTGCTCGTCGCCGGTCCCGCCGGCGCGGCGATTCACACCGTCCGCAACACCGAGGCCGACGGCGAAGGATCGCTGCGCGAGGCGGTCGAGGAAGCCGAGGAGGGCGACACGATCGTCTTCGCCAGCGACGTCCGCGGCACGATCGCCGTCGACGATCCGATCGAGGTGTTCGGCACGCTGACCGTGCGCGGGCCAGGCGCCGATCGCGTCACCCTGCGCGGCAGCGGCGAGATCGTCGTGCGCAGCGGCGGCACGGTGTCCATCAGCGGGCTGACGATCAGCGGCGGCCGCGAGGCGACCGTCACCGTGGAGCGCGGCCGCGTCACGCTGCTCGAGGTCGCGGTGCGCGACAGCGGCGCCGCGGGCGTCCTGGTCGAACGCGGCCGCCTCACTCTCTCCCGCTCCCTCGTCGCCGGCAATGCCGGGCCGGGCATCGAGAGTGACGGCACCACCGTGCGCTGCATCAACTCGACCGTGGCCGACAACGGCGGCGCGGGCGTGCGCGCCACCGATGGCGCGGTCGAGCTCGCCAGCTGCACGGTGGCACACAACCGCGGCATCGGCGTGCAGATCGAGGGCGCGAGCGCGCGGCTGACGAACACGCTGCTCGCCGGCAATCTGCGCGCCTGCCACGGCGCCGTGACGTCGGCGGGCCACAACCTCGTCGACGACGAATCCTGCGCGTTCGCCGAACCGGGCGACCTGCACACGCAGGACGTGCGCCTGCTGCCGCTGGCCGCGAACGGCGGACCGACGGCGACCGCCGCGCTGACCGGCGGCAGCCCGGCCATCGATGCCGGCGATCCCGCCGGCTGCAGCGATCCGGAGACGGGTCGCGTGCTCAGCGTCGATCAGCGCGGCATCCGCCGGCCGGCCGGCCCGCGCTGCGACATCGGCGCCTACGAACAGCCCGTCGCCCGCAGCGGCACGGTCGTCGACCGCATCCTCGCCCTGGTCGACGGCGACCCGATCACCTCGCTCGAGCTGATGCAGTTCGCGAACAGCGATCCGCGCCTGGCGCAGGCGGCGCTGGCCGACCGCGCCGGCGTGCTCGACGTGCTGATCACGCAGCGCATCCTCGCCAAGGAAGTCGAGGCGCAGGGCATCGTCATCTCCGACGAGGAGATCGATCGCTACGTCGCCAACATCCGCCAGCGCAACAACCTCACGGACGAGCAGCTCGATGCCGCGCTCGCCCAGCAGGGCATGACCCGCGAGCGCTACCGCGCCCAGATCCGCGAGGAGCTGGAGCGCGCCCAGCTGATCAACCGGGAGATCCGCGGCAAGGTGAGCGTCTCGCCCGAGGAGATCGCCCGCTTCCAGCAGGAACAGTCGGGCGGGGACGTGAGCGCCACGGCGGCGGAACAGGTGGAGATCTCGCACATCGTCCTGCAGATCCCGCCCGGCGCGAGTGCGGAGGAGGTCGCCGCGATCGAGGCGCGTGCCGCCGCGCTGCACGCGCAGCTCGCGGCGGGCGCGAATTTCGCCGAGCTGGCGCGGCAGGAGTCCCAGGACGCGGCGGCGGCGGGCGGCGGCAAACTCGGCACGTTCCGCGCGGGTGAGATGCGCGACGAGCTCGAGGCGGCGGTGGCCGACCTCGATCCCGGCGAGCACAGCGAGCCGGTGCGCACCGACACCGCGATCCACATCATCCGCCTCGATGCCCGGCTCGGCAGCGACGAGCAGCCGGAGCTGTCCGACGAGGCGCGTGAGGAGATCAAGGAACAGCTGTACGCGAAGGCGCTCGAGGAGCGGTATGCGCGCTGGTTGAAGGAGGATCTGCGCCAGCGGCACGTGGTGGAGATTCTGCCGTGAGGCGCCCGCCGCGGGTCGCCATCTCGATGGGCGATCCGACCGGCATCGGGCCCGAGGTCACGCTCGTCGCGCTGCGCAGCCGCGCCCTGCGCGCCGCGCTGGCGCCGATCCTCGTCGGCGATCCGGCCGTCTACGCCGACACCGCGCGCCAGCTCCGGCTGCCGCTGCGCTTCGCCACCTGGGCACCGCCGACGCCGCTGCCGCGCGATGCGCTGGCGGTCCATGCCGTCGCCGCCCTGCGCCCGCGTGAACGCCGGCCCGGCCGGCCGACCGCAGCCGGCGGCCGCGCCGCGTATGACGCGATTCTCGCCGCGCTCGCGCTGGTGCGCAGCGGCGTCGCCGACGCCCTCGCCACGGCGCCGATCAGCAAGGCCAATCTCGCCGCCGCCGGCGTCGGCGCGACCGGCCACACCGAGCTGCTCGCCGCCACCTGCGGCGGCGCGCCGGTGCGCATGATGATGGTCGGCCGCACGCTGCGCGTCGCGCTGGTCACGACGCATCTCGCGCTGCGCGACGTTCCTGATGCGATTACCACGGCCGGCGTGCTCGACACGATCGTCATCACCGCGCGAGCGTTGCGCGAGCGGTTCGCCATCCGCCACCCGCGCCTCGGCATCGCCGGCCTCAATCCGCACGCCGGCGAGCAGGGGGTCTTCGGCAAAGAGGATGCGGAGGTGATCGCCCCCGCCGTGCGCCGCGCCCGCCGCCGCGGCATCGACGCCGTCGGCCCGCTCGCCGCCGACAGCGCCTTCCCGCACGCGCAGGCCGGCCGCTTCGACGCCGTCGTGTGCATGTACCACGACCAGGGGCTCGCCCCGTTCAAGCTCCTGCACTTCGCCGACGGCGTGAATTTCACCGCCGGCCTGCCGGTGATCCGCACCTCGCCCGATCACGGCACCGCGCACGACATCGCCGGCAGCGGCCGCGCCGATGCGCGCAGCATGACCGCCGCCCTGCAGCTCGCCGCGCAACTCGCCGTCGCCCGGTCGCGCTAGCGGCCGCGTCAAATTCCTGACGCCAACCCACAAACGGGTTGCTCTCGGCAAAACCTTCATGGTACCGAGGAGCGCCCCGCGGGAGCGGGGCGCACGATGTTTGATGATGGAGTGAGGCAGGTGACGCCCGCAACGGCGGGTACGTCACGGGTGGTTGGACAGACGTCGCAGCAGGTCGCGACGTCTCGGTTGCCTTGGGGCGCCTCTGGCTCTTCCCCACCCAGGCAGCCGGGCTGGCAGGAGGGAGGAACCTATGCGCGCTGCGAATCAGCGACCTATCGTGGCCCTGGGAGTGCTCCTGTGCGTCTGGGCCATTTCCGGCTGCGCGAGCAGCCGGCGACCGGTGCAACCGGTCGCATCAGCGGGAGGTACACCGGCAACTGTCCTTCCTGAGGTCGCCGTCGGGCTCGAGCTCGCCGACGACCTCACGGCGGTCCCGCCGGACGCCACGCTGCCCGAGCTCGATGTCGAGCACCCGCGCGTGCTCGATCTGGTCGAAGCCTATCAGGGACGGATGCGGCCGACGCTGGAGCGCGCGCTCGAGCGCGGCAGCAAGTACCTGCCGCGCATGCAGTCGACGCTGCGCGAAGAGGGCGTGCCGCCCGAGTTCGCGTACGGGGTCCCGATCGTCGAGAGCGGCTACAGCCTGCACGCGACCTCGCACGCGGGCGCGGTCGGACCGTGGCAGTTCATCCGCGGCACCGGCAAGCGCTACGGGCTGCGCATCGACGGCTACGTCGACGAGCGCCGCGATCCGGAGAAGGCGACGCGCGCCGCGGCGCGCTACCTGCGCGATCTCTACGACCGCTTCGGCGACTGGCACCTCGCGCTCGCCGCGTACAACACCGGCGAAGGCAACATCGAGCGCATCCAGAACAAGCGCGGCTGCGACACGTTCTGGGAGATGCGCGAGCGCGGCTTCCTGCCGTCGGAAACCTCGGAATACGTGCCCAAGGTGCTCGCCGCGATGCAGGTGGCGCGCGAGGCCCGGCAGTACGGCATCGAGATTCCGGACAGCCCGGAGCGCCGGTTCGACGTCATCGAGGTGACGCGCCCGATCTCGCTGAAGGCCGTGGCCCAGCTCTCGGGCAGCGATCTCGACACCATCAAGGAGCTCAATCCGGCGCTGCGCCGCGGCATGGTGCCGCCCGACGGCTATCCGATCCGCCTCCCCGAAGGCACGCGCGAGCAGTTCACGCTGGCACTCGCCTCGTATCGCGAGCCGCCGCCAAGTGTGCGGCATGCCTCGTCGACGCGCGGCCGCACGCATCGCGTCCGCCGCGGCGAAACCCTGTCGCGCATCGCCCGTCGCTACGGTGTCTCGGTGCGCGCGCTGCAGCGTGCCAACGGCATCGCGCGGGCGCGGGCGCTGCGCACCGGCCAGCGCCTGCACATCCCCGGCGGCGCGCCGGTGCAGGTCGCCAGCGCCAAGAAGCGTTCGAAGCGCACTGTCACGACGCAGCGGACGCGCAAGCAGAGCGTCTCCGCCAAGGCGCCGGCGAAGCGCAGTCGGGTGGTCCAGCAGCCCAAGCGCGGCGCGGCATCGAAGGCAGCGAAGCCGCGCCGCAGCAACACCGCGCCCGCCAAGCGCACCACCGCCGGCAAGAAGGCCACGCATCGCCGCTGAGATTCGCGCCGATGCCCGCTCGCAAGCGGGCACCGGCGCACCGCGGCCGACAGGGCGGATCCGTCGCCCGCGCCGCAGCCAGGTCGCGCGGTGATGCGGTCCGTCCGCGCACCGCATCACCGCGATCGGTGCGGACTTGACTCCCCCAAGGGGGTCGCATAGCGACTCGAAGGTCCCGCTCACCGCTCACCCTCGGTCGAGATGCGCCGCGCGCACGCGCGGTGCGCCGGGCGCCTGCACCGTCCACCAACACGAAGGAGCTCACGAATATGCCCGATCTGGTACCCGTTCACGGTGGCCTCGAGGTCCCCGTCTCGCGCATCGTGCCGCTGTCGCGCCGCCGCCGCTTCCTCGCCGAGGCCGAGTCGCTGCCGCGCATCGAGATGTCGCGCGCCGATCTGGCGACCGTTTACCGCATCGCCGACGGCACCCTGTCGCCGCTCTCGGGGCCGATGAACGAGGACACCTGGCATCACGTGCTGGACACCGACACCATCGAGTACGGGTTCCGCACCTATGCGTGGACGGCGCCGATCTCGTTCCCCGTCACCGACGAGGAAGCGAAGGCGCTGCGCGTCGGTCGCGCCGCGGCGCTGACGCACGAGGGCAGCGTGGTCGGCATCGTGCAGGTCGCGAGCGTGTTCGACTGGGACAAGGCCAAGCACGTCGAGCGCTTCTACGGCACGTCCCGCACCGATCATCCGGGCGGGCACATGATCATGGACGACCCGCGCACGAAGCTGATCGGCGGCGAGCTGTGGGCGCTGCCGCAGCCGGTCGATGCCGAGTATGGCCAGTATCTGTTCAGCCCGCGGCAGACGCGTACGCTGATCGCCGAGCGACGCTGGGAGCGCGCCCTCGCCTTCCAGACGCGCAACCCGCTGCACCGCGCCCACGAGTACGCCCTGGTCGCCGGCGTCGAGCAGCTCACGCGCCAGGGCGCCTTCGCCGGCGTGGTGCTCAATCCGCTCGTCGGCGAGCTGAAGGGCGACGACGTGCCGGCGCGCGTGCGCATGCGCTGCTACCGCGCCCTGCACGACCAGCAGCTGCTCGGGCAGGGCGACAAGGACGAGGCGCTCTGGCGCGAGCGCGGCTACGATCTCACCGAGGTGTTCGAGCTCGTCGGCCTCGACATCAAGATGCTCTACGGCGGACCGAAGGAAGCGGTGATGCACAGCATCTACCGCCAGAACCACGGCTTCACCGACATCGTCATCGGCCGCAAGCACGCCGACGCCCCGTATGACGACGGCAAGGCGATCTGGGGCGACTTCGATGCCCAGGAGATCTTCTCGCAGCTCAACGGCCAGCTGCACATCCGGCCGTGCAAGATCGGCTTCGCCGCGTACTACGACAGCGTCGGCCGCGTGGATCTGATGGAGAACCACAAGGACGAGAAGCCGGTGATCATCTCCGGCACCGAGGTGCGCAAGGCGCTCACCTCCGGCCAGCGTCCCGACCCCCGCATCCTGCGGCCCGAGATCGCCGATCTGCTGATCGAGCACTATCGCAGCAAGTGACACCCGCGGGCGCGTGCGACGCGCCCGTCATGCCGGCAGGGGACTCGGGGTTGAGGGGCCGGGATCCGGCCCACCCCTCAACCCGGTACCCCGCCCCCCTGCACCACGGCGGCCCGGCGGCGGCTACGCCGCCCTGGCCGTCAACAGCCGTTCGAGGACGGCGCGCACCGTCGCGAGATCGACGGGCTTGGTGATGTAGTCGTCCATGCCCGCCGCCAGGCACCGTTCGCGGTCGCCCTTCATCGCGTGCGCGGTCATGGCGACGATCGGCACGCGCCGGTCGGATCCTTCCTCGCGGGCCCGGATCGCGGCGGTGGCGGCAAAGCCGTCCATGCCGGGCATCTGCACGTCCATCAGCACGAGATCGAAGCTCGTGCGTTCGAAGGCGGCGAGCGCATGCAGCCCGTCGTCGGCCACCTCGACGACGTGCCCGAGCCGCTCGAGCATGCGCACCGCGAGGCGCTGGTTGATCAGGTTGTCCTCGGCGAGCAGCACCCGCAGCGAGCGGCTGCTCGGGCGCACGTACGGCAGGCCGTCGGCGTCCGCGGCGGATGCCGGCGCGGCGGCGAGCGCGATCATGATCGCATCGAGCAGCTCCGACTGGTTGAGCGGCTTCAGCAGATGCGCGTCGATGCCGATCGTCCGGCAGCGCTCGATGTCGCCCGGCTGACCGCTCGAGGTCAGCATGATGATCGGCACGCGCCCGAGCTCGTCGATGGCGCGGATCCGTTGCGCGGCGGCGAAGCCGTCGAGGTCCGGCATCATGCAGTCGAGCAGCACGAGACGGAACGGCTGGCGCTCGCGCACGGCGCTGCGCAGCATCTGCAGCGCCGTGGCGCCGTCGGCAACCAGCACCGGATCCATGCCCCAGTACGTCAGCAGCTCCTGCAAAATGCGGCGGTTGGTCGCATTGTCGTCGACCGCCAGCACGCGGGCGCCGCGCACCGAGCTCGAGCACGGCGGCTGATGCCGCTCGCTCCCACTGCCGTCCACCGGCAGGTCGATCGAGAACGCGAACGTGCTGCCACGCCCCGGCGCGCTCTCGACCGTGAGCGCACCACCCATCAGCCCGACGAGCTCGCCGGAGATCGCCAGCCCGAGTCCCGTGCCGCCGTAGCGGCGGCTGGTCGAGCCGTCGGCCTGCGCGAACGGCGCGAAGATCGCCGCCTGCTTGTCGGGCGGGATGCCGATGCCCGTGTCGCTCACCGCGAAGCGCAGCGTCAGCCCGTCCGCGTGCGGCGCAACGGGATCGACGCGCACCACGACCTCGCCGTGATCGGTGAACTTGACGGCGTTGCTCACCAGGTTCGACAGCACCTGGCGCAGCCGCAGCGGATCGCCGATCAGCAGATCGGGGATCGGCGGCGCCACCTGGCTGATCAGCTCGATCTGCTTTTCGTCGGCACGCAGCGCGAACGGCCGCAGGGCGCCGGCGACGACTTCGCGCAGGCTGAACGACACCGGCGACAGCTCGAGCTTGCGCGCCTCGATCTTCGAGAAGTCGAGGATGTCGTTGATGACCGCGAGCAGCGTGTCCGCCGATTCGCGCGCCATCGTCAGATACTCGCGCTGCTCATCGCTCAGCCGCGTCTGCAGCGCGAGATCGGTCATGCCGATGATGCCGTTCATCGGCGTGCGCACCTCGTGGCTCATGTTGGCGAGGAACTCGCTCTTCGCGCGGTTGGCGGCCTCGGCATTGACCAGCGCGGCGCGGTACCGCTCCTCGCTGGCGCGCAGCGCGTCGTGCGCCTCGGCAAGGGTCCAGCGCAGCGTGAACTCGCGCCAGCGCAGCCGCCCGCGCAGCGCCGTCATGATGATCGCGATGAAGCTCGCGGCGAGGATCGTCGAGGCGTTGTCGAAGAACACCTGGGTGCGCAGCCCCGCGCCGCTGGTCACGGCGCCGAGCGCAAAGGTGCCGAGCACGCCGACGCACATCAGCGCCGTCCAGCGCGCCGCCCACGGCATGATCAGCGCGACCGTGAGCGGCAGCATGCTGAGCCCGGCGGAGTACTGACTCGCCTGGATGCCGGTCAGGCGCATGAGTGCGTACATCAGCGCACCGCAGGCGCTGACGCAGGTCAGCGCCAGCCACGGCGCGGCCCGATGCCCCAGGCGCGTTCCGGCGAGATACCAGACGAGCACCATGACGGTGGCGACCGCGGCGCGCAGGGCAAGCGAGGCCTCGATGATCTCCGGGTGGCGGATGTAGTCGTACAGGCCGAAGCCGACGACCAGCGGCACGCCGACCGCACACACCGTGCGCACGGCGCGATCGGTGAGCGCACGCCCCTCGTCCCGGAAGGCGGCGCGCATGCGAGCGTCGTCGGACGGCAGGGCCTCGGCGACCATCGGAGGTGACGGTCAGCAAGGCGTATGCCGGGTGGTGGTCACCCCCGCATGTCAGGTGCGGCGCACCACCGGCAACCACGCGTCGCCTCCCGCCGGAGCGGAGCGGTATGCGACTGACGCTGCAGCTTCCCCCGCGGCGTCTCGACGTCTGGAAGATCGGGGCGGCACGGCCCGCCCGTACGCGCTCAGCGCAGCCGGCCCTCGATGAACGGCACCTCGAACACCTTGTCGTGCTGGATCGGACCGTGCCCGACGTAGCCGTCCTCGCCGAAGAGCTCGCCGTGATCGGCGGTGACAGTGACCCAGGTGCGCGGCGGCAGCAGGTCGAACAGCCGCTCGAACACGCCGTCGAGATAGCGTACGGCCGCCACCTGACGCTCGCGCAGCGTCGCGAGCTGCGCCGCATCGAACGGCGGCGGACCGGCGCCCGGCGTGTCGAGCCGCCGCAGCGTGCCATGCACGCCCGACAGCCGCGGCCAGGCGGCCGGATCCTCGCCCGGCAGCGCGAACGGGTAATGCGTCTCGCCGACGTTCAGCAGGTGGAAGCTCGGCCCGTCGCCGAGCTGCAGCCGATCGAGCATCGCCGCCATGTCGTTGTGCGCCGGCATCAGCGTGAACGAATCGAAGTCGTGCGCCAGCGGCGTGGCGGGGTTGAGCACCGGCAGCGAGACCAGGGCGTGCGTGCGGAAGCCGAGCCGCCGACGCAGGAAGGTCGGCAGCCAGAGCGACGGCAGCAGGTCCTTGAACGCCACCTGCTCGACCCCGAGCCGCTCGGCGTACTTTGCGAAGTCGTGTTTGTAGTACTCGGACGCAAACACGTGCCGCGGGCTGGTGTGCGGCAGCAGGCCGGTGAGCAGGTTGTAGTGCGAGGGCGAGGTCCACGACGCCCAGCTCCAGCGCCGTTCGAGCGTGCCGAGCCGCTGGATCGTGCGCGGATTGGCGGCGACGAAGCTATCGAACCGGCAGCTGTCGAGGACGATCAGCAGGAAGTGATTCGGCATGGCGTGCCACCCCGAGGTGCGGAGCGCACCGCACGCCAAGGGGCTGTTCGCTTATCGCCGATTCGCGGTCGCGATGCGACGGGTGCTCCGGGCGGCGCGATCTGCCACCGAGGGGGAGAGAACACCGAGTCGACGGATGCAGCAGCGGATCCGAGGGACTGAGCCGTTTTTCGACGGCGTGTCCTCTGCGCCGCCGTGGCCGCATCGCGTTCGGAACGTGAATCGTTGTCGCTCCGGGCCGCCTCCGATAAAGGTCCGCCGATGCGCTGCCGCCTGCTCCTGCTGCTGCTCACCTGCCTCGTCGCCGCCTGCTCGCGTGATTCCTCGGCCCCGGCGGCGGGCGACGACACGTTCAAGGTCGCGCTCCTCAGTCCGGGTCCGGTGAGCGATGCCGGCTGGAACGCGCTCGCCTACGAGGGCCTGCTCGCGATTCGCGACCAGCTCGGCGCGGAGATCGCGCAGGTGGAGGTGAAGACCCCGGCGCAGTTCGAGGAGGGCTTCCGCGACTTTGCCCGGCGCGGCTTCGATCTCGTCTTCGGCCACGGGTTCGAATTCCAGGACGCCGCGGCCGCGGTCGCCCCCGATTTCCCGGCGACGGTGTTCATCACCACCTCGGGCAACACCGTGCGCCCGAACGTCGCGCCGCTGCGCTTCATGCTCGAGGAGGCAACCTACCTCGAGGGCATGTTGACCGCCGCCCTGTCGAAGACCGGCACGGCCGGCGCGGTCGGCGGCATGGCGATACCCTCGGTGAAGAGCACGATCCTCGCGTACGAGGCGGGCGCGCAAGCCGTGCGTCCGGATTTTCGGGTGCTCACCAGTTACGTCGGCAACTGGGAGGACGTCGGCGCGGCGAAGGAGGCGGCGCTGGCGCTCGTCCAGCAGGGCGCGGACTTCCTGTTCCACAATGCCGACGCCGCCGGGCTCGGCGTGTTCCAGGCCGCCCAGCAGCGCCAGGTGCTCGCGTTCGGCGCCAACAAGAACCAGAACGCCATCGCACCCGACGTCGTGCTCGCCAGCGCGGTGATCGACATTCCGCGCGGCTTTCTCACCGTCGCCCGCCAGGTGAAGGACGGCACGTTCGTCGCGCGCGTCGAGAAGCTCGGCATGCGCGACGGCGTGGTGACGCTGGAATACAATCCGGCACTCGTCGACCGCGTACCGGCCGACGTGCGCGACCGCATCGAGGCAGCGCGCCAGGCGATCGTCGCCGGCACGCTCGTGCCGCCGAGCGCGGAGTTCTGATCGCGCTCGGCCGCGCGCCAGGCACTCCCGCGTGATGAGCTGCGTGCTCTCGCTGCGCGGCATCAGCAAGCGCTTCGGCGCCGTCGAGGCGCTCGCCGGCGTGGATCTCGACGTGCAGCGCGGCACGGTGCACGCCGTGCTCGGCGAGAACGGTGCCGGCAAGTCGACGCTGATGCGGGTGATCTACGGCCTCGTCGCGCCGGACAGCGGCACGCTGTCCCTCGACGGGGCGGCGGTGCGCTTCTCCAGCGCGCTCGACGCGCGCCGGGCCGGCATCGGCATGGTGCATCAGGAGTTCGCGCTCATCGACGCGCTCAGTGTCACCGAAAATCTCGCGCTGGCGCTGAGCCCGCCGGGGGAGCGCCGCTGGCGGCCGGACCGGGTTGCCGCCGCGGCGCGGCGGCTCGCCGGCGAGATCGGCCTGGAGCTCGGCGACCTCGACGCACCCGTCGGCTCCCTGCCCGTCGGCCAGCGCCAGCGGATCGAGATCGTCAAGGCGCTGGCCGGCAACACCCGCGTGCTGATCCTCGACGAACCGACGGCGGTGCTGACGCCCGCCGAGGTCACGCACCTGTTCGCCGTGCTCGACCGCCTGCGCGACCAGGGCACCGCCGTCCTGTTCATCACGCACCGGCTCGCCGAGGTGACCCTGCTCGCCGACACGGTGACCGTGATGCGCCGCGGCCGCGTCGTCGCGCAGGTCGGTCGCGCCGAGGCCGACGCCGCGCGGCTTGCACAACTGATGGTCGGCACGCTCGCCAGCGGCGATGAAGGCGCAGGCGCCGGCGTGCGGGGCGCGGAGCAGCTGCGCGTCGCCGACCTCGTCGTCGGCACGCCCGGCGCCTCCCCGGCACTCGATGGCGTGTCGCTCACCGTGCACGGGGGCGAGATCGTCGGCATCGCCGGCGTCGATGGCAACGGACAGACGGAGCTCTTCGAGGCGCTCACCGGCGTGCGCGTCCCGCTGCGCGGCGCGATGTGGATCGGCGGTGCCCCGCTGCCGCCCGGCACGCCGGCCGCGGCGATCGCCGGCGGCCTCGCTTGTATCCCGCCCGATCGCCAGCGCGACGGCGTGGTCGCCGAGATGACCGTCGCCGAGAATGCCGTGCTGAACGTGCGCCTGCTGCGCGCCCACGGCGCGCTGCTCCGCCCGGCGGCACAGCGCGCCACGGCGCGCGCCCTGATCGATGCGTACCAGATCCGCACCGGCGGGCTCGATGTACCGGCGCGCAGTCTCTCCGGCGGCAACCTGCAGAAGCTCATCGTCGGGCGGGCGCTGGTGACCACGCCGCGCGTGCTGGTGGCGGTCAATCCGACCCGCGGGCTCGACGTCGCCGCCGCCGCCGCCGTGTATGCGGCGCTGCGCGCCGCGCTGGCGCGCGGCGCGGGCGTGCTGCTGATCGCCAGCGATCTCGACGAGATCGTCGCGCACGCGCATCGCGTCGCCGTGCTGTTCCGTGGCCGCCTCGGCCCATGGCTCGAGCGGCCACTGCCGGTGGAGCGGCTCGGCGCGATGCTGGCGGGAAGCGAGGTCGCGTGACCGGACGCATCGCGGCGCCGGCCGGCGCGCTGGCGGCGGCGTTCGCCGCCAGCGCGCTGCTCATCATCGTCGCCGGCGGCGATCCGCGCCTGGCGCTCGGTGCGCTCGTCGAGGGCGCGTTCGGCAGCGCCGACGCGTGGTCGGAGGTCGGCGTGCGCACCGCGCCGCTGCTGCTCACCGGCCTCGCGGTTGCGATCGCGTTCCGCGCCGGGATCTGGAACATCGGCGCCGAGGGACAGCTGCTGCTCGGCGCCATCGTCGTCGCAGCCCTCGGGGCACCGCTGGCCGGCTGGCCGGCGTGGTGCGCCGCGCCCGCCGCGCTCGTCGCGGCGGCGCTCGCCGGCGCCGCGTGGGCGGGCATCGCGGCAGTGCTGCGCACGACGCGCGGTGTCGACGAGGTGATCAGCACGATCATGCTCAACTTCGTCGCCCTCGGCCTGGTCGGCTGGCTGGTGCACGGGCCGTTGATGGAGGCCGCGGGCGCGTATCCGCAGAGCGACGCGGTGAGCAGCGCGGTCCGGCTGCCGCGCCTGTTCAGCGGTTACCGCGTGCACGTCGGACTCCTGCTCGCCGGGCTCGCGGCGGCCGGCGCCTGGGTCCTCCTGTTCCGCACGGCGCTCGGCTTCGAGATGCGCGCCGCCGGACTCAACCCGATTGCCGCGCGCCTCGCCGGCCTGCGCACCGGCAGCGCCGTGGCGCAGGCCCTGCTCTACAGCGGTGCGCTCGCCGGGCTGGCCGGGGGCATCGAGGTGAGCGCCGTCACCTTCCGGCTCTACGAGAACTTCTCGCCTGGCTATGGGTTCACCGCGATCGCCGTCGCGCTGCTCGGCCGCCTGCATCCACTCGGCGTGCTCGGCGCGGCCCTCTTCTTCGCCGCGCTCGACGTCGGCTCGCTGGCGATGCAGCGCGTCGCCGGCGTGTCGTCGGTGCTCGTTGCCGCCGTGCAGGCGATCGTCATCCTGACGCTGCTCGCGCTCGAGCAGCGCCGCGGCGCGGTGCCCACATGAGCGACGACCTGCTCACGGCGCTCATCGCCTCGACGATCACCATGGCGGTGCCGTTGCTGCTGGCGGCGCTCGGCGAGCTGATCGCCGAGCGCGCCGGCGTGCTCAACATCGGCCTCGAGGGAATGCTGCTCGGCGGCGCGTTCGCGGCGCTCGTGGTCACCCTGCTCAGCGGCTCGACCGTGCTCGGTGTCGGCGCCGCACTGCTCGTCGGTCTCGCGTCCGGCGCCCTCCTCGGATTGTTCGTCGTTCACTGGCAGGCGCATCAGGTGGTCGCCGGCACGGCCCTCAATCTCCTCGCCGCCGGGCTCACCGGCGTCGCCTACCGCGCGACGTTCGGGGTCACCGGCGCGGCGCTCACCGTCGCCGGGATGCCGCGCCTCTCCGTGCCCGGACTTGCCGGGCTGCCGGTGATCGGACCGTTGTTCGACCAGACGCTGCTCGGCTACGCGGCCTTCGCGCTCGTGCCGCTCCTCTGGCTGTTCTTCACGCGCACGCTCGCCGGGCTGCGGGTGCGCATGGTCGGCGAGAACCCGTGGGCGGCGGAGACGCAGGGGGTCGCCGTGCGCCGCGTGCGCCTGGCGGCCCTCCTCGCCTGTGGCGCCCTTGCGGCGAGCGGCGGCGCGTTTCTCTCGACTGCCTATGCGAACACGTTCGTCGAGGGCATGTCGGCCGGCCGCGGCTTCATCGCGCTGGCCATCGTCATCGTCGGCCGGCGCCACCCGCTCGGGGCCCTGCTCGCCGCGCTCGGTTTCGGCTTCGCCACGGCGCTGCAGTTCCATTTCCAGGCGCTCGGCCTCGACGTACCGTTCCAGTTCTTCCTGATCCTGCCCTACGTCCTGACGCTGCTCGTCCTCGCCGGCTTCGTCGGCCGCCGCGCCGCTCCCGCCGCCCTCGGACAGCCGTACGAACGGTGATGCTCCAGAAACTGAACCGCCGAGGCGCCAGGGACGCCAAGTCCCGGAATGAAAGCAATCGCCGCGGTCAGAAGAAGCGGATGTGGAACGGGAGCAGCGCCCAGACGCGTTCGCGCAGCAGGATGGACAGCGCCGGCACGGCGGTGATCAGCTCGTCGCCGAGTGCCGCGCGCCGCGGGATCGGCAGGCCGAACGACAGCTCCCACCAGCGGCGCGGGCGCGGGAAGCGCTCGACGAGCACCGGTTCGTCGAGCGGCACGCCGAGCGCGCGCTTGACGATGTCGAACGCCTCTTCGAGCCCGCCGAGCTCGTCGACGAGTCCGCGCGCCTGCGCCTGACGACCCGTCCACACCCGGCCCTGCGCGCTCGCCTCGGCGGCGTCGGGCGCGAGGCCGCGCGCCGCGGCGACCTTGGCGACGAAGTCGCGGTAGAACGTCTCGGCCTGCACGGTGATGCGTCCCCGCCCGTCGGCATCGAGCATCGTGTAGTCGGAAAACATTCCCGCGTGCCGCCCGCGCGTCACCAGCTCCTTGCGCACCCCGATCCGGTCGTACAGGCGGCGCAGGGTCGCCTTGCCGGCGAGCACGCCGATCGAGCCGGTCAGCGACCCGGCCTCGGCGAGCAGCGGCTGGCCGGCGAGGGCGATGTAGTAGCCGCCGGAGGCGGCGACATCGCCGCAGCTGACGACCACCGGCTTCGCCGCGCGTGTGCGCTCGAGCTCGCGCCAGATGAGGTCGGAGGCGAGCGCCGACCCGCCCGGGCTGGCGACGCGCAGCACCAGCGCCGCGATGTCCTCGCGTTCCCGGATGCGCCGCAGCGCCGCGGCGAGCGTGCGCGCGCCGGCGGCGGTGGCGCCGTCCGGCCGCGTCACACTGTCGCCCGCCTTGATCGTGCCCGTGACGTAGAGCAGCGCGACAGTGCGCCGTTCGCCGCGCAGTGCCGCCAGGCGCATGACCCGCCCGCGTTGGCGCACGTAGTCGTCGCGCTCGATCAGCGGAGCCGCGGCGCACGCCTCGACGAGCTGCGCCTCGGCTTCGTCGGCGTACGCGGTGGCATCGATCAGCCCGTGCGCCTGCGCCTCGGCGGCGACGTACGGCCCCGCGCCGAGGCGCTCGCGGACCACCTCCGGCGGCAGCGCGCGCGCCGTGGCGACCGCCGCGACCACCTGCTCGAAGAGATCGTCGACCACGGCCTCGAGCATTTCGCGATGGGCGGGCGACATGTCGGATCGGGTGAGCGTCTCGCCCGCCGACTTGAAGCGGCCGATCTGGATGACCTCGGCGTCGACCCCGATGCGGTCGAGGACGTCGTGCAGGAACAGCGCCTCGGAGGACAGGCCGGCGACATCGAGCGTCGCGGCGGGCGCGAGCAGCACGCGCGTTGCGGCCGACGCGAGGTAGTACTCGGCGAGGCCGGCACGCTCGAGGTGCACCCAGACGGTTTTGCCGCAAAGCCGCAGGCGCTCGATCGCGCGCCGCAGGCCCTGCAGCCGTGCCCAGCTGACGTGCAGGTCGTCGAGGCGCAGCAGGACGCCGCGCAGGGCGGGATCCTCGCGCGCCCAGCGCAGCAGCGTCAGCGTCGCGAGGTAATCGATCGGCGGCTTGCGCAGCAGGCCGACCAGCCGCGGCTCGCCGCCGTCCTCGGCCAGCTCGCCGCTGAGCGCGAGGCTGAGCACACCGGACGGCTTGTCACGACGCACCCAGCCGGCGGCATGGAGCAGGCCGCGCGCTGCCGCGCGCCGGAGCGTGCGCCACATGGCGCGAGCCTACGCTGCCGCCCTGCCCCCGGGCAATGCGCGCCGGGGGGCTGTGTCAGCTGGCCTTCGCCGTGACCGTCGGCGGCTCGGCGCCGCGCCGCGCCGCCCGGGCGGTGGGGGCGAACGGCACCAGCTTGCCGCTGCGGCGTGCCGCCTCGGCGCGCTCGGCCCAGCGCAGCAGGCCATTGCGTACGAAGCTCGGTTCGAGCCGCAGGATCATGCAGACGTTCTCGAACGAGAATGGCCAGCTCCGATCCTCGGAGAGGATCCAGTCGCGTGCATCCTCGAAGAGCTCTCGGCCGTGCGGTTCGACCGCGAAGCGATGCTTCTGGAAGCATTCGACCGCGTCCTGCAGCATCGCCAGGACCAGCTGGTACTCGGGTCCCTGGGGAGCCGACTTGCGCAGGACCGCGAAGTACTGCGCCGGGAGCATGATGTCGGGTTCGAAGAGGCGTCCCTCGCCTACGTGGTCGTCACGCATGCCCCCGTAGACGGAGGCTCGTGATCGGTATTCGACCAAGCGAAAAAAAAGCTGGGGCGGTCGCGCGGCACCCCGGAACCGTGGGCGGCTGGCGCGAAACGCCAGCAATTCCGCTGGCGTCCGCCCGATTGGCGCGCCTCGGGGGACGGAGGGACGGGCGCCCGGGCGGGCATGTAAAAGATTGTTGCGCGGTCACCTGCGCGCGGAACTGCCCCGCGCCGGCACGCCGGTCACACCGAGAACGACGCGCCGCAGCCGCAGGTCTTCTTGACGTTCGGGTTGTGCAGCGTGAAGCCGGTGGCCATCAGCCCGTCGGCGAAATCGAGCTCGGTGCCATTCAGGTACAGAAAGCTCTTGCGGTCGACGATCATCCGTGCCCCGTCGCGCTCGAAGATCTTGTCGCCCGCCTTGGGCTCGTCGAGATCCATCCGGTACTGCAGGCCGGAGCAGCCGCCGCCGACAACCTTCACGCGGAGCCCCTTCGACGGCGCCTCGCTCACCAGGCTGAGAATCTTCATCACGGCGTTGTCGGTCAGTGTGATCGCCACGAACGTCCTCCTTCAGGATGCCGCCCGGCGGTGCATCGCCCAGGCGGGCGACAGCGTGCGCAGCCGCGTGACTTCCTGTGCCACACGTTCGACCGCGTAGTCGACGTCGGCATCGGTGTTGAACCGCCCGAGGCCGAACCGGATCGCGCCGTGCGCGGCCTCGTCATCGAGCCCGACCGCGCGCAGCACGTGCGACGGTTCGAGCGTCGCCGAGGTGCAGGCCGAGCCCGACGACACCGCCACGTCGGGCAGCGCCGCCATGAGCGAGTCGCCATCGATGCCGGTGAAGCCGACGTTCAGGTTGCCCGGGAGCCGCTCCTCCGCATGCCCGTGCACGGTGATTGCCTCGAGGCGCGCCGCCAGCCCGCGCCACAGTCGCTCGCGCAGCCGCGCGACGCGTGCGCCCTCGGCGCCCATCTCGCCCGCCGCGATCGCGCACGCGGCGCCGAAGCCGACGATGCCGGGCACGTTGAGCGTCCCCGAGCGCATGCCGCGCTCGTGCCCGCCGCCGTGCATCTGTGCCGCGAGACGCACGCGCGGATTGCGACCGCGCACCCACAGCGCCCCGATACCCTTCGGACCGTAGAGCTTGTGCGCGGTGAGCGACAGCAGATCGACGCCGAGCGCCTCGACGTCGACCGGCACCTTGCCGACGCTCTGCGCCGCGTCGCAGTGGAAGAGCACGCCCGCCTGTTTGGCGATGCGGCCGACGGTGGCAATCGGGTGCAGCGTGCCGATCTCGTTGTTCGCATGCATGAGCGAGATGAGCACCGTACGGGGCGTCAGCGCCGCGCACACCGCGTCGGGGTCGACCTGACCGGTGCGGTCGACGGGCAGCACGGTGAGCCGCGCGCGCCCCGCCCGCTCGAGCGCGCGACAGGGGTCGAGCACCGCATTGTGCTCGGTAACGGCCGTGATCACGTGCTCGCCGCGCTCGGCGAGGAACTCGACGACGCCCTTGATCGCCAGGTTGTCCGACTCCGTCGCGCCGCTGGTGAAGATCACGTCGCGCGGCTGCGCACCGATCAGTGCCGCGATCTGCCCGCGGGCGGTCTCGACCGCCTCCTCGGCCTGCCAGCCGAAGCGGTGGCTGCGGCTCGCCGCATTGCCGAACCGCTCGCTGAAGTACGGCAGCATCGCCTCGAGCACGCGCGGATCGACCGGCGTGGTGGCGTGATTGTCGAGATAGACGACCCGTGACACGGCGGCGATGGTAACCAACCCCCGGCTCGCAGGCCAGTATGGCCTCCCCCGACCCCTCAGACGCGCGCACCGCGCAGCACAGGCCCGCGCGGCGCGGCACCCGGCCCGTCAGGCGGAGATCGCCGCGCCGGCGCGGCCGGCGAGCAGCGGGCGCAGGTAGCGGCCGGTGTGCGAGGCTGCGACGGCGGCGACCTCCTCCGGGGTGCCCTGGGCGATGATCGCGCCGCCGCCCGAGCCCCCCTCGGGACCGAGGTCGATGACCCGATCGGCGGTCTTGATGACGTCGAGGTTGTGCTCGATCACCACCACCGTGTTGCCGGCATTGACCAGCCGGTGGAGCACGTCGAGGAGCCGGTTGACGTCGTGGAAGTGCAGGCCGGTGGTCGGCTCGTCGAGGATGTAGAGCGTCCGCCCGGTGGCGCGCTTGCTCAGCTCCCTCGCCAGCTTGATGCGCTGCGCCTCGCCGCCCGACAGCGTCGTCGCCGACTGGCCGAGATGAATGTAGTCGAGCCCGACGCTCGCCAGCGTCTCGAGCCGCTGGCGGATCGGCGGCACGGTGCCGAGGAACTCCAGCGCCTGCCCGACGGTGAGGTCGAGCACCTCGGCGATGTGCTTGCCCTTGTACTTCACTTCCAGCGTCTCGCGGTTGTAGCGCGCCCCCTTGCACACCTCGCAGGTGACGTAGACGTCGGGCAGGAAGTGCATCTCGATGCGGATCACGCCATCGCCGGCGCATGCCTCGCAGCGGCCGCCCTTGACGTTGAACGAGAAGCGGCCGGGATCGTAGCCGCGCACGCGCGCCTCGGGCAGCTGCGCGAACAGCTCGCGCAGCGGGGTGAACAGGCCGGTGTAGGTGGCGGGATTCGAGCGCGGCGTGCGACCGATCGGCGCCTGGTCGATGTCGATCACCTTGTCGATCGTGCCGGCGCCGACGAGCTTGTCGAACGGCCCGGGCTTCTCCCTGCCACCGTACAGGCGTTGCGCGAGCGCGCGGTACAGCGTGTCGATGACCAGTGAGCTCTTGCCGGAGCCCGACACACCCGTGACGCAGATGAGCGTTCCGAGCGGAAACTCCGCGGTGACGTTGCGCAGGTTGTGGTGGCGCGCGCCGCGCACGATGAGCGACGTGCCGTTGCCGGTGCGGCGGCGCGGCGGCACGGCAATCTCGAGCGCGCCGGAGAGATAGCGGCCGGTCAGCGACTCGGGGTGGGCGCGGATTGCCTCCGGCGGCCCTTCCGCGACGACGGCGCCACCGTGCACTCCGGCCCCCGGCCCCATGTCGATCACGTGGTCGGCGGCCTCGATCGTGTCGCGGTCGTGCTCGACGACGATCACCGTGTTGCCGAGCCCCTGCAGGCGGCGCAGCGTCTCGAGCAGGCGGGCATTGTCGCGCTGGTGCAGACCGATCGAGGGCTCGTCGAGGACGTAGAGCACGCCGCTGAGGCTGGCACCGATCTGCGTCGCCAGCCGGATGCGCTGCGCCTCGCCGCCCGATAGCGTCGCGGCGTGGCGCTCCAGCGTCAGGTAGTCGAGCCCGACGCTGTGCAGGAAGCCGAGCCGCTCGCGCGCCTCGCGCAGCACGCGCTCGCCGATCGCCGCCTGCTGCGGCGTGAGCGGCAGCTCAGCAAGGAAGCGGTGCGCGTCGGCAATCGACAGGCCGCACACCTCGGTGATCGTCCGCCCGTGCAGGCGCACGGCGAGCGCCTCGGGCTTCAGCCGCGCGCCCTTGCAGGTGGCACACGGCCGTTCGCTCATGAAGCGCCCGAGCTCCTCCCGGACCCACTCGGAGTCGGTCTCCTTGTAGCGCCGCTCGAGATTCGTCACGACGCCCTCGAAGCGGCGCCGGAACTCGTACCGCTTCGTGCCGCGCTCGAGGACGAACGGGATCTCCTCCTCGGTGCCGTACAGCACCGCCCGGCGGGCCGGCTCGGGCAGCGTCGCGAACGGCACGTCGAGCGCGAAGCCGAGATGGCGCGCCAGGGCGGCGAGCATGTCGGCACGCGTCCCCTGCCCGTCCCAGGCGGCAATTGCCCCACCGGCAAGGCTCTTCTTCGGATCCGGGATGATGAGATCCGGATCGAAGTACATCGTCACGCCGAGGCCGCTGCACGTCGGACAGGCACCGTGCGGACTGTTGAACGAGAAGAGCCGCGGCGTGAGCTCGGGAAACGACAGTCCACAAGCGGTGCAGGCGAAACGCTGGCTGTAGAGCGTCTCCTCGACCGGCTCGTCGCCTGACTCGCCGAGCCGCGCGATGGTCACCACGTCGTTGCCCCACGTGAACGCGACGCCGAGCGAGTCGGCGAGCCGGGAGGCGATGCCCTCGCGGATGATCAGGCGGTCGATCAGCACCTCGACGGTGTGCTTCTGGTTCTTGGCCAGCGCGATGTCGTCGGCGAGATCGCGCAGCGCGCCATCGATGCGCACGCGCACGAAGCCCGCCTTGCGCAGCTCGGCGAGCTCCTTCCTGAACTCGCCTTTTTTCCCGCGCGCGATCGGCGCCAAAACGTGGATCCGCGTGCGTTCAGGCAGCGCGAGGATCTGATCGACGATCTGCTGCACCGTCTGCGTCGCGATCACCCGCCCGCACTGCCAGCAGTGCGGCGTGCCGAGCCGTGCGAACAGCAGGCGCAGGTGATCGTAGATCTCGGTCACCGTGCCGACCGTCGAGCGCGGGTTGCGGCTCGTCGACTTCTGCTCGATCGCGATCGCCGGCGACAGTCCGTCGATCGAGTCGACGTCCGGCTTCTCCATCTGCGCGAGGAACTGCCGCGCGTACGCGGACAGCGACTCGACGTAGCGGCGCTGGCCCTCGGCGTAGATGGTGTCGAAGGCAAGCGAGCTCTTCCCCGATCCCGACAGTCCGGTGATCACCACCAGCTGGTGGCGCGGAATGGAGACGGTGATGTTGCGGAGATTGTGCTCGCGCGCCCCGACGACGACGATCGCGTCGGCCATGGGAGCGCCGAGATTGGGAGCGGGCCGGCGCGAAGTCAAGGAACCCGCGCCGGCAACCTGCACCACGCGCTGTAATTCGTTCCCGCCGCGGCCGGCCGCGCGCGCCGTCGCGCACGCCGTCGCGGCGCGGCGTGCAACTTGCTCGTTGACGCGAGCGGGAGGTCCGGGGCGCACGTGACCGACGGCTGCACACCACCTGACCCGCATCGCGCCGAACGCGCCGTGACGGAGCTGTCGCCGGCGACGGGGCTGCTGGTCGCGCTGCTCGGCGCGGCGCTGGTGCTGCTGCCGACGCTCGGTTTCGGGTTCGGGTACGACCAGGGACTGCTGCACTACATCGCCTCGACGACCCTGCAGGGACGGTGGCCCTACGTCGAGAGCTGGGACATGCAGGCACCGGGGTTCCTGCTCGTCCACGTGCCCGCGTTGCTGCTCGGCAGCGGCCCGCTGGCGTTGCGGCTCGTCGACGGGGTCGTGCAGCTGGCGGCGGCGGGCCTGCTCTACACCGCGGCACGCCGGGTCGCCGGTCCCACTGCCGGGCTGATCGCCGCCCTGCTCTATGCCGTCGCCTACGTCAGCGCCGGCTACTACCACACCGCGCAGCGCGATGGCTTCGCCGTGCCGCTGCTGCTCGGCGCCGTGCTCGCCCTCGCCGGCCGCGGCGCGCCGCCGACACGCCGCGCGCTCGCCGCCGCCGGGATCGCGCTCGGCGTCGCCTGCCTGCTCCGACCGAGCTTCGCGGTGCTCGTGGCGGCCGCGATGGGTGCGCTGCTGTGGCAGGGATGGCGCGGCCGGACCACCGGCGACGGGCTGCGCGCGGCGCTGCTGCTCGGCGTCGTGAGCGCGCTGCCGACGCTGCTCTTCCTTGCGGTCTTCACCGCCGCCGGGTTCGGCGCGATCCTGCGCGATACGTTCCTCTACATCGTCACCGTGTACGCGCAGATCGACCGCAAGCCGCCCGGCGCGGTCCTGCTCAAGCTGCTGCTCGACACACCGCAGGTCCTGTGGGTCGGCCTGCTGCTCGCGCTCGCCGGCTGGCAGGTCGCGCTGTCCGATCGCGACCGCCGCACCGCCGCCGGCGCGCCGATGCTGCGCGCCTGGCTGCTCGGCGCGCTGCTCGCCTGCATCGCCGTGCGCCTGCTCGAGGCGAAGAGCTATCGCTATCAGTACTGGCCGGTGCTGGCCTGTGCGGCGGCCCTGGCCGGGATCGGCTGGAGCCGCGTGCTCGCGCCGCTCGCGCAGTGGTCAGGAGCTGGCGGCCGGATCGCGGCGCTCGCCGTGATCGCCGTGCTCACCGTCGGCATCCCGGTGCTCACCATGCGGCCGATCGTCGACGCCGCCCGTAGCCTGCCGGCCAACCTGCGCATCGCGCTGCAGGAGCAGCCGCCCTACGCGCTGCTGGTCGCCGACAGCGACGAGCAGGCCGCGGTGGCGCGCTATCTGCGCACGCACACACCCGACGGCGCGCCGGTACTGCTCTGGGGTCCGGTGGCGGCCGTCCACTACGCCGCCGGCCGCCCGGCGCCGAGCCGTTTCCTGCAGAGCACCGCGGTGTGGTGCGTCGAGCCGGACGATCCGCACGACTACCGGCTGGTCGGCGCCTGCAGCCGGCCGCCGACGGCCCTGCAGCGCCGCCATCTCGCCGAGCTCATCGCCGACATCGCCGCCGTCCGCCCGCCGGTGATCGTCACCGCCACCGGCGACTCCCTGCAGGTGTGGGACGGCCCGGCGTTCGCGCCCGACTTTCCCTGGCTGCGCGACCTGCTGGCGCGCGAGTACGTGATCGAAACCGTGATCGGCCGCTGGGCCGTGCACCGCCGCCGTGCCGCGCCACCCGGGTTGCAACTGCACGCACCCGCCGACCGTCCGCGACTCACGGGCTGACCGGTTTCACCGCCGCGCCACGTCCGCTAGGAAGCGCCATGCGCTTCGGGCTGACGACGCCGGTGGTGACGCTCGTGCCAGGCACGCACGCCGCCTGGGAAGTGGCAGCCGGCCCGGCGGAAATCCGGCGCATCGCGGAAACCGCCGATCGCCTGGGCTACGCCCACCTGACCTGCAGCGAGCACGTCGGCATCCCGCGCGACCTCACCGATCGCCATCGCGGGCCGCGCTACTATGATCCGGCCACGACGCTCGCCTGGATCGCCGCCCACACCCGCCGCATCCGCCTGCTGACGCACGTCGTCGTGCTGCCCTACCACCACCCGCTCGCCGTGGCGAAGACGTACGGGACGCTCGACCGTCTCTCCGACGGCCGGCTGATCCTCGGCATCGGCGTCGGCAGCCTCGCCGAGGAGTTCGCCCTCCTCGGCATCGACTTCGCCGGCCGCGGCCCACGCTACGAGGACGCGCTGCGCGCCCTGCGCGCGGCGCTCGCCGACCCGGAACCGGCCTACGCGGGGACGCACTACCGCTTCGAGCGTGTCCGGCTCGACCCGTGCCCCGTGCAGGCGCGCGTCCCGATCTGGCTCGGCGGCCGCTCCGCGCGCTCGCTGCGCCGCGCGCTCGCTCTGGCCGACGGCTGGGATCCCTTCGGCCTCGACCGCACGCAGCTCGCGGCGCTGCTCGGCCGCGCGCGCGAGTCGCCGCAGTGGCGTGCGGATTTCGAGGTCGTCCTCAGCCCTGACGCCCCGCTGGCACTCGACAGTGACGCCGACCTCGACGCCGCCCGCGCGACGATCGACGGGCTCGCGGCCCTCGGCGCGACGGCGCTCAACCTGCGCTTCCGCCACCGCAGCCTCGCGCACTACCTCGAGCTGCTCGAGCGCTTCGCCGCGGCGTTCCTGCAGCCGGCCGCCGGGTGAGCCGCCGGCGCGCTCAGGCCTTCTGCTGCATGAACCAGTCGATCGTGTCGCGCAGGCCCGCGGCGAGCGGCGTGTCCGCCGTCACGCCGAGCACGCTGTGCATCTTCGTCACGTCGGGAACGCGCCGCGCGATGTCCTCGTAGCTCGCGCCATACACCGCCGCCTGCGGTACGTGCGTGATCGTGCTGCGCGAGCCGCTCAGCGCAATGATCTGCTCGGCGAGCGAGAGGATCGTCGTCTCGACGTCGCAGCCGACGTTGAACACCTGGCCATCAGTCCCCGGCGCCAGGCCGGCGGCGACGGTGGCGCGGATCGCGTCGTCGACATAGGTGAAGCAGCGCGTCTGCTGTCCGTCGCCGATCACCGTCAGCGGCTCGTTGCGCAGCGCCTGCCCGAGAAAGATCGTGATCACCCGTCCGGCGTCGAGCCGGTCGAGTCGCGGGCCGTAGACGTTGAAGTACCGCGTCACGGTCACCGGTAGCCCCATCGCGTGATAGGCGAAGCAGAAGTGCTCGCCGGCGGCCTTCGACGTCGAGTAGCACCAGCGGTCGATGCGCGTGGAGCCGAGCACGCGGTCGTCGTCCTCGCGCCACGGCACGCGCGGATTGCGCCCGTAGATCTCCGAGGTCGAGCTGAAGACGACCTTGCGGCCATACTTGAAGGCGAGCTTCAGCACGGTCTGTGTGCCGTTGACGTTGACGTTGAGCACCTCGAACGGATCGCTGAGGTAATGCTCGACGCCGACGACCGCCGCCAGGTGGTAGACGAGATCGCACTTGGCGATCAGGCCGTCGAGGATGTCGACGTCGAAGATGCTGTCGCGCACGTGCACGAAGCCGGGGCGCCCGACGAGGTGGCGGGTCTTCGCGTCGATGCCGTTGTCGAGCACGAATACCTCGTCGCCGCGCGCGAGGAACGCGTCGGCGAGGTGCGAACCGAGGAAGCCGCCGCCGCCGGTGATCAGCACCTTCATCGCACACCGCTCCCCGCGGTGGCCCGGCGTCGCGCCCGCCCGGCCGGCCACCACGCCGCGTCGTGCGCGGCCCCTCGGCGTACCAGCGGCACGCCCCTACCTGCCCTCGATCACGTTCCCGCTCTACCAGACCCGCCCGGCGAAAAGCATGTGGAACCTGCCATCGATCGCCGGCCGGGCCTCAGCGCCCCCCCCCAGGTCCTGCGCCATCGACGGGTGGATGCGATTGACATGCATGCCGGCCGCGCTCATCCTGACGCCGCGATGCGTCGCCTGGCCGCCCTGCTGATCGCCATTGCACTGGTGCTGACCGGTGCGAGCGCCGTGCCCTGCCCCGACGGCAGCTGCGCGACCGTGCAGGCGCGCTCGATGGCGTGCTGCCAGCAGGACGGGCTGACGCGCCCGAGCTGCTGCGACGAGCCGGCGCAGATCGGCCGGACGGTGCCGGTCGGCGCTCCGGAACGCGCGCTCGACCTCGGCACGACCCACGCCGGCATTCACGCCCCGGCACTCGCGCCGACCGAGGTCGCCCTCGTTGCGCCGGCCGCGTCGCGCAGCACCCGTGAACGCGCACGCGCCCAGGCACCACCCGACACGCTCGTCGCCCGTCACACCTCGCTCCTCCTCTGAGCCGCGCTCGCGCGGGGGATCGCCCCCTCGTCGACGAGCATCGCGGCCGCGCCTCACGCGCGCGCCGCCCCGGCCACTGGAGGAGCAATGTCCGTTGTCACTGTCCCGTGCCGGCGTGTGCGACACGCCGGCCCCGCACTGAAATTCCCCCCCGTCGCGGTCCTCGCGATCGCGCTCGCCGGCTGCTCGCTGGCCCCGCGTGAGGCGGCCGACGAGCGCGCGCGCGCCGAGGCCGCCGGCGCGGTCTATGCCGTGCCCGCGCCCGAGCGCCTCGAGGACGAGCTGCCGGTCGACGCCGACTGGCGCGGGCTGCTGCGCTACGCGCTGCGGCACAACGGCGAGCTCGAGGCGAGCTACTTCACCTGGCTGGCGGCCATCGAGCGCATCGACATCGCCGCAGGGTACCCGAACACCAACGTGTCGCTCGGGTTCGACTATCTCTTCTCCGGCGCCAACCTGACCGGCTGGGATCGCACGGCGCTCACCGTCGGGTTCGACCCGATGGAGAACCTCGCGTTCCCGACCAAGGTGCTGACCGCCGGGCGCGTCGCCACCGAAGGGGCGCGCAGCGCCGGCCAGCGCTTTGCGGCGACGAAGTTCGCGCTGCAGCGCCGCGTGCTCGACGCGTGGCTCGATTACGCACTCCTCGCCGCGCGCGTCCGCATCCAGCGCGCGCAGCTGGCACTGCTCGATCTCGCCGCCGACGCCGCGGCCGCCCGTGTGCGCGGCGGCGGCCCGCAGCAGGAGCTCCTCGCCGCCGAGGTCGAGCGCCAGCACGGCCATCACGACCTGATCAACCTGCGCGACGAGCTGCCGCAGGTCCGTGCGCGGCTGAACGCCCTCCTCGCCCGCCCCGCCGACGCGCCGCTCACCGAGCCCGATCTGCCCGAGCCGCGACCGCTGCCGGCCGACGACGCGCGCCTGCTGGCGCTCGGCACGCGCGCCAATCCGACCCTCGCGGCGCTCGCACGCGACGTCGCGGGACGCGAGGATGCGCTCAGTCTCGCGCGGCAGCAGTACTTCCCCGACATCAACCCGTTCGTCGGCCTCGAAGGCAGCATGGCGCAGGTCGTCGGGGCGGCGATCACGCTGCCGAGCACGCTGCCGCAGATCCGCGCCGGCATCCGCGAGGCGCGCGCCACGCTGCGTGCCAGCGAAGCCGTACTGCGCCAGGCGGCACACGAGCGCGACGCCGCGTTCGTCGCCGCGCTGCTCGCCCTGCGCAGCAGCGAGCGCCAGCGGACGCTGCTCGACCGCCACGTCGTCCCGGCGGCGAACCAGGCCGCCGAGGCCGCCGAGCGGCTGTACACCACCGGTGCCGGCGACCTGGCGGCCCTGATCGCCGCCCGCCGCACGCTGCTCGATCTCGAGCTGACGCTCGCCGAGACGCGCATCGCCCGCGAGCGTCGCGTCGCCGAGCTCGAGGAGCTGGCGGGCATCGATGCAGAGCAGCTCGCCGCCGCCGCGATGCGCGAGGAGATGCCGTCATGACGGCGCACGATCGCGCGCGCCGGGGACCGGCGCGGATGCTGGTGTTCGCCGCCGCGCTGCTCCTCGGCGCGCCGATGCTGCACGCGCAGCCCGGCGATCCGCATGCCGGGCACGCGCAGCCGAAGCAGCTCTACACCTGCGGCATGCACCCGCAGGTGATCCGCGATCGGCCGGGCACCTGCCCGATCTGCGGCATGGAGCTGACGCCGCTGGTCACCAACGGCGGCCCGTCCGGCAACGGCGAGGCACGCGAGGCAGATGACGCCGGCCCGGCGGTGACCATCGATCCCGCCGTCGTGCAGAACATGGGCGTGCGCACGGCGGCGGTGCGCCGCGGCACCCTGCGCCGCTCGGTGCGCGCGGTGGCGGTCGTGCGCGAGCCCGAGCCGAGCCAGCACGACATCGCGCTGCGCGTCTCGGGCTGGATCGAGCGACTGTTCGCCGACGTCGAGGGCATGCCGGTGCGCGCCGGGGAGCCGCTGTTCGAGCTCTACAGCCCCGAGCTGCAGGTCGCGATCGGCGAGCTGATCGGCGCGCGCGCGGCGCTGCCGCGCGAGGCCGCCCCGGGCAGCGCCGCCGCGCTGCTGTACGAGACCGGGCGACAGAAGCTCGAGCTGCTCGGCCTGCCGCGCGCCCAGGTCGACCGGCTGGCGCGGCTCGATCGCCCGCCGGCAACGGTGACGTTCACCAGCCCGATCACCGGCCACGTCACCGAGAAGCTGGTCGTCGCCGGCGACGCCGTGCAGGCCGGCGAACGCGTCCTGCGGCTGTCGGACCGCGGCACGATGTGGATCGACGCGCGCATCTTCGAGCAGGACCTGGCGCTGGTCGGCGTCGGCCGGCCGGCGACCGTGCACCTCGCCTCACTGCCCGGCGAGCCGCTCGCCGGACGCGTGACGTTCGTCCACCCGCATCTCGATCCGACGACGCGCACGGCGCTGGCGCGCATCGAGGTGGCGAATCCCGGCGAGCGGCTGCTGCAGGGCATGTATGCGACGGTGGTGATCGACGCCGCGCCGATCGCCGGCGTGCTGCTCGCACCGCGCGAGGCGGTGATCGACACCGGCACCGAGCAGGTCGTCTTCATCGCCCGCGCCGAGGGACACTTCGCGCCGCGGCGCGTCACCGTCGGCCCGACCGGCGACGACGGCCTGGTCGAGATCCGCGCCGGGCTCGCGGCGGGCGACACGGTGGTCACCAGCGGGCAGTTCCTGCTCGATGCAGAAAGCAACTTCCGCGAGGCGGTGGCGCGGTTCCTCGGCACGGCCGGCGAACCGATGCCGGCGCCGCCGGCCGGCGACCCGGACGCGGCGCCACCGGCGCCCCGGGAGGCGGTGCCGCATGTGCACTGAGCGTGTGTCACAGCGGCGCGGCCCGGCGCGGCGAACGGTTCCTCCGCCCGGACCGGCGACCTCGCTGAGTGCGGTTCGTCACCAGCGCGCGGCGCGGTGGGCGAGCCGCCCGCCGTCCGGCACGGACTCGGCGCGGGTCGCTCGGGGCGGGCGCCTGGCCCCGCGAACGCGCGTGCCGGAGGCAACATGATCGCGCGCGTCATCGAGTGGTCGGTGCACAACCGCCTGCTCGTGCTCCTGCTCACCGCGATCGTGCTCGCGCTCGGGGTGTGGGGCACGTACAACATCCGCCTCGACGCGATCCCCGATCTCTCCGACGTGCAGGTGATCGTCGTCACCGACTACCCGGGACAGCACCCGGAGGTCGTCGAGGAGCAGGTCACCTACCCGCTCGCCAGCGCCATGCTCGCCGTGCCCGGCGCGACGGTCGTGCGCGGCTACAGCATGTTCGAGCTGTCCTTCGTCTACGTCCTGTTCGCCGACGGCACCGACATCTACTGGGCGCGCAGCCGCGTGCTCGAATACCTCAACTTCGCACGCGACCGGCTGCCCGCCGGCGTGCAGCCGCGGCTCGGCCCCGACGCCACCGGCGTCGGCTGGGTCCTGCAGTACGTGCTGTATCCCGGCTGGTACTGCGCCGCGCATCCGCAGGGCATCTGGCACGATGCGGCCGCGGACCGCTGGTACGCCGACCGCGAGGCGGCGCCGGCCGACCGGCGCGAGCAGCTGACGCGCGTACGCGGCTTCCGCGCCGCGGGCACCTGCCCGCTCGACGGCAGCGCGCTGGTGTCCTCGAACCAGGACCTCGCCTCGCTGCGCAGCCTGCAGGACTGGTACGTGCGCTATCCGCTGACTGCCGTCTCCGGTGTGGCCGAGGTCGCGGCGATCGGCGGCTTCGTCAGACAGTACCAGGTCGTCGTCGACCCGCAGGTGCTGCAGGCGTTCGGCCTCGCGCTGCGCGACGTCGGCGAGGCGATCCGGCGATCGAATGCCGACGTCGGCGGCTCGGTGGTCGAGATGGCCGAGCACGAGTACATGGTGCGCAGCCGCGGCTACCTGCGCGGGCTCGACGATCTCGGCGCCGTCGTCGTCGGCACCGGGCCCGGAGGCACCCCGGTGCTGCTGCGCGACGTCGCGCGGCTGCAGATCGGCGGCGCGCCGCGGCGCGGCATCGGCGAGCTCGACGGCGTCGGCGAGGCGGTCGGCGGCGTGGTGATCTCGCGTTTCGGCGAGAACGCCTACCAGGTCATCCACGACGCGAAGGCGGCGCTCGCCGCGCTCGAGGACGGGCTGCCGCCGGGCGTCTTCATCCTGACCACCTACGACCGGTCGGCGCTGATCGGGCGGGCGGTGGAGACCCTGCGCACCGCGGTCGCCGAAGAGCTGATCGTGGTGGCGATCATCTGTGTCATCTTCCTCGCCCACGTGCGCAGCGCGCTGGTCGCCGTGCTCGTGCTGCCGATCGGGCTGCTCGCCTCGCTGCTCGTCATGCAGCTGCTCGGGATCAACGCGAACATCATGAGCCTCGGTGGGCTCGCGCTGGCGATCGGCGTGATGGTCGACTCGGGCGTGGTGATGATCGAGAACGCGCACAAGCATCTCGAGCGCGAGCGCCAGCGGCGCGCCGACGGGGCGCCGCCGCGCAGCCAGGTGCCGGTCATCCTCGCCGCGGCGACCGAGGTCGGCCCGAGCCTCTTCTTCTCGCTGCTCGTCATCACCGTCGCGTTCCTGCCGATCTTCGCGCTCGGTGACCAGTCCGGCCGGCTGTTCACGCCGCTCGCCTACACCAAGACGTTCGCCATCGCCGCCGGCGCCCTGCTCGGCATCACCGTCGTCCCGGTGCTGATGGTCTACCTGATCCGCGGGCGCATCCCGTCCGAGGAGCGCAATCCGCTCAACCGCGCCTCGGTCGCGCTCTACGAGCCGCTCTTCCGCCTGGTCATGCGCCATCCGTACCTGACGCTCGCGGTGACGCTCGCGCTCGGCGCCTCGGCACTCTACCCGGCGAGCCGGCTCGGCTCGGAGTTCATGCCGGCACTCGAGGAGGGCGACCTGCTGTACATGCCGACCACCGATCCGAGCATCAGCGTCGGCGCCGGCGCCGCCCTGCTGCAGCGTACCGACAAGCTGATCCGCACGTTCCCCGAGGTGGCGAGCGTGCACGGCAAGATCGGCCGCGCCGACACGGCCACCGATCCGGCGCCGCTGTCGATGATCGAGACCGTCGTCCAGCTGCACACCGATCCGACGCGCTGGCGCACGCGGCCGGTTGCGTATGTCTTCAGCGACTGGCCGGCCTGGCTGAAGTGGCCGTTCACCGCGACGTTCTGGCCCGAGATGCGGCGCATCTCCACCGCCGAGCTCAAGTACGGGTGGACGGACCCCGACGGCACGGTTCATCCCGGGCTGAACGAGGTGGTCCGTTTCCCCGGCCTCGCGAACGCCTGGCCGTACCCGATCGAGAACCGCATCAACATGCTCGCCACCGGCATCAAGACACCGGTCGGCATCAAGATCCTCGGACCCGATCTCGCCGTCCTCGGCGATCTCGCGGCGCGCACCGCGAGCGCCGTGCAGACGGTCGACGGCACGCTGAGCGCGTACGCCGAGCGCACGGTCGGCGGCTACTACCTCGACGTCGACATCGATCGCGTCGCCGCGGCACGCTACGGGCTGACCACCGGCGACGTCCAGGACGTCATCCAGGCCGCGGTCGGCGGCATGAACGTCACCACCACCGTCGAGGGCCTCGAGCGCTATCCGCTGAACGTCCGCTATCCGCGCGACCTGCGCGACGATCCCGCGGCGCTGCGCGCCGTGCTCGTCCCCGGGCGCAACGGCGCGCAGATTCCCCTCGGCCAGCTCGCCGACGTCCGCATCACACCGGGCGCGCCGATGATCCGCAGCGAGAACGCGCAGCGCACGGCATGGGTCTTCGTCGACATCGCCGGCCGCGATCTCGGCAGCTACGTCGACGAGGCGAAGCGCGTCGTCGCCGCCGAGGTGCCGCTGCCGCCCGGCTACACGCGCGTCTGGTCGGGACAGTTCGAGTACCTCGAGGCGGCCAACCGGCGCCTCGCGGTGGTCATCCCGATCACGCTCGTGCTCATCGTGCTGCTGCTCTACCTCGCGAACCAGAGCTGGTTCCGCGTCGGCGTCATCCTGCTCGCCGTGCCGTTCAGCCTGATCGGCGCGTTCTGGTTCCTGTGGCTGCTCGACTACCACATGAGTCTCGCGGTGTGGGTCGGCATCATCGCGCTGCTCGGCGTCGACGCCGAGACCGGACAGGTGATGCTCCTCTACCTCGACACGACGTTCGAGCGGCACCGCGCCGAGGGCCGGCTGCGCAGCGAGCGCGACCTCTTCGCCGCCATCCACGAGGGCGCGGTGCAGCGCATCCGGCCGAAGACGATGACCGTCGCCACCGACATGATCGGCCTGCTGCCGCTGCTCTGGGCGACCGGCACCGGCGCCGACGTGACGCGTCGCCTCGTCGCCCCGCTGGTCGGCGGCATCAGCGTCAGCTTCGCGATGGAGCTGCTCGTGTACCCGGTGATCTTCTACCTCGTGAAGCGCCGCCAGTTGCGGCACGACTGGGCGGCGGGCGAATGACCTTCGCGGGAAGCCGGTGACGGCATGTGCCTGGATGCCGTCGCCGGCCGGCAGCTCACCGCATCGGCCGCCGTGCAGAAACTGCGTACATAGGCCGGCGCGATCCTGCGCACGGCCCGCGCACCCGGGCGCCGCCATGGCATCGCGGCGCGCGGCATCGATCTTGCCGCACTGCGTCGAATTCACACCCCGCCAGGTGATCACGGCGCATCGACGCACATCCCGGTCGCCGGGCGGACACTCCGAGGAGGGAAGCAATGGCTCGGAAGCAACAGACGCGCGCGGCGTCACGGCGGCGCGAGCGGTCCACGCGGACTCACGAGACCGGCAACGGCGCGGCACAGGGCGCGCACGGCCTGCCGCGCGGCAGCATCTACGAGGTGCTGCAGCGCGACCACCAGCAGATCAATCGGCTGTTCGACGAGCTCGCGGAAAGTGAGGGGCGCTCACTGCCGGCGCGCGAGGATCTGTTCCTCCGTCTGCGCAACCAGATCGACTTCCACTCGCGCGCCGAGGAGTCGACGTTCTACTCGCAACTGAAGCCGCTCGCGCCGACCCGCCTGCGCACGCTCGAGTCGGTCGAGGAACACCACGTCGGCACGATGCTGCTCGGCGAGCTCGATGCGATGCCGAAGGACCATCCACGCTGGCTGCCGAAGCTCGGCGTGCTGCGCGAGATCATGCGCTGGCACATCGATCAGGAGGAGCACGAGCTCTTCCCGGCGGCGGACGCCATCCTCGATCAGCAGCAGGCGCGGCAGATCGCGCACGAGTTTCTCCAGCAGAAGGACGCCTGGATGGAGCTGCAGCGCCGCAGCCCGGCGGCGGCCGGTGTCGTGCGCGGGCTGACCCAGGCCGCCGAACGCCTGCCGTTCGGCGGCGGCATGGTCGCCACGATGGTGAACGGCAATCCCGAAGCGGTGACGCGCGTGGTGTCCGGCGCCCAGCGCGTCCTGCCGCGCCGGCCGCGCCGCATGGTCGGCCGGCTGATGCGGGCCGCGGCGTGGCCGGTGACCCTGCCGCTCGCCCTCGTCACCCGCTGATCCCACTGAGACGCGCCAGTACCGCGTGCCGGCGCGGGAGCGGACGCGGGCGGCACGGCTCCGTCCGGCCCGCGCCGGCCCGCGCGATGGCGGCACACCTGCGTCCGGGCGGTTCCCGCACGGCGGCGCTGGCCAAGGCGGGCGGCGACGGGCTAGCACTGACGCGCGATGACTTCGCCGCCCGCCGACCCCGCCCTGCGGGCCGCGTTCGACGCGCTGATCGTCCGCCGCCTGCGGGTCGGTCTGACGGTGATCGCCGCGAGCAATCTCTTCTTCATGCTGCGCGATCACCTGTGGACCGGGGCGCGACTGTCCGCCGACCTCGCGAACCTTGGGGGTATCGGCCTCATCGGCCTCGGGCTGGCCGCCCTGCGGCGGCCGCTCGTCGCGCGCCAGCCGCGGCGGTTCGCGCTGCTCGCGTTCGTCGTCTTCGCGGTGATGCGCACCGTCCTCGGCATCCACTGGCAGGAACCCGAGCCGACCACGATCCTGCTCGTCCTCGTCGCGGTCGGTTCCGGCGCGATCGTGCCGTGGGGCGTCGGCGCGCAGTGTGCCGCGGTGCTGCTGAGCGGCGGCGGCGCCGCCCTCGCACAGTGGTGGCTCGGCGCCCCGGTCGACACCGTCGGCGAGGGCGCGGCAGCCCTCGTCGCGCTCGCCGCGTCGATCGTGTTCGCCTTCGAGTTGCAGCGCACGCACCGGCACGTGCTCGCCGAGAACCTGCAGCGCGCGCGCGCCGAGCGCGAGCTCGCGACCCTCAATGCCGAGCTCGAGGAACGCGTGCGCGCGCGCAGCGCCGAGCTCGCCGCCGCCGCCGAGGCGCGGCGCGCCGACCAGGCGCGCTTCGAGGAGATCCTCGAGCACGCGCCGGCGGCGATCCACGTCAAGGATCTCGACGGCCGGTACCTGCTCATCAACCAGCGTGCCGCCACCGCCATGCGGCATGCGCGCGAGGCGGTGATCGGCCGCACCCCGGAGGAGCTGCTCGGCCGGGAGGTCGCGGCGGCGCTGCGGACCAACGACCGGCAGGTGCTCGCCTCCGGCGGACCGTTGCAGATCGAGGAAGTGCTGGAGGGCGACGACGGCCCGCACACGTATCTCTCGGTGAAGTTCGCGCTGCGCACCGCCGACGGCACGCCCACGGCGGTGTGCGGCATCTCGACCGACATCACCGAGCGCAAGCGTGCCGAAGCCGAACGGCGCCGCGCGGACGCCGCGCTGCTGGCGATCATCGAGAACACGCCGGACGCGATCTGGTCGGTGGACCGCAGCGGGCGCGTCGTGGTGACGAACTCCGCCGCGCGCCGCAGCTTCGAGCAGCGCTTCGGCGTCCGGTTCGACCCGGCCACCGTGGCCCGGCAGATCGTCGCGCCGCTGCGCGCCGACCTGGACCAGCTCTACGGCCGTGCGCTCGCCGGCGAGCACGTCGACATCGAGTACCGCGTCGGCGAGGGAACGGACGCGCGCCAGTTTCTCCTCTCCGCCCATCCGATCGTCGAGGCCGGCGACGTCACCGGCGCCGCCGTGTTCGCGCGCGACGTCACCGCGTTCAAGCGGGCCGAGGAACAGGCGCGCGCGCACCAGGCCGAGCTCGCCCATGTCCTGCGGCTCGGCACGATGGGCGAGATGGCCGCCGGCCTCGCCCATGAAATCAACCAGCCACTCGGCGCCATCGCGAACTTCGCGCGCGGCGGCGTGCACCGGCTGCACCAGGGCACCAGCCCCGACACCCTGCTGCCGATCCTGGAGAGCATCGCGGCGGAGGCGCTGCGCGCCGGGCAGATCATCCGCCGGCTGCGCGAGCTGGTGCGCAAGGAACCGACGCCGCGGCGCGCGACCGATCTCAACCAGATCGTGCACGATTCGCTGCAGCTGGTGCGCGCGGGCCATCACGACGTCACGCTGACGCTGACGCTCGCCCCCGAGCTGCCGGAGGTGCGGTGCGACGCGATCCAGATCGAGCAGGTGCTGATCAACCTGCTGCTCAATGCGATCGACGCCGTGCGCACCGTGCCGCCGGCCGATCGGCGCATCAGGGTCACCACCGCGGCGGCAGCCGAAAGCGTCTCGGTGGAGGTCCGCGATGCCGGCGGCGGACTGCCGCCGCCGCCGGCCGACGTCTTCGCACCGTTCTTCACCACCAAGTCGGGCGGGCTCGGCATGGGCCTGTCGATCAGCCGATCGATCGCGGAAGCCCACGACGGCACGCTCACCGCCCACGCGGGCGAAGACGGCGGCAGCGTCTTCCGACTGACGCTGCCGACGACGGCGGTCGACCACCGCCACGCCGCGGCGCGATCGGCGTAGCGACGCCCGCGTCAGCGCGCGAGCAGCTCCGCCAGGCGGTCGGCGAGCCGGTCGGCGCGCACCGGCTTGAGGAGAAACTCGGCCGCACCGGCCGCCAGCGCTTCGTCGCGATCGCCGGGGAGCGCCAGCGAGGCCACGATGACGAGCGGCACGCCAGCGCCCGCGGCATCGCGGAGCACGCGGGCAAAGCCGAGTCCGGCGCCGCCGGGCAGCTGCAGATCGAGGACGACGGCGGCCGGCCGCTGCGCAGCGGCCTGGGCGAGCGCCTCGTGGGCATCGGAGACGCAACAGGTGCGCTGGCCGCGCGCACCGAACGCGGCGGTGAAGGCGGCACACACGGCGACATCGTCGTCGGCGAGCAGGACCAGCGGCGCATCCGGTGGCGGCGCCGCGCCGGCCTCCGCTGCGCTCGCCGCAGGCGGAGCGGCAAGCGGCACGCGCACGGTGAAGCGGCAGCCGCGCGCCGGCGTGCACTCGAGCTGCACGCTGCCGCCATGCAGTTCGATCAGTCGGCGGACGAGACTCAGGCCGAGGCCGGTGCCCGGGAAGCGCGGCGCCAGCCCGCCCCCGATGCGAACGAACGGCTCGAACAGGTCACGAACGTCGGCGGGCGCGATGCCGATGCTGGAGTCCCACACCGTGATCTCCACTGCGCCACCCGCGGCGTCGTGCCGCGCCTCGACGCCGATCGCGCCCCCGTCGGGGGTGAACGTCACCGCGTTGCCGAGGAGTTTGCCGAGCACCTGCGCGAGCCGCCGCGGATCGGCGCGCACCTCGGGCAGGGCGGGATCCACCGCGGTGGTGACGGTGATCTGCCGCGTCGCGGCGAGAGGCGCGATCGCCGCCGCGGCGCGCTCGCACACCGCCGCCGGACACAGCCGCACCGGCTCGAGCGGCAGGCGCCCGGCCCCGATGCGCGCCAGGTCGAGCAGATCGGTGATCAGCGCCAGCAGCTGCTCGCCGCTGGTCTGCAGGTCGCCGAGCGCCCGCGCCTGGGCCGGCGCGAGCGGCCCGTAGGCGCCGTCGGCGAGCGCCGCGGCGGTGCCGAGAATGCCGGCGAGCGGCGTGTGCAGCTCGTGCGACATGCTGGCGAGGAGCTCGTCCTTCAGCCGCGCCGCGCGCGCCAGCTCGGCATTGGCACGCGCCAGCTCGGCCGTGCGCTCGGCGACGCGGTGCTCGAGCTCGGCATTGAGCGCGCGGAGCGCCTCCTCGGCGCGCCGGCGCTCGGTGACGTCGATCTGCAGGCCGAGCAGGCGCCGCACATGCCCGTCCGGGTCGTGCTCGACGACCCGGCCGACGCACGACAACCAGCGCACGCTGCGGTCCGGCAGACAGATGCGCAGGTCGAAGCTGAACGCCGTCGGCTCCGCGCGCAGCCGTTCCGCTTCGCGGCCGATCTGCGCGCGATCGTCGGGATGGACGCGGGCCAGCCACGCCTCGAAGCTCGGCGTGATGCTGCCCGGCTCGTAGCCGAGCAGCGCATAGCTCTCGTCGGACCAGAACGTCTCGCCGGTGGCAACGTCGTATTCCCACACGCCGGCGCGCGCGACGGCGAGCGCCAGATGCAGGCGCTGCTCGCTCGCCTGCAGGCGGGCCTCGGCCTGCACGTAGCCGCTGACGTCGCGGAAGTTGACCATCACCCCGTGCACCGCGCGCACGTCGAGCAGGTTGCGCGCGACCGCCTCGATCCAGCGCCAGTCGTGCTCCCCGCGGCGCACGCGCAGCGGCGGGAACTCGACGACAGCACTGCGTCCGGCGGCGAGATCGGCGACGCGCTCGCGCACCAGGCCGGCGTCATCGGGATGCAGGAACTCGTCGATCGTCCGGCCGGTCACCGCCTCCGCCGGGCGGCCGAG
>CBFGUK010000002.1:0-125060 GCA_965651925.1 uncultured bacterium | reverse complement strand
TGGTGATCGGTGGCCAGTGACCGGTGACCGGTACGGGACGCGCTGGAGGGCGCCGCTCCGTCGGCGCCTGTTGAATTGAGCAACACACGCCCGTTCAACCGGCGCCGACGGAGCGGCGCCCTCCAGAGATCGTGACCGGGTACCGGCGCAATCCAGGGACCGCCACCGATCACCGGTCACTGGTCACCGGTCACGCTTCTTCTAGAAGAAGATGCTTTCCCGCTCGCGCAGGCCCTGATCGAGCATGCCCTGGATGGTGTCGACGACCGTGCCGACCTTGCGGGCGACGACGGCATCCTCGTCGTCGGCATCGCCGTCGAAGCGCAGCGGCTTGCCGAAGTAGATGCGGTACTTGGTCGGCAGCGGCAGCAGGCCGAGCGGGCCGAGCCAGGGCCAGGTGATGGTGATCGGGAAGGCCGGCATGCCGAGCAGGCGGCCGAGGCCCTTGATGTTCGCGATCGCCGGTGCCTGTTCCTCGGAGCCGATCACTGCCACCGGCAGGATCGGGGTGCCCGTCGCCAGCGCGAGGCGCATGAAGCCGGTGCCGAACCGCTGCAGCTGGTAACGCTCGCTGAACAGCTTGTTCATGCCGCGCACGCCTTCGGGGAAGACGATCACCGCCTCCTCGTTGCTCAGCAGGTCGATGCAGTTCTTCGGCGTGCCGACCACCGAGCCGGTGCGGCTCATCAGCAGGTTGACGAACGGCACCGTCGGCAGCCAGTACTCGCCCATGCCGCGCACGATGCGCGGCGGTTCGCGCTCGAGGATCAGCGCCGTGCCGATCATCGCCGCGTCGAGCGCGACCTGGCCGGCATGGTTGGCGATCACCAGCACGCGGCCGTCGGGCACGTGCTCGATGCCGAACGTCTGGACGCGGAAGTAGTAGCGATAGAGCAGCGTCGTGACGTTCAGAGCCTGGCGTGCCGCGTCGACGTTCAGGCCCCAGGGGTCGTAGCCATACTCGTTCGTCCGCGTCGGCATGCGCTGCAGGCGGGCGCGAACCTCGGCGTCGATGTCGGCCAGCCAGTCGGGCTGCACGGCGTTCCAGAGCTCGGCGGCGAGGCCGCCGAGCTGCTCGCGCAGCGAGCCGCGGTCGCGCCGCAGCGCGGGCGGCGGTGGCGGGGCGTGGCGCCGCCGCGTCACGCGGGCGGGCAGGGTGGTGGGCGCCGGCTGGCGGGCCCGGCGGCGTGCCTCGAGGGACTCGACTCGGCCGGCCATGCGTCTGCGTTCCTTCCTCACGCCCGTACCGCCGCGAACGTCTCCGCGAGCGAGAAGCGCGGCACGAAGCCGGTCGCCTCACGGAAACGCCGGCCGTCGAGCGTGCACTGATACTTGGCGAAATCGATGGCGCGCGGCGGGAACGGATAGAGCCCCCACGCGAACAGCGTCTGCACGGCCGTGCGCATCGCCATTTCCGGCAGCGGCAAGGCGGTGCGGCCGACCTCGCGCACGGCGACGTGCAGCGGCACGGCGTCCGGGCCGACGACGTTGAACGCGCCGCGCGCGTCGCGCTCGATCGCCAGCGCGATCGCCTCGGCCATGTCCGCCTCGTGCAGGAACTGCATCATCGGGTCGAAGCCGAGCACGGTGGGGACGACGTCGTTGGCGAGCAGGTAGCGGCCGATGGCGCTGCGCGCGTGGTAGCCGAGCACGTTCGTCGGGCGCAGCACCGTGGTGGTCATCGCCGGGTACCGCCACAGGTACGCGGTCGCCAGCATGTCCATCTCGGCGAGGTCGCGCATTTCGGGGTACGTGCGGCTGGAGTTCAGCGGAAAGCCCTCGTCCATGTAGTACGGGTTCTCCGGCAGCGCGCCGTACACGTAGGAGCTCGAGACGATGACGACCTGCTTGACGCCGTGCGCGACCGCGAAGTCGAGCAGGCGGCGCGTACCGCCGACGTTCACCTCGTGGCGCACCGCGGGGTGGACGCGGAAGTGGCGCACCGAGCCGAGGTGGACGATCACCTCGGGCTTCTCGCGGCGGATGACGTCTTCGAACGTCCGCTTGCGGACGTCGGCGAGCGTGATCCGCACGCCGGGCGGCGCATCCTCCCACGGGGTGAGGTCGACACCGACCACGTCGCAGCCGCGGGCGAGCAGGCGCTGCGTCACCAGCCGGCCCTGACCGCCGGCGATGCCCGTGATGAGGACCTTCGTCACGGCCGTCCTTCTACGCCAAAGACAGCGCAATGGGAACGCGGGGGCGTAGCGCGCGCGGGCAGACGTCGGCGCGGTGCGCCGTCGCGGCGCCGCGGGGGGTGGGGCGCATGCGCGCGAATTGCTCTTGACCCCGGGAAGTGGCAACGCGGTGACCCTGTGATGACGATGATGACGCCCGGTGCCGGCGAGCCCACCGCCGCCGACGCGCAGGAGCGGGCTGGCACGGGGGTTGCCTGAGGTGCGCGACATGTCGAACCGCGTGCGCCCCCCCTTCGGCGACGATGCGGGGGCGCATGAAGACGATGCGGCGCTGTTCGCGCAGCTCGTCCACGACCTGCGCAACCCGCTCGGTGTGATCGCATACTTTGCCGAGGCGCTGCCCGAGGCCGAGGAGGGCGAAAAGCAGGAGTTCTGCGACCGCCTGCAGCTGAACGCGCGGCGGGCGCTGCAGGTGGTCGAGGAGTTCGCGCTGCTCGCCGACCTGCGCCACGGGCGCGCGGTGGCGGACGACGCCGAGTGGGATGCGGCGGCGCTGCTGACCGAGCTCGTGGAGGAAATCGAATCGCTCGAGCGGCGCACCGGCTGCGTGCGCTGGGATGCGAGTGCGGGCGCGCGCGTGCGCGGCGACCGCGCGCAGCTCGCCTGCGCGGTGCGCGGCATCCTGCGCGAGGCGGTGCGCAGCAGCCCGGGCGCGGTGGTGCACGCGCGCCTGACCGATGCGGACGGCTGCTCGGTGCTCGCGCTCACCGTGTCGCTGCGCGTCGACCGCGAGCTGGAGATCGTCTCGCGGCTCGACGACAGCGCGCTGGCCATCGAGCTGGCGCGCGGCGTCGCGGCGCTGCACGGCGGCACGCTGACCATCGAGCAGCGGCCCGGTCGCGCGACGCTGGCGATCGCGCTGCCGCGCTGACGCGCCCCGGCGCTCAGGTCGTCGCGCGGCCGTCGGCGCCGGCCGGCAGCTCGCCGTACCCGTAGGTGCGCTGCAGGATGCGCCGCACGCGCGCCAGCAGCTCGCCGCGGTCGAAGGGCTTGGCGAGGTAGTCGTCGACGCCGGCGAGGAAGCCTCTGGTGCGGTCGGCCGGCTCGTCGAGCGCGGTGAGCATCAGGACCGGTACGGCGCGCGTGCGCGCATCGGCGCGCAGGCGCCGGCAGACCTCGAACCCGTTCAGCTCCGGCATCATCACGTCGAGCAGCACCAGATCGGGCGGCTGCGCGAACGCCAGCGTCAGCGCGTCGACGCCGCCGCCCGCCGTCTCGACATCGATCGGCATGCCGCTGCGACGCAGGAACAGGTCGATCAGATGGCGGAAGTCGCGCTCGTCATCGACCACCAGCACGCGGTAGCGGCGCGCCAGCGGCGGGCGGAGCCCGCCCGTCCCGTCGTCACCCATGCAACACCCGAAGCCCCCATGCCGATCGGGCTGCAAAGCGGGGACCACACCGGCGGACGTGCCGCCGTGTGGAGCCTGCTGCTGCCAACCGTCATGCGCCTGACGACTGCCGTGTCACGCGACGTGTTGCGCGGCGCGCTGGCCGGCGGCCGCCGGCTTGACTGGCCGGGCTTGCAGCGGCTTGGGTGGCGGCGTGAGCGCGACGGCGACGCTGGCCGGATTGGCGGTGGGTGGCGATCACCCGGTGCGCGTGATGGCCGTGCTGAACGTCAGCCCGGAGTCGTTCTTCGCCGGCTCGGTGCACGTCGATCCCGCTGCACTGCGCGACGCGGCGCAACGCGCGGTCGCCGAGGGAGCGGACTTCCTCGACATCGGCGCCCGCTCGACGGCGCCGTATCGCGACACCGCGATTCCGGCCGATGAGGAAGTGCGCCGCCTGCGCAGCGCGGTCGCGGCGGTTGCCGCGGCAGTGCCGGTGCCGGTCTCGGCGGACACGACCTGTGCTGCCGCAGCCGCGGCGGCGCTCGGGGCCGGGGCGCGGATCATCAACGACATCAGCGGCCTGCGCGCCGATCCGGCGATGGCCGCGGTGGCGGCGCGGGCCGCGGGCGTGGTGCTGATGGCGTCGCCCGATGGCGGCGCCGACGACGCGCCGCTGACGCAGGTGCGGCGGCTGCTCGCCGACAGTCTTGCGCGTGCGGCGCACGGCGGCGTCGCCAGCGAGGCGATCGTCCTCGATCCCGGCATCGGCTTCTTCACGCGCTCGGCGACCCGACCGACGGCGTTTGCCGTCGCGGTGCTGCGTGAGCTGCCGGCCCTGCATGCGCTCGGGCGCCCGCTGCTCGTCGGCGTCTCGCGCAAGCGTTTCCTCGGCGAGCTGAGCGGACGCGACGATGCCGCCGACCGGCTGGCCGCCTCGCTCGCCGCGGCGACGGTCGCCGTGCTGCACGGTGCGGCGATCATCCGCGCGCACGACGTCGCGCCGACCGTCGATGCCGTGCGGGTGGCGCGGGCGCTGCGCGCCGGCGCCGGTGCGTGACCGCTTGGCCGCGCCGGCGGGCCCCGGTAGGCTGCGCGGCGATGGTCACACTGCTCGGCTGGCTGGCGATCGTCGCCGGCGCGGCGTGGCTCGCCTGGGCCGTCGCGACGCTCGGCTGGCGCCGGTTCCTCGACCTCAGTGATGCGCCGCCGGGACCGGAACGGCCGGCGCTGGTGCTCGGCGGACCGTTCGCGCTCGTGCGGCATCCGCAGAGCCTCGGCGTGCTCGCCATGCTGCTCGGCACGGGGCTGCTCTGGTCGGGGCCGCGCACGTGGCTGGCGACGGGGCTCGCGGCGGCGCTCGTCATCGCCGCGGCGCGCCGTGACGATGCCCGACAGGCGGCCCGCTTCGGCGCCGCGTACGCGCGCTACCAGCAGGCGGTGCCGTTTCTCGTGCCGCGCCGGCGATGAACGCCATGGATCGACGGCTCGAGACGGCGATCGCCGCGGCACGCGCCGCCGGCGCGGTCGCGCTGCGCCACTTCCGCACCGACCTGGTGGTCGAACGCAAACCCGATCAGTCGCCGGTGACCGTCGCCGACCGCGAGGCGGAGCAGGCGGCGCGCGCCGTGCTGCGTGCCGCCTATCCCGGGTGCGCGCTGCTCGGCGAGGAGTGCGGCGAGGAGGCCGGCCACGGCGGGATGAAGTGGATCGTCGACCCGATCGACGGGACGAAGAGCTTCATCCGCGGCATCCCGTTTTTCGCCTCGCTGGTGGCGCTCGAGGAGGACGGCGAGATCACCACCGGGGCGGTGTACATGCCGGCGCTCGATGACCTGCTCTACGCGCAGCGCGGGCAGGGGGCCTTCGACCGCAACGGCCGGCTGCGCGTCTCGACGGTGGAGACACTGCGCCGCTCGATGCTGCTGTTCGGCGGCGTTGCCGGCCTGCGCCGCGCCGGCTTCTGGCCCGCCTATGAGCGGCTCGTCGATGCCTCCGGCCGCCAGCGCGCCTACGGCGACTTCTTCGCCTACACGTTCGTCGCCCGCGGCCAGGCGGAGGCAGTCATCGACCTCGCGCTGCAGCCCTGGGATCTCGGCGCGCTCAAGATCCTCGTCGAGGAGGCCGGCGGCCGCTTCACCGACTTTTCCGGCCAGCCGACGATCTACGGCCACAGCGCCGTGGCCTCGAACGGCCTCGTCCACGACGAGATCCTCGCGCTGCTGAACACCGGTGATCCGTCACGAAACCCGGCCCACGGCCTGTAGCCGCAGTGCGGCGGACGCGAAGTCGCCGGTTCATCAGCTTGGATCTCCAGCGACCTGGTGTCCTCGTCTCTCTGGTCACCGGTCACTGCCCACCGGTCACTGCCCACCGGTCACGCTGCTCCCCAACCCACAAACCCCGCTTGGAGGTATTGAGATCCTGTGCTCTCATGTGCGCGGCGGCCACCGGCCGCAAGGGAGCGTCAGGGCATGAGATGGATGTGTGGGGCGGTGCTGGCGGTGCTGGTGGCAGGGGGCTCGCCGGCGGCGGCGGAACGCTGGCAGGAAGAGGACTTTGATCGCAAGGCGCGGCTGACCGAGCCGTATGCGATGATCGCCAGCAGCGACCCGGCGATCGCCGATACGATGATCGGCAGCATCCGGCACTACGCGCCGGTGAAGGGCGACACGTTTCTCGATCTCGCCCGCTTTTACGGCCTCGGATACAACGAGCTCGAGCAGGCGAACCCCGGCGTCGATCCGTGGATCCCGGCGTTCAAGTCGAGCTCGATCGTGCTGCCGACGGCGTGGATCATCCCGCAGGGCGCGCACGACGGCGTGGTGGTCAACATCCCCGAGATGCGGCTCTACTACTTCCACCCGCGGCGCAACGGCGACACCGTGCAGCGCGTCACCACGTACCCCGTCGGCCTCGGCCGCGACGAGTGGCGGACGCCGTCGGGCAAGTTCAAGGTCGTCGGCAAGACGAAGAACCCGACCTGGATCATCCCGGAATCGATCCGCCAGGAGCACATCCGCGAGCGCGGCGACCACCGCACGATGATCCCCGGCGGCGCGCCCGACAACCCGCTCGGCAAGTACCGCCTCGAGCTGACGATGCCGGGCTACCGCATCCACGGCACCGACATTCCGTGGGGCGTCGGCATGCAGGTCTCGCACGGCTGCGTGCGCCTCTACCCGGAAGACATCGAATCGCTGTTCCCGATCGTACCCGTCGGTGCGCCGGGCGAGTTCATCTACGAGCCGGTGAAGATCGGCGCGCGCGACGGCCGCATCTATGCCGAGGTCGCGCCGGACATCTACCGCCTGATTCCCGATCTGCAGGCCGAGGCGAACCGGCTGGTCACCGAGCTCGGCTGGCAGCACGTCGTCGACCAGGAGAAGCTGCGCCAGGCGGTCGAGGCGAAGAACGGCGTGCCGACCGACATCACGCTCGGCAGCCGTCCGCTGCGCGCCGCACCCGCGCCGCGCCGCGAGCTGCTGTGAGCGGGGTCGGCGCGGCAATCGGGCCGATCAGCCAGTCAGCGACAGGCGATAGCGACCCGCGAGGGGCGCTTCTCCTCAGCCGCCCCACACCGAGCCGACGCAGACGCATGGCGAGAGGCCGGCGGGATCGATGCGCCGCGTCGCGATGCACTGCGCCTCGGAGCGGAACACGTCGCCGCGCCGGTTGCTGACCACCACCAGCCGGCTGGGCGGCGAGGTCTGCGGCCGCGGCACGGCGAGATAGCCCCACACGAGACAGGGCGGCACGCTCTCGATGCGGGCGCGCAGCGCCTGGTTCTCCTGCAGGGCCGCGGTGAGATCGCGGCTCAACGCATCGCGCTGCGCTTCGACGGCAGCAAGGCGTTCATCGGCCTCGGCCTGCAGCGTGTCGAGCGCCTCGTCGGTGCCCGCCACCTCGCCGCGCAGGCGTTCGAGCTCGCCCTGCAGCGCGGCGACGTCGACGCGCAGGCGGTCGCGCTCGGCGACGAGCTCGGGGTGTTCGGACGGCGCGGTCGGTGCCTCGCGCGGGCTCGCTTCCGGCGTGTCGGGCAGCGGCGCGCCGCCGTCGGTGGCAGGGCGCCGCACCATGAAGCGGCGGTCGGCGCTGATCAGCGAGCCGACGAGGGGCGAGACGATCTCGACGCCGTACTGACCGGGACGCGGGAAGCGCGTGCCATCGATCTCGAAGGGGCTCTCGCGCACGCCGAGATCGATCCGCTCGCCGCCGCCGGTCAGCGTGGCGCGCATCGCGTGCGGCCCCTCCCAGCTGATCGTCACCGCGCCGCTGACGATCGCGCCGTCTGGCGGCGCGGTGATGCGTGGCCGCAGCACGCGCAGCAGCGACGCGTGCATGAGCAGGTCGGTCGCCACTACCACCGCGGCGGTGAGCAGCGCGATACCGACCATCTGCCGTACGCGCATGATCGCCGCGGGTAGCTGGCCGCCCCGCGCCGCGTCAATAGATCAGCGCCGCGGCGCGCATCGGCGCGCCGTCGCCGACCGGCAGCGACAGGGGGAACCCGACGAACGCGATCTTGTCCTCCTTGACGATCGCGTCCAGGTTGACGAGCCCGGCGACGATCGGGATGCCGGCCTGGAAGAGCGGCAGGTACTCCGCCCACACCTCTTCCGGCGGCAGGCCGCGCGCCATCCGGCTCTCGACGTCGTCGAAACGGACGATCGCCGGCAGATCGGTCGCGAGGGCGCGGATCTTCCGGGCGACGAGATACTCGGCCGCCTGCGCCGACAGGGGCGCGTAGCGCGGCCACTCGCCGGTGGCCGGTGCCTCGTAGCCGACGAACAGGATGACGACCTCGTCCTCGCCGATCGGCTTGAGCTGGAGGTCGGTGATCTGGATCGGCGTGTGACGGTTGTGCCAGCGCAGGTCGACGACGCGCGCCGGGCCGAACAGATCGCTGAGATCGATGCGCGCCGGCGTCTCGCCGCCGCGCAGCAGGCGCGACGGCGCATCGAGATGCGCGCCGGTATGGCTGAGGAGCTCGACCGTGCGCAGCCCCCAGGCGGTGCGCGGGTCGGACGGAACCACCGGCGTCGAGCGCACGCGGCCCTCGGTGCCGAGGAAGGCGAGCGCGCGCGTGCCGAGCCGCTGCAGGGTCAGGTCGGGCGAGATCACCGGCGAGAGATCGACGATCTCGCGCGGCATGGGGACCGAGCTGCCGAGCTGACAACCGGTCAGCAGCACGGTGAGCAGAAGGATCCAGTGCGTACGCATCAGTCGCGGTCCAACTCCCTACCAGACGCCGGCAGGCGAGTCGAAACCGAACCCGATCCGCGGGGCACGCGGCCCGCGCGGAGGAGGCTCAGTGCGGCACCCCGGTCACGTCGAAGTACAGCTCGGCCTCGCGCTCGCAGCGGCGGCACTCGAGGCGGGCAATGCGCAGCCCCTGCTGACGTGCCGGGCCCTCGCCGCGCAGCAGGTAGCGGCCGCCGCAGGGACAGTGCTGCAGCCGCACCGCGAGGTCGATCTCGCCGTAGTCCGTCACCGCAATCGGGTGGTCGCTGCGCCGGCCGGGCTGAGCCCGTTCGGCGGAACGACGCTGCCAGGCGCGCACGCCGAGGGCGACGGCGGACACCAGGGCGACGACCCCGAGGAGGCTTCCCATGGCCGATGATCCTGCGCGTCGGGACGCCACACGGCAAGCGCGGCGCGCTGCTCCGAGGGTGATTGCGAGGGCGCACGCGCTCCGATAGGGTCCGCCGCCGTCAGGAGGAGCCATGCCGAGAGCGTACGCGATCACCGCCGCGGCGATTGCCGCCGAGCGCAAGCGGGTCAACGATGACCTCGACCAGTTCGACGCCTCGCGCGTCATCGCCCTCGACGAGCTCGAGCTGCGGCCGCTCGGCCCGCGCGACGTGCGCATGCGGATCCTCGCTGCCTCGCTCGAGCACAACGTCGATCACGCCGTGCTCGCCGATACGGTCAACATCACGGCGCTGCGCGGCGGCAAGATCTATCCCGGCAACAGCGCGGTCGGCGAGGTCACCGCGGTCGGCGACCAGGTGACGCGCTTCAAGCCGGGCGACATCGTCCTCACGCACTGCAACGGCGAGCCGGACATGTACGGCTATCCGCTGCGCATCTGGGCCTACGATCAGCCCGAGTCGATCGGCTGGTACGGCGAGGAGGCGGTGGTCGGCGACTGGCAGATCATCCCGGCGCCGCTCGATTGCGGCCTGTCGCTGTGGGAGATCGCGGCGCTGCCGCTGCGCGCGCCGACCGCCTACCACCTGTGGCGGCGCGGGCACGACATTTTCCGCCTGAAGATCGGACGCGAGAAGCTGTCGCGGCTCAACGTGCTCGGCTTCGGCGGCGGCGTCTCGGAGCTCTTCCTCATGCAGGCGCGCCACGAGGGGCACCGGGCGTTCTTCTGCTCCGGCAGCCCAGCGCGCCGCGCGCACCTCGAACAGCTCGGCATCACGCCGATCGACCAGAAGCGCTTCAACCGCTTCGCCGGCCCGGACGACATCAAGGCGTTCGCGAAGGAGATCAAGCAGCTGACCGGCGGCGTCGGCATGCACGTCGTCTGCGACATGCTGCGCGGTCCGGTGTTCGCCGCCGGCATCGCCGCCGCGGCGCGTCAGGGCGTGAACGTCAGCGCCGGCTGGCAGCTCGACAAGAAGATCGTCTACGACTCCGCGGCGATGTCGGTGAAGCAGCTGACGCTCGATCACACGCACTACGACACCATCGAGGGTTGCAACGCCTGCACCGAGCTGTACGGCGTGGTGTACAAGCCGACCGTGCACGAGGAGATCTACGCGTTCGAGGATCTGCCACGCGCGCTGCGCGAGATGCACCAGAACACGCAGACCGGGATCCCGATCATCCGCATCGCGACCGAGCTGCCCGCGGCGGTGCGCGCGCTGGCGCGGTAGGACCCGGGCGCGATGCGCGCCGCCTTCTGCCCCGCGCCGGGCCGCATCGAGGTGCGCGAGGTGCCGCGCCCCGATCCGGCCCCGGGCGAGGTGGTGGTGCGAGTGCGCGCCTGCGGCATCTGCGGCAGCGACCTGCACTGGTACGGCGGCGGCGCCCCGGCGCCGCGCGTCTGTCCGGGACACGAGATCGCCGGCGAGGTCGCGGCGTGCGGGGCCGGCGTCGCCGGCGTTCGTGCCGGCGATCGCGTCGCGATCGAGCCGCTGCTGACCTGCGGCACGTGCCGCTACTGCCGGGCCGGCCAGCGCCAGCTCTGCGTGCGGCTGCGCATCGCCGGCATGCATCGGCCGGGCGGCCTGGCCGAGTTCGTCGCCGTGCCCGCGGAGACGCTGTTCGCCGTTCCCGATGCGCTCGACTGGCCACAGGCGGCGCTGGCGGAGCCGACCGCGGTTGCGGTGCACGCGGTGCGGCTTGCGGCGGTCAGCGCCGGACAGCGGGTGCTGGTGCTCGGCGCCGGGTCGATCGGCCTGCTCGCCCTGATCGCCGCGCGGGCTGCCGGGGCGGCGGAGGTGTGGATCACCGCCCGTCATCCGCACCAGGCGGCGCTCGCGTCGCGGTTCGGGGCCGCGCGGGTCTTCGCGGCCGATGCTGATGGCAGTGCGGCGCTGGGGGCGGCAAGTGGCGAGGCGGACATCGATGTCGTCCTCGAAACCGTCGGCGGGACGGCCGCGACACTCACCGACGCGGTCCGCTGCGTGCGGCCCGGCGGCACGGTCGTCGTGCTCGGGGTGTTCACGGCCGCGCCGACCCTGCCGGCGACGCTCCTCCTGGTGAAGGAGGTGCGACTCGTCGGTGCGATGACCTACGACCGGACGGAAGCGGAGCCGGATTTCGCGTGTGCGCTGCGCCTGCTCGTCGAGGAGCGGGAGCGGCTGGCGCCGCTGATCACGCATCGCGTGCCGCTCGACCGCGCCGCCGACGCGTTCGCGACTGCCGCCGACAAGCGCGCCGGCGCGGTCAAGGTCTGCGTCATCCCCGACTGAGGCGCACCGCGCGCACCGCTGCCCGCGTGGTGGCGCGATCCGTCGCGCTACGCCGCCGAGGAGTGGGCGGCATCGTCGGCGAACGCCAGCGGGATGCGTACGCGGAACGTCGTGCCGACGCCGAGCTGGCTGTCGACCTCGACCGCGCCGCGCAACAGCTGGGCGTTGCGACGCACGATGGCGAGGCCGAGACCGACGCCGCCGAACGACCGGGTCGGCGAGCCGTCGACCTGCCGGAACGGCTCGAACACGTGCGCGAGCTCGTCGGCCTCGATGCCGATACCGGTGTCGCGGACGACGAACTCGGCATTGCTGCCGTCACGGCGCACACTGAGCTCGACGTACCCGGCGGTGGTGAACTTGATCGCGTTCAGCAGCAGGTTGCTGAGGATCGAGTACAACCGGTCGAAGTCGGTGTCGAAGACGAGATCGGACTGCTCCTGCACGACGAGCTCGATCGGCGCGCTGCCGCGCACGTCGATGCCGAGCTCGCGCAGCTCGCGCAGCAGCTCGGTCACCGGGAAGCGGCGGCGGATGACGACGCTGCGGCCGCGGTCGAGGCGGGCGTACTCGAGCACGCTTTCGACCAGCCGGTGCAGCGCCCGGCCGCCGGCGGAAATGCGCTCGAGGAAGAGGCGTGCGTCGCTGTCGCGCGGCAGCGTCGGCTCGTCGGCGAGCAGGTCGGCGTAGCCGATGATCACGTTCAGCGGCGTTCGCAGCTCGTGCGACATGTTCGCGACGAACTCGGCCTGCAGCCGATTTGCCTCGCGCAGGCGGAACAGGAGCTGCTCGCGCTCGCGCTCCTGGCGGCGGCGTTCGGTGACGTCGCGCGCGATGCACTGGTAGAGCGGAGACGCCGACACCGCGCCGATGCGCCGCGCGCGGATCTCGAGCGTCGCGGGCCGGCCGTCGGTCGGGCAGACCTCGATCTCGAAGGCCCGTTCGGGGGCGATGCCGCGCCGGCGCGCGATCGCGGTGCGCCGGTCGAGCGCGCGCCGCGAGTCCTCCGAGACCAGCTCGTGCCAGCGTTTGCCGTGCAGCCCCTCGGCGGTGAGTCCGACGAAGTCGAGCGCCGCCTGGTTCGCGAAGCGGATGCCGCCATGCTCGTCGACGACGAAGATCAGGTCGGTGGCGCGCTCGAACAGGTCGCGGTAGCTCGCCTCGGACGCCGCCAGCCCTTCGAACAGGCGCGCGTTCTCGATCGCGATCGCCGCCTGGGCGGCGATCGCCTCGAGCAGGCCGACGTGCCGTTCGTCGAACGGTGCACTGCCCGGTGCCGTGCGCGTGATCGTCAGGACGCCGACGACGACGCCCTTGGCGCTGATCGGCGTGAGCGCGAGGCGGCGGACCCCGTCCGCCTGCAACTGCGCGACATCGAACCACGGCTGCGCGGCCGGATCGTTGATGACGATCGTGCGGCCGGCGAGCAGCTCGGCGACGACCGGCAGATCGAGCGGTGCGCGCACGGCGAGAATCTGGGCGCGCAGGGCGGGATCGGAGGCGTTGCTTGCCGCCGCGGCGATCTCGGCCCGACGCGCATCGATGAGATACGTGATCGAGAAGTCCGAGCCGAGCGCGGTCGCGGTCAGGCTGTTGACCCGATCGAGCACCGTGGGGAGATCGCTGAGCACACAGACCTCGCGCGCGATCGCGGCGAGCGTGCGCTCCGAGGCCAGCAGCGCGCGGGCGCGCTGCTCGGCGGCGCTCAGCGCCAGCTGCTGGCGCCAGGCGTCGCGCCGCGTCCGGTCGGTGAGCAGTGCCCCGATGCCGGCCAGCCCGGCGCCAATGAGCGGACCGATCACCTGATGGCTTTCGTCGACCATACGACCGCTGATCGCCAGCGCCACGGCGAAGGCGCCGAGCGTGAACGTGCTGGCAAGGAACTGAATGGCCGGGTGCCACGCCCAGAGGAGGGCGGTGGCGACCATCTTCAGCGACAGGAACAGCGCGGTTCCCGAGAGCGTCGTGCTGGGGATCAGCAGGCGGGCGGTGAGCACCGCGGTGAAGGCGAAATCGGCAAGGAGCACGACGCCTTCCACGTGATTGCGCATGACGCTGCGCGCCAGGAGCAAGGCCAGCAGCGGGATCGCCAGCTCCGCGGCATAGCTCGCGACCTCCCACGGGCGCGCCGACTTGTAGAGATCGGGCACCGCGTAGATCGCGATCAGGACGAAGACGACCCCGGCCGCCGTCGGGAAGCCGGCGGCGATCAGCCGCTGGCGATGCTCCCGATAGGACGGCGCAGGCGCTTCGATTCCAACCCCACCAGTGGACTCGCTGCCCATCGCACGCGGCATGCTAGCGGCTGCCAGCGATGTCCGAAACCGGAATTTGTTTGCTGCGTTGTCCAACCGCCACATCACGCGCCATGCGTGGCGGCGGCCCGCAGCGCCGGTGGGAGTCCATGCGGCACCGCATGCGGGGCCGTGTGGCGGATGCGTCGCTCGGCGGCTGGTCGGGCGGCTCAGAGCCGGAAGGGTCGGGCGAGGAGAATGCGACCGCCGGGATCGACCACGTACAGGGTCACCGACTCGAACGCGGCGCCGGGTGGATGGGGCAGGGTGGCGGTGACCCGTTCCCAGGTGTCGCTCAGCGTGATTGCCTCGCCGGCGGCCGGCGTTGCGCCATGAAAGTGCCCGCTCGCCGTGATCGCGGCGCCGGGCGGTTGCGGCGGCCAGATTGCCCACTGGCGCGGTGCGGCCTGCTCGTTGCGCACGACGAAGAACACGTAGCAGGGCAGGCTGACGGCGGCGCTGGTCCGCAGGCGCAGCGTCACGCTCAGGCGGTCGCCTTCCTCACTGCGCTCGCGGCGCGCCGAGAAGCGGTCGAAGAGCACCGCGTCGCGCTGGGCGCGCGGGTCGAACGTCGGATCGGGCCGCGTCTCGAACAACGCGCGCCGCAGGAGCAGCGTCGCGCCGCCGAGCAGCAGCAGGCCGACCAGCAGCAACGCCGCGAGGCGGTCGCGCTGTGCCACGCGTCCCGGCACCGCCATGGCGGCGCACCCTAGCCCCCGGCGCCACGCACCGCAACGCGGAGCCGGGCGCGTCGAACGCGCCACGTTCCCCGCCTGACGGGCGTGTGATAGACGAACGGCCATGTTCGGACTCGGCTTCGCCGGCTCGGCGATCGTGCTCGGGGTCCTGCTCGTGCTCGGCGGCGTGAAGATCGTGCGCGAGTACGAGCGGGCCGTGGTGTTGCGGCTCGGGCGCCTCGTCGGCGCGCGCGGTCCGGGCATCATCTATGTCATCCCGTTCGTCGAGCAGATGTACAAGCTCGACCTGCGCACGATCACGCTCGACGTGCCGTCGCAGGACGTCATCACGCGCGACAACGTGTCGGTGAAGGTCAGCGCGGTGCTGTACTTCCGGGTGCTCGATCCGTCGCGCGCCGTCGTCGAGGTGCAGAACTTCCTCTACGCGACCTCGCAGCTCGCCCAGACGACGCTGCGCAGCGTGTGCGGTCAGGCGCAGCTCGACGAGCTGCTCGCCGAGCGCGACCGCCTGAACGAACAGCTGCAGGAGATCATCGACGCGAGCACCGAGCCGTGGGGCATCAAGGTGATGACCGTCGAGATCAAGCACATCGATCTGCCGGTCGATCTGCAGCGCGCCATGGCGCGCCAGGCCGAAGCAGAGCGCCTGCGGCGCGCGAAGGTGATCAGCGCCGAGGGCGAGTTCCAGGCCGCCGCCCGCCTCGGCGAGGCCGCGGCGGTGATGGAGCGCGAGCCGGTGGCGATGACGCTGCGCATGCTGCAGACGCTCGGTCAGGTGGGAACGGAGAAGAACCACACGATCGTGCTGCCGCTGCCGCTCGAGGTGCTGCGCAGATGGGCGACGACCGACGGGCCAACGCGCGGCTAGGGCCGTGACTCCCGCCGTTTTCGCGACCCGCCGGCGCCGGCTGCTCGAGGCGCTGGGTCCGGACGCCATCGTGGTGCTGCCGGCGGCGCCCGAGCGCACGCGCTCGAACGACGTCGAGTACCGCTATCGCCAGGACAGCGACTTCTACTACCTGACCGGGTTTCCCGAGCCCGGCGCCGTCTGCGTGCTCCGCCCCGGCGCCGAGGACGAGTACGTGCTGTTCGTCCGGCCGCGCGACCGCGAGCGCGAGACGTGGACCGGCCGGCGCGCCGGCGTCGAAGGTGCGATGCAGGAGTTCGGCGCCGCGCGGGCCTATCCCATCGACGAGCTCGAGCAGCACCTGCCGGGCTGGGTGGCCGAACGGACGCACGTCTACTGTGCGCCGCACGGCCATGACGCGTTCATGCGCCAGGCGCTGACGTGGTTCGAGCACGGTCGGCAGGTGCGGCAGCGCAGCGGCGCCGGGCCGACGGGGCTGCTCGATCCGACGCTGGTTCTGCACGAGATGCGGCTGCGCAAGGCGCCCGAGGAGATCGAGGCGATGCGCCGCGCGGCGGCGATCTCCGCCGCGGCGCACGTGGCGGCGATGCGCACCACGCGGGCGGGGCAGTGGGAGTACGAGATCGAGGCCCTGATCGAGTACGAGTTCCGTCGGCACGGCGCGACGGGACCGGCGTATCCCTCGATCGTCGCCGCCGGCGCGAACGCCACCATCCTCCACTACACGAACAACGACCGGCAGCTCGGTGCCGACGAGCTGCTGCTCGTCGACGCCGGTGCGGAAGCGGAGTGCTACTGCGCCGACATCACGCGCACCTTCCCCGTCGGGGCGCGTTTCACCGGTCGGCAGCGCGATCTCTACGGCGTCGTGCTCGCCGCGCAGCGCGCGGCGCTCGACGCGGTGGCGCCGGGCGTGCCGTTCGATGGCCCCCACACGCGCGCGGTGCGCGTGCTGAGCGAGGGGCTGGTGGCGCTCGGCATTCTGCCGGGCAGCGTCGACGAGGTCGTCGAGCAGGAGCGCTACAAGCCGGTGTACATGCACCGCACCAGTCACTGGCTCGGCATGGACGTGCACGATGTCGGTCTGTACCGGCAGGACGGCACGGCGCGTCGCCTCGAACCGGGCATGGTGCTCACCATCGAGCCCGGCGTGTACATCGCCGACTTTCTCACCGACATCGCACCGGAGTGGCACGGCCTCGGCATCCGCATCGAGGACGATGTGCTGGTGACGGAGACCGGAAGCGAGGTCCTCACCGCCGCCGTGCCGAAGGAGATCGACGCAATCGAGGCGCTGCGCGAGGAAGGTCGCTAGGCCGTTCGGCCAGCGGCGCGGCGACTCGTCACCCAGGCTGCTGAGGCGGCGCACTGGAGGGCGCCGCTCTGTCGGCGCGCGTTGGATGGAGCGACGCAGCTCGATCGTCGACGCCACCGACGCAGCGGCGCCCTCCAGAAGCCTGACGAGCGGATCCTAGAGAACGGCGCCGGTTTCCTTGAGCGCCGCGATCTCGTCCCACGAATATCCGAGCTCGAGGAGCGTGCGTTCCGTATCGGCGCCCAGCTCGGGGGCGGCGTGGCGGACGGCAGGTGGCTCGTTGCCGAACTGCACCGGGCTGGCGGTGACGCGGAAGCGGCCGTGGGTGGGGTGCGAGAACTCCTGGACGTAGCCGTTGGCAATCACCTGCGGATCGTTCGGAATCTCGGCCGGTGACTGCAGCGGCGCCCAGATGCACTCCGAGGCGTTGAGCCGCTCGGCCCATGCGGCGCGCGGCTGGGTGGCAAACAGCGCCTGCAGGGCCTCGACGAGCGCCACGGCCTCGCGCTTGCGCTTCTCGGCGGTGTCGAAGCGCGGGTCGGCGAGCAGATGCGCGCAGCCGAGCGTGCGCGCCGCGATCGGCCAGAAACGCTCGCTCTGCAGCATCATCAACACGATGCCCTTGCCGTCCTGCGCGAAGTAGGTGTGCACGAGCGGGTTCGGCGTGCCGGTGGCGCCGCTCGGCGGCAGCTCGAAGCCGTAGGCCATCGCCGCAACGATGTCGGGCGCCATGATCCAGGCGGCGTTGCCGAGCAGCGAGACGTCCACTTCGAGCCCGGCGCCGGTGCGCTCGCGGTGAAACAGCGCCGCGGCGATGCCGCCGGCGAGGAACATGCCGCCGGTGAAGTCGCCGAACGCCGGTCGCTGCTGGACGAGCGGCTGGCCCGGCGTGGTCAGGCGGTCGGCGATGCCGCCGCGCGCCCAGAACGAACAGCCGTCGTAGCCGCCGCGGTCGGCATCGGGGCCGCGCTGCCCCTGCCCGTGCCCGCGGGCATAGATCAGCCGCGGATTGATCGCCCGCAGATCCTCCCAGGTGATGCCCAGACGCGTGCGCGCCGACGGAAGGAAGTTGGTGAGGAACACGTCGGTCCGCTCGACCATGCGCCACAGCACGGACTGACCATCGGGGCGGTTGAGGTCGAGGCCGACGCTGCGCTTGTTGCGGCTCAGGTGCTCGACGAAGAAGTTGACGCCGCGGGCACCGGGCACGATTCCCGAGGTCACCAGCCCGCGCATCGGATCGCCGCGCACCGGGTGCTCGATCTTGATGACCTCGGCGCCCCAGTCGCCGAGCACCGTGCCCGCTGACGGCACGAAGCCCCAGTCGGCGACCTCGAGGACGCGGATGTCCTTGAGGATGTCCTGCATGTCCGGGCGGTGTGTGGGACGGGAGCTCAGGGCCGGTTCGTCCGGCCCGAGCTCTCCGCCCAGCGTCAGCGCGCGTTGCGCGCGCTCACTTCGGCTGCGGCACGACCCGCAGGTAGGGCTTCAGCGTCTTCCAGCCGTCGGGGAAGCGCTTCTTCGCCTCCTCGTCGGAGAGCGACGGGACGATGATCACGTCCTGCCCGTGCTGCCAGTTCACCGGCGTGGCGACGCTGTGCTTGTCGGTGAGCTGCAGCGAGTCGATCGCCCGCAGAATCTCGGCGAAGTTGCGGCCGGTGCTCGCGGGGTAGGTGAGGATGAGGCGGATCTTCTTGTTCGGATCGATGATGAACACCGAACGCACGGTGAGCGTGTCGTTCGCGTTCGGGTGGATCATGTCGTAGAGGTCCGACACCTTGCGGTCGGCGTCCGCGATGACCGGGAAGTTCAGGGCGTGCCCCTGCGTCTCGCGGATGTCTTCGCCCCAGCGCTTGTGGGAGTCGGCGGGATCGACGCTCAGGCCGATGATCTTCACGTTGCGCTTGTCGAATTCCGGCTTGAGGCGCGCGCATTCACCGAGCTCGGTGGTGCACACGGGCGTGAAGTCCTTCGGGTGCGAGAACAGCACCGCCCAGCTGTTGCCGATCCACTGGTGAAACGAGATCGGACCTTCGGTGGTGTCGGCGCTGAAGTCCGGTGCGATGTCACCCAATCGCAGTGCCATGACGGTTCCTCCCTTTCGGTGTGATCCCGACCTTACTCGCCCCGATGCGCCGATCTGTCAATGCGCCGCGCCGCCGTGTTGACGGCGGCCTCACGCCGGCACGAACGTGTTCACGCGCGTCGTGGCATCGCCGTGCACGGTGCCGCGTACGCCGACCCACTCGACGCGCTCCATTGCCGCGAGCGTGTCCGGGTCGGTGACGTTCGCCCAGCAGCGTCGCCCGTCCGCGAGCCGCGCGACGACGATGCCGAGCGCCGGCGCGCCGGCGCGGTCGTGGGTGACGGTATACGTCTCCACCGTCGCCGGTCCGTCGCCCTCGTCGGCGAGCAACGGGTGCGGCTCGGCGTCGATCGCCGCCTGATAGGTGCGCGGGTCGACGCGGGCGAAGGGCTGTGCCGGCGGGGCGCTCTGGTAGATGCCGATGGCATGCTTGGTCAGGTACCAGCCGACACCGGTGACGAGGCCGCGCGCGCCGTGCTGCGCGCGCAGCCGCTCGACCATGCAGGCGATGGCGTGCGTGACGTAGTTGTTGCCGGGGCCGCCGTGATACGGCAGGCCGCCGGTCACGGTGAGCGGACGCGGATCGTCGAGCCCGATGCCGAGCATCTCCGCGCCGATCTGCAGGGCGCTGGGGAAGCAGCTGTAGATATCGAAGCAGCCGATGTCGTCGATCGACAGCCGCGCCTGGGCCAGCGCGGCCGCACCGGCGGCGCGGATCGCCGGGGAGCTGTGGTAGTTCACGCGCTCGCTGACGAACCAGTGATCGGTCGCGTCCCCGCAGCCGACGACGTAGACCCAGCGCTCCTCGGGGATGCCGAGCGTGCGGGCCGTCTCGGTGTCGGTGAGCAGCAGCGCCGCCGCCTGATCGACGGCGATGATCGCATTCATGAACTTCGGGTAGGGGAAGCCGATCATCCGATTCGCGTCGGTGACGGTGGTGATCTCGGCGGCACGCTTGCCGTCGCGGAACCACGCGTACGGGTTGTCGCGCGCCACCGCCGCCAAACGCTCGCACAGCGTGCCGAGGTGCGCGCGATGCTGGTCGAGCGACCAGCCGCGACGGGCGCGCAGCGCGTTCTCGAACAGCGGGTAGACGGCGATCGGCATCAGTACCTGATGGCGCTGCTCGACCTCGTTGTTGCCCCAGCGGCTGTCGCCGACCATCTCGGCGCTGCCGGCTGGCGCCCAGTCGAGCCGTACGCCGGCCCGACGCGCGAGCTGTGCGCCGGCGACCGCCTCGGCGCCGGCGATGAGCGCCAGCCGCACCTCGCCGCGCGCGATGCGCGCCGCGGTTTCGTTGATCCGCCACTGCGGCGAGTTCCCGCCGATCGCCGTGTAGATGCGGTCGCGCGGGGAACAGCCGAGGCGTGCGGCCAGCAGCCCGCACGGATCCTGGTAGCCGCGCGAGATGATGTTGATGACCGTCAGCTCGTCGATCTGGCCCAGCCGGTCGGCGATGCCGGCGTCGGCCGCCGCGCGGCGCGAGGCCTCGACCATCAGCTCGAGCGGTTCGAGCACCTCGCCCGGGTCGCCCGCTCGATTGGTGAATTGTCCGACCCCGACCAGGATCGGCTGGCGCGCAGTCATGCTTCCTCCGTGTGCGCCCGAGCCAAACCACAGTTCCCCGGCTGCGGCTACCAAGGGGGAATTTACAGCCGATCAGGCGTCTGGCGTGCAGGGTCTACACGCCGGGGCGTCGCCACGCCGTTCCACAGGTGGCACACGGTCTGCTGCCCCTGCGGACAGGAGCGTGAGCATGGAACCGGAATCGTTCTGGTACCGGCCGCGGCACCGGGAGAAGGTGGGACGGTCGGCGGCCGAGCCGGCCAATGACATCGAGGCCGAGCCGGATCCCGAGACGGAGCCGGAGCCGGCAATCGACCCGCCGGCGCGGCCCGGGCCCGATGGGGAGCCGGAGCCGCCGATCCGCGAGCCGCAGCAGCCCGGGACGCCGCCGCGGCGCTGAGCGACCAAGTCTCCCGACCCTTCGGCAGCGACGGCAGCGGTCGCGCGACGCGTCCCGTGAGCGTCAGATCGCGCCGACGTCCTTGTAGCGCGCGATCTCCTCCCAGGTGAGCCCATGCGCGAGGAGAATTTCCTCGGTGTGCTGCCCGAGCTCGGGCGCACGCTGGACGGCGGGCGGCCTCTCGTCGAACTGGACCGGGTTGGCGACGAGCGGAAACGTCGAGCCGTCGGCATGCTCGACGGCCAGCATGTAGCCGTTGGCGAGCGCCTGCGGGTCGGCGGGTAGCTCCGCCGGGGTCTGCATCGGCGCCCAGACCCCTTCGGCATCGCCGAGCGCGCGACGCCACTCGTCCAGGGTGCGCGAAGCAAAGATGGCATCGAGTGTCGCGACGCATTCGGCGCGGTTCATGAAGCGCGACATTCCGTCCTTGAAGCGCTCGTCCTCGATCAGCTCGGGATGCCCGAGACGCCGGCAGAGATCGGGCCAGAAGCGGTCCGGTTGCAGCATGTTCAGGAACAGCCAGCGACCGTCCCTGGTCCGGTAGCTGTTGACGATCGGATTCGGCGCGTCGGCGCGTCCGAACTGCGGCATGGGCGCGCTGGCCAGAGCCCCGGCGATGATGTCGGGTGCCATGACCCACATCGCGGTGTTCAGCAGCGACAGGTCGACGACCGAACCGGTGCCGGTGCGCTCGCGGCGGAACAGCGCCGCAGCGATGCCGCCCGCCAGCGCCAGGCCGCCGATCGAGTCGCCGAAAGCCGCGCGCTGCATGATCGGCGCCTCCGCGTCGGCCGGCGTGAGCGCGCTGCAGATGCTGCCCCGGCACCAGAACGAGGCGGCATCGTAGCCGCCCTTTTCGGCGTCGGGGCCGCGCGCGCCCTGGCCATGGCCGCGCGCGTACACGATCCGGGGATTGACCCGCTGGATGTCGTCGACGTCGATCTTCAGCCGGCGGCGCGCCGCGGGCAGGAAGCTGGTGAGGAACACGTCGGCGCGCTCGACGAGGCGGTAGAGCAGGGCGAGGCCCTCCGGGTGGGCGAGATCGATGGACAGCCCGCGCTTCCCGCGGTTCGGCTGCTCGACCATGAAGTTCACGCGGTCCGCACCGGGCACCAGGCCCGAGGTGACCAGCCCGCGCAGGGGATCGCCGCTGACCGGGTGCTCGATCTTCAGGACCTCGGCACCCCAGTCGGCGAGGACCCCACCGGCGGCCGGCACGAACCACCACTGCGCGACCTCGACGACGCGAACTCCCTCCAGCACTCGTTCCATCGGCTGCCTCCTGTGGTCGCGGCGGAGCTACCACGGCCAGCTTCCCGGCAGCCAGAGCTGAACCCGAAACGGGGTCCACGGCGACGCTCGTGGAAGAAATTCCTATTGTGGACCTCGACGGTCTATGATTACGTGAATATCTGTTCAAGCCGGAGGTCTAAACAAACTACTTATGAGCAAGCGCACAGCAACGGGAACCGGGCGAGGCGTACCGCAGATGTGGTCGGGCGTATCCGATGACGTTCTCGCGCCGGAGGCAGCACTGCCGACCCAGTTCGCCGATATCTGGCATCGCTCGCGCGCCATCTCACCGGAGCGCGCGCTGGCAATGGCGGTTCTCTGGGAGGCAGTCTTCGATTTGCAGAAGTTCCGCTATGCCGCCCGTCGCCGCCAGCAGCGGCTGTACTGGGAGGCGTACGAGTGGGTCGCCAGCGGTGATCGCAGCTGGCCGTATTCCTTCGTGAACCTCTGCGAAACCCTGGATTTGAACGCAGAATCGGTGCGCGAGCAGCTGCTCGGTGAGCTCGCCCCGATGGTCGACGACTCGTTCGGCGCCGCCCAGTCTCTCGACAAGGCGGCCTGACGCGGAGCGCAGACCGGGAAGGGAGGATGCAGCGCGGGTCCTCCCTTCCACTTGCGCCCGCTCACGTCCTCAGATGTTGAGCGGGCGGCCGTCCACGGCGAGTGCCGCTTCCTTGAGGGCCTCGGCCAATGTCGGGTGGGCATGGACTGCGCGCCCGATGTCCTCGGCACTGGCGGAAAACTCCATCGCCAGCGCCGCCTCGGCGATGAGGTCCGAGGCGTGCGGTCCGAGGATGTGGATACCGAGCACGCGGTCGGTGTCGGCGTCGGCGATCACCTTCACGGCGCCTTCGGTTTCCCCGATGCAGCGCGCGCGGGCGTTGGCGATGAACGGAAACGAGCCGATCCGGACGCGCGTACCGCGCTCCTGGGCCTGCTCCTCGGTGATGCCGACGCTGGCCAGTTCGGGAGCGGTGTAGACGACGTTGGGGATCGCGTCGTAGTTCACGTGGCCGGCGAGCCCGGCCATGTGTTCGACGGCCGCCACCCCTTCTTCCTCGGCCTTGTGGGCGAGCATGGGGCCGCGGATGACGTCGCCGATGGCGTAAATGCCGGGCACCGGCGTCGCGAACGATTCGTCGACGGGAATGCGGCCGCGCTCGTCGAGCGTCAGCCCGACGGCCTCGAGCCCGAGCCCCTCGGTATAAGGGCGCCGACCAACGGCGATCAGCGCGTAGTCGGCCTGCTCCTCGGCCGCGCCCTTCGGGCCGTTTGCCCGGATCGTGACGCCCTCGCTGGTGGCCGTGACCTGCTCGACGGTGGTGCCAAGCCGGAATGCGAGCTTCTGCTTCTCGAGCGCGCGCTGCAGCAGCCCCGCCATCTGGCGGTCCATCCCGGGCACCAGCCGGTCGAGCAGCTCGATGACCAGCACCTCGGCGCCGAGCCGTGCCCACACCGAGCCGAGCTCGAGACCGATTGCGCCGCCGCCGACCACGATCAGCCGCCTTGGCACGGCGGGCAGCGCCAGCGCCTCGGTCGAGGAGAGGATCCGGGCGCCGTCGAACCGCGCGACGGGGAGCTCGACCGGCGCGCTGCCGGTGGCGAGGAGAATGCGGCCGGCACGCAGCGTCTGGGTGCCGCCGCTGCCGCTGACCTCGACCGCATCCGGTGCCGTCAGCCGCCCGTGACCGCGCACGCTGGTGATGCCGTGCTTGCGGAAGAGGCCGGCGACGCCCTTGGTCAGGGTCTTCACGACCGTGTCCTTGCGCGTCTGCATGCGCGCCAGGTCGAGCGAGACGCCCTCGATGCGGATGCCGTGGGCGACGAGGCTGTGTGCCGCGACGTGGTAGCGTTCGCTCGAGTCGAGCAGCGCCTTGCTCGGAATGCAGCCGACATTCAGGCAGGTGCCGCCGAGCGTGGCATCCTTCTCGACGCACGCGACGCGCATGCCGAGCTGTGCGGCGCGGATGGCGGCGATGTAGCCGCCCGGGCCAGCGCCGATGACGATCAGGTCGTAGGTGTCAGGCATCGGTCAGGTCCCTTCGTCGGCGCCCGGGCAGCACGGGCGCCCCGGGTGCCCGGCGGCGACGCACCACGGTGCGTCAGACGCCGAGCAGCAGCCGGCTCGGATCCTCGAGGCGTTCCTTCACCTTGACGAGGAAGGTCACCGCCTCGGCGCCGTCGATCAGCCGGTGATCGTACGACAGGGCGAGATACATCATCGGCCGGACGACGACCTGGTCGTCAACCACCACCGGCCGCTTCTCGATCTTGTGCATGCCGAGGATGGCGCTCTGCGGCGGATTCAGGATCGGCGTCGACAGCAGCGAGCCGTACACGCCGCCGTTGGAGATCGTGAACGTGCCGCCGCTGAGGTCGTCGATCGACAGCTTGTTGTCGCGCGCCAGGCCCGCGAGGCGCGCGATCTCGCGCTCGAGGCCGGCAAAGTCGAGCCGGTCGGCATCGTGCACCACGGGCACGACGAGGCCGCGCTCGGTGCCGACGGCGATGCCGAGGTGGACGCGCCGGTGATAGACGATGTCGGTGCCGTCGATCTGCGCATTGATCAACGGCATCTCCTGCAGGGCAGCGATGCAGGCGCGGCCGAAGAACGACATGAAGCCGAGCGCGATGCCGTGCGTCTCGCTGAACCGCGCCTTGTGCCGGGCGCGCAGCTCCATCACCGCCTGCATGTCGACCTCGTTGAAGGTCGTCAGGATCGCCGCCGTCGCCTGTGCCTGGCGCAGCCGCTCGGCGATGCGCTGCCGCAGCCGGGTCATCGGCACGCGCTCGACGTCGGCCTCCCCGGCGCGCGCCTCGCGCGTCGGCTGCGGGTAGGGCGTCGGCGGCCGCGGCGCATCGGCGGGTTCCGCTGCCGGTGCCGGCGGCGCCTCAGCCGCAGCCGGCGCTGCCGGTGCCGGTCGTGCCGCCCCGGACTGCGCATTGCCCTGCAGGTGGGCGAGCACGTCCGCCTTCGTCAGCCGTCCGCCCTTGCCCGTGCCGCTGATGCGGCGCGGATCGATCGCGTGTTCCTCGACCAGCCGTCGCACCGCCGGGGAGAGCGCCGGCGCCTCACCATCGCCGCCCGGTTGCTCAGCGGCCGGCGTGGCCGGCGCCGGGCTGCCGGCCGCCGGCGGCGGTGTGGCGGGACGCGCCGCCTCGTCGCGCGGCGTCGGGGCGCCCGCCGCCTGGGCGGCGCCGTTCGCTTCGATGCGCGCCACGACGTCGCCGACCTTCACCGTCTGCCCCTCGCTCGCCAGCACCGCGATCACCCCGGCGCTGGGGGCGGGGATTTCGACGCTCGCCTTGTCGGTCTCGAGCTCAAGGAGCGGCTCGTCGACCGCGACCGCCTCGCCGTCCTGCTTCAGCCAGCGGACGATGACGCCTTCGCTGATCGACTCGCCGAGCGCGGGTATCTGCACATCAACGGCCATGGCCCCTCCGCAGTGCGCGGTCGATGATGTCGGCCTGCTCGGACTGATGGATCTTGTACGAGCCGGTCGCCGGACTCGCCGCCTCGTCGCGGCCGATGTAGCGCACGCCGCGGTCGCCGACGAGCGGCAGCAGGCGGTGGTACATGAAGTGCCACGCGCCCATGTTCCAGGGTTCCTCCTGCACCCAGCATACGTCGCGCGCATTCGGGAACGGCGCCAGCGCGGCGGCGATCTCGTCGGCGGGGAACGGGTAGAGCTGCTCGACGCGCACGATCGCGACGTCGGCGACGTCGCGCTGCTCACGGCCGACGAGGAGATCGTAGTACACCTTCCCGGTGCACAGCAGCACGCGGCGGACCGCCGCGGCGTCGAGCGCGGCGTGCTCCGGCAGCACGACCTGGAACGTGCCGTCACTGCACTCCGCGATCGAAGAGACGGCGAGCTTGTGGCGCAGCAGGCTCTTCGGTGTCAGCAGGATCAGCGGCTTGCGGAACGTGCGGTGGATCTGGCGCCGCAGTGCGTGGAAGTACTGCGCCGGCGTCGTCAGGTTGCAGACCTGCCAGTTGTTCTCTGCGCAGAGCTGCAGATACCGCTCGGGGCGGGCGCTGGAGTGTTCCGGACCCTGGCCCTCGTAGCCGTGCGGCAGCAGCATCACCAGCCCGCTCATGCGCTGCCACTTCGACTCCGCCGAGCTGATGAACTGATCGATGATCACCTGCGCGCCGTTGGCGAAGTCCCCGAACTGCGCCTCCCAGAGGACCAGGTTGCGCGGATCGGCGGAGCTGAAGCCGTACTCGAATCCGAGCACCGCGTTCTCCGACAGCATCGTGTCGACGACCTGGAACCAGCCCTGGTCGGGCGCGAGGTGCTGCAGCGGCACGTAGCGCGCCGCGGTCGTGCGGTCGGTGAGCACCGCGTGCCGCTGGCTGAACGTGCCGCGCCCGCTGTCCTGGCCGGCGAGACGGACGTTCGTGCCTTCGCGCAGGAGGCTGCCGAAGGCGAGCATCTCGGCGGTCGCCCAGTCGATGTCGGTGCCGCGCGCCACGGTCGCCGCGCGCTCGTCGAGCAGCTTGCGCTGCTTCGCATGCGCATCGAAGCCGTCGGGCACGCGCCGCGCCGCATCGGCGATGTCGACCAGCCGCTCGCGCGGCACGGCGGTGTGCGCGCTCCAGTCGTCGCCCGCCCAGGTGAACCCCTTCCACAGGCCGCCGAGCGCGAACACCTGCTGGCGCGGCATGAAATCGCGCGCGTAGTTCAGGGCGTCGTCGAGAATCTCGCGCAGCTCGGTCTTGCGGCGCTGCAGCTCGTCGTCGTCGAGCACGCCGCGCCCGACGAGCCGCTCGGCGTACAGGTCGCGCACCGGGCGCAGCGCGTTGATCAGCCCGTACATCGTCGGCTGCGTGTAGGTCGGGTCGTCGGTCTCGTTGTGTCCGTGCCGGCGGTAGCAGACGATGTTGATCAGCACGTCCTTGCGGAACGCATGGCGGAAGGCGGCGGCGAGACGCGCCGCTTGCACGGCGGCTTCCGGGTCGTTGCCGTTCACGTGGAAGACCGGTGCCTCGATCATCTTCGCGAGGTCGCTCGCGTAGCGGGTGAAGCGATAATCCTCGGGGCGCGCGGTGAAGCCGACCTGATTGTCGACGATGACGTGGATCGTGCCGCCGACGCGGTATGCGGCGAGCTCGGAGAGCGACAGCGTTTCGGTGACCAGGCCCTGGCCGGTGAACGCCGCGTCGCCGTGGATGAGCAGCGGCATGACCGTCGTGCCGACGTCGTCGCGGTGGACGAGCTGCTTGGCGCGTACGATGCCTTCGGCGACGGGATTGACCGCCTCGAGATGGCTCGGATTGGAGAGCAGCGAGACGTGCACGCGGCGGCCGCCGCGAGTGACGTGATCGCGCGCGTAGCCGAGGTGGTACTTCACGTCACCGTCACCCTGAATCACCGTCGGCAGGAACGAGCCTTCGAACTCGGCGAGGATCATCTCGTACGGCTTGCCGAGCGTGTGCGCGAGGACGTTCAGGCGGCCGCGGTGGGGCATGCCCATCACGACCTCCTCGACGCCGTTGGCACCGGACTCCTCGATCAGGGTGTCGAGCAGCGGGATGAGCACCTCGGCACCCTCGAGCGAGAAGCGCTTCTGCCCGACGTACTTCGTGTGCAGGAACTCCTCGAAGCCGGTCGCCGCGATGAGCTTCGAGAGCACGTGCAGTCGGTCCTCGGCGCTCAGCGGCGGCTCGTTGAGGATCGGCTCCATCCGGTCCTTCAGCCAGTCGCGCTGCGCCTTGTCCGAGATGTACATGTACTCGACCGCGATCGTGCGGCAGTACGTCTGGCGCAGGAGATCGATCAGCTCGCGCAGCGTCGCCTGCGGCTGGCGGCGGAACGTCGGGCACTGCACGACGCGGTCGAGGTCGTCGGCGTCGAAGCCGAACTCGGTGAGGTCGAGCAGCGGGTGCTCGGTGCGGTTGCCGCCGAGCGGGTTGAGGTCGGCGATCAGATGCCCGAGCTCGCGGTAGGTGTGGATCAGGTCGAAGACGCCGATGACGCGCTCGGCGACGCGCGTATCGACCGTCGGGGCTGGGGGCGCCGCCGCCGTGGCGCCGCGGTGGCCGTTGGCGCCGAGCTCGAAGCCGGCGAAGAAGTGCGCCCAGTCGGCACCCACCGACTGCGGGTCACGCACGTATTGACGATACAGGTCGTCGACGTAGTCGGGATTCGCCCGCAGGATGAAGTCCAGATCCATTCCGCCGCCTCCTACCGCGGCGACCCCGCATCCTAGCAGACCCCGGAGGGATTGCATTGGGGGAGTCCGCCCGCAGGGGCGTGCCCATCGCCCCACCGACGCGGACCTCCCTACGTTGACTTGGCACGACGTGCAAGCGTAGCTCAGCGTGCGCCTTGGGCAGAGGCGGGCACACATGAGTGGGCGTCGGGCAGGCAGCGGCAGGGAACGATCAGCGGCACGCCGTGCCTCGCGCGCGGACTTGCCGGCGCGCCGCAGTTCGCTGATGCACGTCGGTCGGCGCGTCGACTATGCCGTGCGCGCGCTCGCGCATCTCGCCGCGCAGCCCCCGGAGCGGGTCGTGGCGCGCGGCGAGATCGAGGCCGCCCAGGCCATCCCGCGCTCGTACTGCGCGAAGATCCTGCGCCGCCTGGTGGCGGCCGACGTGCTCGAATCGGTGGCCGGCGTGCACGGCGGCTTCCGGCTGCACCGCGCGGCGGCGACGATCACGATCCGGCAGGTTTACGAAGCCGTCGAGGGCGAGCTCTGCCTCGTCGACTGCCTGCGCGCCGACAGCTGCTGCTTCGCCGACGTGTGCACGCAGATCGATGTCTGGCGCGGCGCGCAGCGGCGCCTGCTCGCCTATCTCGACGGCATCTCCATCGCCGACCTCGGCGACACCGCCCGCCTGCGCGCCCGGCTGGCGCAGCGCCCGCTCACGCCCGCACCGCGCGCCGTCACGGCGGATCAGGCCACGGACGTGACCGCGAAGCCGGGAACGACCATCGACGCGGCGTGATCGTTGCGATCACTGCGCAGCGGAGTCGGGCTGTGCACTGACGTCCGCTCTGCAGAGCCGCCGGGTCGCTCACGATGCCTCGCCATCGGGCGTTGCGCGGGGACCCATGGCGTAGATGCGCGTCACCTCGATCTCGAGCGCGACGGTGCGGCGCGGGGTGCCGCGAGCGCCGGGGCGCGTGTCGCGCAGGCTGTTCGGCACTTCACGCGCGCGGCCATAGACGATCGCGGCGGCGCCGCCCTCGCCCCAGGTGGTGAGGGCAACGCGCGGGTTGGTGCGCAGATCGCGACGCCGGACGGCGGTGTCGTAGATCGTCGAGCGCAGCCGGCCGGCGACGAACTCGGCGTGTACCGGCGCGATGTGCGGCGCGCCATCCGGGCCGCTGGTCGCCATCGCCTTCATGCGCGTCGCATTCCAGAAGCGCACGAAGGCGGCGGCATCGAGCCGCCGGGCGGCGCGATCGAACGTGTCGCGCACCGCCTCGCCCGCGGCGTCGCGACTGCGGTCGAGCACGGCCTGCAGGTGCGCGAGCGCTTCGGGGTCCCATGCGTCGGGGTCCTTCGCCTCGGGTGCGCTGCCCGCCGCCACCGGCTGACGGCAGCGCGGATCACCGGTCGTCATGGCGGTGGCGTAGCACACCGCCGCGGCGTGCGAACCCTGTGCGCGCCGGCTGGCAACTCTCGCGAGCGAAACGCGCCATGCTGTGCTACGACCGGGGCGCGCGCCGCCGACACGCGGGCGTGGAGGAGCACAGCACATGCAGGGGAACGGGTGGGGATGGGCGGCGTGGATCGCCGCCTTCGTGATCGTGCCGGGTCCGGCGCTCGCCGTGATGCTGGGCGGTGGCGTCGCGGTCGGCGCGCCGGGAACGCAGGTCAGCATCGCCGTGACACTGGCGACCGAGGGCGTCGACGTGCTGGCCACCCAGAACCGGATCGACTTCGACCGCACGGTGTTCGTGGCGCCGCGCACCGACGGCGAGCCGGACTGCACCGTCGAGCCGGCCATCGACAAGTCCGCGACGGCGTTCCGCTATGCACCGCTCGGCTGCGACCCGCTCGTCGACTGCACCGGGGTCCGGGCGTTCGTGCTCGCCTTCGACAACCTCGACCCGATCGCCGACGGTGCCGTGCTCTACCGCTGCAGGGTCGGCATCGATCCCGATGCCGCTCCCGGCGAGTACGAGCTGCCGCTCACCGAGCTCGGTGCGTCGGCGGCGATGGGCGTGCTGCTGCCGATCACGAGCACACCGGCCTCGGTGACGGTGACCAGCGCGCCGGTCGCGCAGCTGACGATCAGCGACGCCGCCGGCGCGCCCGGGGCGACGGTGTCGGTCGAGGTCGGGTTCGCGGACCTCGCCGGCGGTGCGGTGCCCGTGGTCGGCGTCCAGCACGATCTCGCATTCCCCGCCGCGGCCGTGATCCCGGCCGACGATGACGACGCCCCGGCCTGCACCGTCAATCCGGCAATCGGCAAGGATGGCACCGTCTTCACGTTCCTGCCCGACGGCTGCACGCCGGGCAGCGACTGTACCGGCGTGCGCGCGTTCGTGCTGGCGCTGGCGAACACCGATCCGCTTGCCGACGGCGTGCCGCTGTACGCGTGCACGCTGCGCATCGCCGATGCGGCAACGCCGGGCACCTATCCGCTGATCGCCAGCATGCTGCGGGGCAGCGGCCCGCTCGGCGAGGCGCGCGTCCTCACCGCCATCGACGGCACGCTGACCGTCGAGCCGGCCGTTCCGGCCTGCGCCGGCGATTGCGACGGCGGCGGCAGCGTGACGATCGACGAGATACTCCTCGGCGTGAACCTCGTCATCGGCAGCGCCACCCAGGGGGCCTGTCCCGCGCTCGACGGCAACGGCAACGGGGTGATCACCGTCGACGAGCTCGTCCGCGCCGTCGGTGCCGCGCTCGACGGCTGTCCCGGCCGGGGCTGACGTCAGCGCCCAAGGCGCGCCGCCGGACCGGTGCGGCCGGCGGCGGCGCGCCCGGCGCTCCTTGACTTGGCCGGGACACCCGCCATGGTACGAACCATGACGTTGCCGGGGTCTGCCCGGTGAGCGGCTGAGCCACGACCCCCGCATGGCCGTCGAGCTCGCTCTCATCGTCCTCCTCATCATCGCCAACGGCGTCTTCGCCGGGGCGGAGATCGCCGTGATCGCGCTGCGGCGTTCGCGCATTCTCGAGCTGCTGGAGAGTGGCCGGCGCGGCGCGCGCTCGGTACTGGCGCTGCGCAGTGATCCGGAGCGCTTTCTCGCCACCGTCCAGATCGGCATCACCGTCGTCAGCGCCACGGCAGCGGCGTTCGGCGGCTCGACCGTCGCCGCGCGCCTGACGCCGCTGCTCGCCGGACTCGGCGTGCCGGAACGGTACGCTGACGACCTCGCACTCGCGCTCGTCGTCGCGCTCGTCTCGTATCTGTCGATCGTGCTCGGCGAGCTGGTGCCGAAGTCGCTCGCGCTGCACCGCCCGGAGACGTACGCGCTGCTGGTCGCGCGCCCGCTGCTGTTCCTCGCCTGGATCGTCCGCCCGCTCGTCCGCCTGCTGACGTTCACGTCGAACATCATCCTGCGTCCGCTCGGCGACCGCACGACGTTCACCGAGACGCGGCACTCCGCCGAGGAGCTGCAGCACATCGTCGAGGAAGCGGCGCGGGCGGGAACCGTCCACCCGCATGCCGGCGAGATCGCCTCGCGCGCAATCGAGTTCGCCGATCTCACCGCACAGGAGGTCATGGTGCCGCGTGAGCAGGTCGTCATGCTCGCGCGGCACGCCAGTCAGGTCGAGATCCGCCGCCTGCTGCTCGAGCACGGCCACTCGCGCATCCCCGTGTACGACGGCCGGCCCGACAACGTGATCGGCTACATCAGCGTCAAGGACCTGCTGGCGATGGCCTGGGAGCGCGATCTCATCGTGCTCGACGACGTCATCCGCCCACCGTACTTCGTTCCGGAATCGACGCCGGCGGTCGACCTGCTGCAGGAGATGCGCCGCCGTCGCGTGCTGATCGCCATGGTCGTCGACGAGCGTGGCGGCATGGAAGGCATCGTGACCATGGAGGACCTCGTCGAGGAGGTGGTCGGCGAGATCTTCAGCGAGTACGTCCAGCACATCCCCGAGCTGTACCGGCGCGAACCGGCGGGCACGGTGCTCGTCGACGGCACGGCGCCGATCCGCGATCTCAACCGCGATCTCGATCTCGATCTGCCCGAAGATGAAGGCTGGAACAGCATCGCCGGCCTGTGCCTGTCGCTGACCAATCGCATTCCGGTACCGGGAGAGCGCGTGACGCTGTCCGATCACACCGTGCTGGAGATCGTCGATGCGACCCCACGTCGCGTCCGCACGGTGCGCATTCACCCGCCGCCGCCGGTCGATGCCGGCGCGGAGGGCGACTGACGGCGCCGCTGCCGGCGCCACCGGCGGGTGACGACGCGCACGGCGCCGTGCGCCCTTGTACGGCCGGCGAGCCTCTGGTAGCGCCGGGCACGGCCCATGCGACTGTCGACGAGCGCTGCCGCGATGCGGGTGGTGTGTCTGCTGGCTCTGGCGCTGCAGACCGTGCTGCCCGCCGTGCACCCGGAGCATGGGGCGCGCGGTGCGTGGTGCGACTCGTCGCGCGATGGAGTGGACCTCGCCGGTGCCCCGGCCGCCGCGTCGAGCCACGACGCCGTCGCCTGTCCCGTCTGTGCCGCGGCCCGCACGGGTACTGCCGGCATCGTCGACGGACTGCGCGCCTGGTCGATCCCCGGGCTTGCATCCCTCGCCGCGCCGGGGCCCGCCAGCGCACCGGCTTCCGCCGCGGTGCGCGGCGCGCACCCGCCGCGCGCGCCGCCCCTGCGCTCCTGAACGCTCGATCCGTTTTCTTCCGGTGATCGATGTTGCCGCGAGCGGTCTCGCGGTGACTCCGCGCGTCCGTCGACGCGCGGGCAGTTCGAGGAGAATCGATGATCCTGTCACCTCCGCGGGGCGGTGCGCGGCTCGCCGCCGCCGCATTTCTGCTCGCGGCGTGCACGTATCCCGTGCACGCCCAGCCCTCGCCCGAAATCGAAGCGCTGCAGCGGCAGATGCAGGAACTGCTGCGACAGCATGCCGAGCAGCAGCGGCAGATCGAGCAGCTGCAGCAGGAAGTGCAGCGCCTGCGCGCCGCCGGGGCGACGCCGCCGGCGGCGGCGGTGACCGTCAAGGCGGCGGCGGCGCCGCCGACGGCGACGCCGAGCGTGGCGGCCGCTGCCGCGCCCACGGCGAGCATGGAGGAGGCCATCGAGCGCGCGCTGGCGGACGTCGAGCCGCCGACCGACGTCGTCAATCCGGCGAGCGTCGGGCGCGCGGCCGGACAACCGGCGCTGCTGTCACAGCGCGTCGGCGGCACCGAGCTGCGACTGATCGATGTCTCATTCGACATCCTGACCGCGGCGGGGACGTCGACCGTCGGCGGACAGGACCTGCGCGATCTCGAAGGCGGCGCACACGATCCCAATCGGCGCGGCTTCACGCTGCAGCAGGGTGAGCTGTCGCTGGCCGGCGCGGTCGATCCCTACTTCCAGGCCGAGGCGCACGTCATCTTCACGGATTCCTCCGTCGAGCTCGAGGAGGCATTCTTCGTCACCACGTCGCTGCCGTGGCAGCTGCAGGTGCGCGGCGGGTACTTCCTGACCGATTTCGGACGCATCAATCCGACCCATCCGCACGCCTGGACGTACCTCGATCAGCCGGTGATCATCACCCGCCTGCTCGGACCCGAAGGGCAGCGTTCGCCGGGCATCGAGGTGAGCTGGCTGGCGCCGGTGCCCTGGTTCTCGCAGCTCACCGCCGGCATGCAGGACGGTGACGAGTCCGACCTCACGCCGAGCTTCCTCAACGCCGACGGCGGCATCGGCGGCCGTCCGGCAGTGAACAGCGGCGTGCACCATCTGTCGGACTTCATCTACCTGCTGCGCTGGGCGAATGCCTGGGATGTGTCGCCGGAATGGTCGACGCTGCTCGGTGCCTCCGGGCTCTATGGATCGAACTCGACCGGTGCCGATGCCTCGACGTTCATCTACGGCGCCGATCTGACGGTGAAATGGCGGCCAGTCGACAATTTCCGCGGCTGGCCGTTCGTCACCTGGCAGAGCGAGCTCCTGAAGCGCGACTACACCGCCGCCGCGTTCATCGCCGGGACCGAGGAGGACGACGATGGCGGCGGGGGACACGACCACGGCGGCGAGGACGACGACGACGGCGGCGGCGCGTTCCCCAACGATCTGCCGGGCGGCATCCTGCGCGATTACGGCTTCTACTCCCAGGTGACCTGGGGGTTCAGGCATCCGTGGGCCGCCGCGCTGCGGCTGGAGTACGCCACCGGAGCGGGCCGCAGCGTCGAGGATGGCATCCTGGTCAGTCGCCAGCAGGATCCGCTGCGCGGTGACCGCCTGCGCCTCTCGCCGGCGCTGCTCTACCAGCCGACGGAGTTCTCCCGCTTCCGGCTGCAGTACAACTTCGACGACGCGAAATTCCTGCCCGGCAATCACCAGGCGCACAGCGTGTGGCTGGGACTCGAGGTGCTGTACGGCACCCACGCCGCGCACAAGTACTGAGCGAGGTCTGCATGCAACGTGTCACGACCGTTCCACTCGCGTTGGCTCTCGCGCTGCTGGCGCTCGCCGGCGGCGGCGCGCGCGCCGCCGAACCGCTGCGTGTCGTGGCGACCACGCCCGACCTCGGCAGTCTGGTGCGCGCGGTCGGCGGCGACGAGGTCGCCGTCACCGTGCTCGGCAAGCCGAGCGAGGATCCGCACTTCATCGAGGCGCGGCCGAGCGCCGTACGCGAGCTGAGCCGGGCCGACCTGCTGGTGATCAACGGTCTCGACCTCGAAACCGGCTACGTCCCCGTCCTGCTCACGGGTTCGCGCAACCCGCGCGTGCAGCGCGGCGCCGACGGTTTCGTCGACGCCGCGCAGGCGATCACCCCGCGCAACGTGCCGTCGGCGCCGGTCGATCGCTCGCAGGGCGACGTGCATCCGTTCGGCAATCCGCACTACCTGCTCGATCCACTGAACGGGCTCAAGGTCGCGGCGCTGCTGCGCGACACCCTCGCGCGCCTGCGCCCGGGGGAGGCAGCAGCCTTCGCTGCGCGCTACGAGGCGTTCCGCCGCCGGCTCGCCGTCGCCCTGGTCGGTGAGTCACTGGCGGCGCGCTTCGACGCGGAGAAGCTCGCCGTCCTGTATGAACACGGTCGTCTGCTGCCGTTGCTCGAAGAGCAGGGCGAACGCGCCGCGCTCGGTGGCTGGCTCGGCGCGCTGGCGCCGTATGCCGACAGCCCGGCCGTCGACGATCACCCGATCTGGCACTACTTCGCGGCGCGCTTCCGCCTCCGCGTGCTCGAGCACCTCGAGCCCAAGCCCGGTATCCCACCGACCACCCGCCATCTGCAGGAGGTCGTCACCATGATGAGGGCGCAGCACGTGCGCCTGATTCTCGCCTCGGCATACTACGATCCGCGCCATGCGGAGCTCGTCGCCGCCGAGACGGGCGCGCGCGTCGCGCGCATGGCCAACCAGGTGGGCGCGCGCCCGGGTACGGACGACTACCTCGCGATGACCGACTACAACGTCCGGCAGGTGGTCGACGCCCTGCGTTGAGCGGATGTCGGGCCGCGCCGGTCACGACCCGCCCCGAAGACCGCCCACCCGATTGGCCCGGCCCTGACACCCGCGATGCTTCCGTGTAGAGAGCCGCAGTGGACTGCCTGCCGACGCTCCTCGGGGGAGTGAGGAGCTGACATGGCGCCGCTGTGGCCGGCGCTCGGAGCGACGCTCGTCGTCAGCGCCATCTCCCTCGTCGGCGTGGTGTTCCTCTTCGCCGAATGGAACGAGCGGCGCTCGCTGACGTTCATCAGCTTCGCCGCCGGCGTGCTGCTCGCGACGACCTTTCTCGAGCTGCTGCCGGAAGCGGTGGCGCGCAATCACGCCGGCGGGAACTTCTTCGTGGCCACGCTCGCGGCGATGGGCGGGTTCTTCCTGCTCGAGCGGTTCCTGCACGGGTTCCACAGCCACGACGGCGGTCATGCCACGGTCTCCGGTCACCTCATCCTGATCGGCGACACGCTGCACAACTTCATCGACGGGGTGGTGATCGCCGCGACGTTCCTCGTCGAGCCGGCGCTCGGCGTCAGCACGGCCCTGGCGGTCGCCGCACACGAGATCCCGCAGGAGATCGCGGATTACGGCATCCTGCTGCGCGCCGGGTTCAGCCGCTCGCGCGCGCTGCTGCTCAACTTCCTGTCCGGTCTCAGTGCGGTGCTGGGCGTGCTGCTGTGCGTGGCGTTTCAGCCGCTGATCGAGGCGTACCTGTCGTGGTTCATGGCGGCGACGGCGGGCATGTTCATCTACATCGCCGCCTCGGACCTGATGCCGGAGCTGCACCACCCGCATGCCCGCCACCAGTGGCGCTTTGCGGTACCGCTGTTTCTCGGCATCGGCCTCATTGCGCTGCTCGGCGGCGTACTGCCGCACGCACACTGAGCGCGCGGCGCCGAACGGAACATTGGCGGCGCAGCCGCCTGTCAGCTGCGACAGATGGCCGGCAGAGCCGGACGAACCTGCGTCGCGGCACCCAAGGAGCGGCCGCTCCACAACGCACGACCCTCCAGGAACTCCTTCTGCGAGGGGCGGTGGACAGAGTTGCGGCGCCCGCGCCGGACCGGTTCCGGCGCGGGCGTCCGATCAGTCTTCGGTGGGCAGCGGCAGGGGCGGGCGGCCGCGACGCGGAGCCCGCTGGCCGGTGCGGTTGGTGCGTGGCGGCAGCGACGCCACCGCGACATCGAGCCCCTCGTTGAGCAGCGCGATGACCACCGCAGTCTTCGAACACCCGAGCTCCTCGGCGACGCGATCGATGCCCTCGCTGACGTTGTCGGGCACCTTCACGTTCATCAGCTTGCTCGGAACCTTCTTGCGCTCCAGATCCGACAGTCGAAGATCAGCTCGCATGTGTGTGTATCCTTTCTCCGTCCAGACGCGCCATGTGATGCCGGCGCTGATCCAACTGCTACTGGAGCCCCTGCCGCTTTGCAACCTCACGCCGGTGCGGCGCGCTACATTGCGGCTTTCCGAAGTGATGTGGTAGCCGCACCGCCACGGTGCCGAGCGAGGAACGCGAACGGCGCGCGCTGCCGCCGGTGGTCACCGCCGAGCGCGTGACGCTGCGTTACGGCCGGACGGTCGTCCTGCGCGCGGTCGACCTCAGCATCGGGGCCGGCGAGTTCTGGTTCTTTCTCGGGCCGAACGGCACCGGCAAGACGACGCTGCTGCGGGCGCTGCTCGGTGCCGTGGCGCCGGCGAGCGGGCGGGTCGTGCTGCGCGACGATCTGCGCGACCATGCGGCGATCGGCTTCGTGCCGCAGGGCTGCGCGCCGAACCGCGTGCTGCCGACCACGGTCCGCGAGTTCGTCGCGCTCGGGCTGGTCGGCACCGGCGTCGGCCGGGCCGAGCGCGACGAGCGGCTCGCGCGTGCGCTGGCCGATGCCGGGCTCGCCGGTCTCGAACGGCAGAGCTACTGGACGCTGTCGGGTGGCCAGCGACAACGGGCGCTGGTGGCGCGCGCGCTGGTCCGCCGCCCGCGGCTGCTGGTGCTCGACGAACCGACGAACCACCTCGACTTCCTGATCGAGGACGCCATCCTCGACGTGCTCGCCGGGCTGCAGCGCCGCGAGGGCACGACGATCCTCTTCGTCACGCACGCCCTGCACGTGGCCAGCCGCTTCGCCACCCATGTCGCGCTGTTCCACGACGGCACGGTCGACGCCGGTCCGGCCGCGGCGCTGCTGCATCCGGCGCGCCTCGAGCGCATCTACGGCATCGCGCCGGAGGCGGCGCCGTGATCGCGGAGTTCCTCGCGTCGTGGTCGCTGTTCCACAATGCCTATCTCGCCGGCTGGCTCAGCGCCGCGCTGCTGGCGATGGTCGGCGTGCTGGTCGTGGCGCGCAATCAGATCTTTCTCGGCGCCGCCGTGGCGCAGGCCTCGACCCTCGGCATCGCGCTCGGCATGTGGATCGGCGCGCGGTTCGGCGCCGAGACGCTGCGCGGCGATCACGCGCACGGGGTGCTGTCGGGGATCGGCATCGCGTTTGCCATGCTCGCCGCGCTGTTCACCGCGCGCGTCGGCGAGAGCGGCCGGCGTGAGGCCGCGACCGGCTGGGTGTATCTCGCCGGCGCGAGCCTGGCCGTGCTCGTGCTCGCGCACAGTCCGCACGGCCTCGAGGAAGTCGCGCACCTCGTGTCGTCGAGCATCATCGGCGCCAACCGCTCCGACGTGTGGCTGTTCGCGGGGCTGCTGCTGATCAGTGTCGCGGCGCTCGCCGCCGGCCGCGATCGCATGATCCTGTTCGCGATCGATCCGGCGATGGCCGCCGCCGTCGGCATGCGCACCCGCCTGTGGGAAGCGGCGCTCGCGCTCTGGCTCGGGCTCGCCGTCGGCACCGCCCTGCGCGTGACCGGGCTGCTCTACACGTTCGCCAGCCTCGTGCTGCCGGCGCTCGCCGCCGCCGCGCTGTGCCGTGAAACGCGCACGCTGTTCGTCGTCGCGCCGCTGCTCGCCGTCGCCTGCGGCCTGGTCGGCTTCGTCCTCGCCAATCATTTCGACGATCCGCCCGGTCAGGCGGCGGTCGTCGTCCAGGCGGCCGTCGTCGCGTGCGCCTGGCTGCGGCCGCGACGCGACTGACCGCGTCGCGCCGCGCGAAACAGACTGGACAAGTTCTGCCCAGTCTGTTCTATGACGCGCCTGATGACTGCCGAGCTCAACCCGCGCACGCGCGAGCGCATTCTCGACGGTGCCCGGCTGGCGATCGCGCGGCACGGCCTCGCCAAGCTCGGCATGAGCGACGTCAGCGTCAGTGCCGGCGTGTCGCGCGGCACGCTCTACCGCTACTTCCCGACGCGCGGGCAGCTCCTGCAGAGTCTCGCGGAGCTCGAGATCCGCCGCTTCGAGGAGCGCATCGGCGCCGTGCTGCGCGGCACGCCGCCCGGCCCGCAGCGCTTCGAGCTGGTGGTGCAGCAGGTGGCGCGCACGGCGCGCGAGCATCCGGTCATCCAGCGCGTCATCGAGACCGAGCCGGCGTACGTCCTCGCCTACCTGCGCGCCGAGTTTCCGGCGCTCCGCGCCATCACCGGGGCGCTGCTCGCGCCGCTGCTCGCCGATCTCGTCCCGGCGCGCCAGGGCGCGGTGGCGACCGAGCAGCTCGTCGACTGGCTGACGCGCGTGCTGATCTCCGCCGTGCTGTTCCCCGATCCCGATCCCGATCGTCTGGCCGCCGGACTGGCGGCCGTCTATGGGCTACTGCTGCCCGCGACCCCCGCGGCGCCGCGGGCCGCCGCGCGTCGCGGCGCGCGGACGCGAAAGGACCGTCGATGAGCACCGCACCGATGGCGACGACCAACCGGCTGTTCGGCGGGACGATGATGAGCCCGATCGTCGACCCCTATTCGGTCTACCGCCGCCTGCGCGACGAGCAGCCGGCGATTCCGGTGAACACGATCATGGGCGTGAACTACATGATCACGCGCTACGACGATGTGCTCGCCGTGCTGAAGGACGGCCGGACGTATTCCTCGCGCGCCAACGCACGCGCCATCGGCATCGTGATGGGCCGCACGATCCTCGAGATGGAAGGGCGCGAGCACGTCCGCCATCGCAGCATCATCACGCCGTTCTTCAGCCCGCGCGTGATGAAGGCCGAGATGCCGGCGATCGTCGGGCGCGTCGTGCACGGCCTCATCGACGCGTTCGCCGGCGCCGGGCGCGCCGATCTGGTGCAGCAGTTCACGTTCACGTTCCCGATGCAGGTGATCGCCACGATCATCGGCATTCCGGTGCAGGACTACCGGGCGTTTCACCGCATGGCGCTCGACCTGATCAGTGTCGGCGACGATCCGGCGCGCGGCTTCCAGGCCGCGCAGGAGCTCGTCGAGTACCTCTCGCCGCTGATGGCGGCGCGCAAGGCGGAGCCGCGTGACGACCTGCTCAGCCGCCTGGTGCACGCCGAGGTCGACGGCGTCCGGCTGACCGACGAGGAGGTGCTCGGCTTCCTGCGCCTGCTGCTGCCCGCCGGCGCGGAGACGACGTACCGCCTCACCGGCAGTTGCCTGTACGCGCTGCTGCGCCATCCCGAGGTCGCCGAAACCGTGCGTGCCGATCGCGGCGCGATCGACCGGCTGATCCAGGAGACGCTGCGCTGGGAGTCGCCGGTGCAGTTCGTCTCGCGCGAGGCGACCGAGGACGTCGAGATCTCCGGCCATCCCGTGCCCGCCGGCGCCATGCTGTCGGTCATCGTCGGTTCGGCGAACCGCGACGAGCGACACTATGCCGATCCCGACCGCTTCGACCTCGCGCGTCGCAACGACGATCACCTCGCGTTCGGGTTCGGTGCCCACTTCTGCGCCGGCTCGCATCTGGCGCTGCTCGAGGCACGCACGGCGCTCAGCGCGCTGCTCGATCGGCTGCCGAATCTGCGCCTCGATCCGGCCGAGGACTGCGCCGTCGTCGGCCTCGCGTTCCGCTCCCCGAATCGCCTGCCGGTGCTGTTCGACGCGCGGCACTGACCGCTCGCAAAGCGCCGGCGGCTCGCGCCATCGCGCGGCGCGATGCTAAAGCGCCTCACGCAGGAGGAAGACGAATGCCGCTCGATCCCCAGGCCCGGGCCGTGCTCGACCAGCTTGCCGCGCTGGGTGGTGCGCCGCTGTCATCGATGTCCGTCGCCGACGCGCGCCGCATGATGGAGGCGCTGGGCGGGCTGCGCGTCGCCGAGCCCGAGGCGGTCGCCTCGGTGACCGACCGACGCATCCCGGGCCCCGGCGGCGAGATTCCGATCCGCATCTACACCCCGAACGGCACGGCGCCGCTGCCGTTGCTGGTCTATTTCCACGGCGGCGGCTGGGTGCTCGGCAGCCTCGAAACGCACGACGCGACCTGTCGCGCGCTGGCCAACGGCGCGGGCTGCGTGGTCGTGTCGGTCGACTATCGCCTGGCGCCCGAGCACCGCTATCCGGCCGCGGCCGAGGACTGTCATGCGGCGACCCGGTGGTGCGCCGAGCACGCGGCCGAGCTCGGTGCCGACCCGCACCGCATCGCCGTCGGCGGCGACAGCGCCGGGGGCAATCTCGCCGCGGTGGTCGCCCAGATGGCGCGCGACCGCGGCGGCCCGCCGCTCGTGCTCCAGCTGCTGATCTATCCGGTCACCGCGCACGCCTTCGACACCGCCTCGTACCGCGACAATGCCGAGGGCTACCTGCTCACGGCCGACGACATGCACTGGTTCTGGGGCCACTATCTCGGCGACACGCCGGCGCGCGGCGAGGAGCCGTATGCATCGCCGCTGCGCGCCGCGTCGCTCGCCGGCCTGCCGCCCGCCCTGGTGATCACCGCCGAGTTCGATCCGCTGCGCGACGAGGGCGAAGCCTACGCGCGGCGCCTCGAGGAGGCCGGCGTGCCGGCGCGGCTGACGCGCTACGACGGCATGATCCACGGCTTCTTCGCCATGAGCGGTTTGATGGATCAGGCCGGTGCCGCGGTGCGCGAAGCGTGCGGCAACCTGCGGCTCGCGTTCGCGAGACGGTGAACGGCGCGCGGCGGGCGCCCGGGGGCGCAGCGCCTCCGCGCGCCACGGCGCGCCGGCCGCCGGCGGTCTGAGGCGTCCATGGACTGGCCCTCACGCGTCCTGACGTTCCTCGAGGATCTGCGCGAGCTCCCGCACTACCGCCGCATCGGCGCGGCGCTCGCCAGGGCGCGCGCCGACGGCTTCCGGACGTGCGGCTACGTCATGCGCGAGCAGGCCGAGCGCATGCCCGACCGCGTTCTGCTGCGCTTCGAGGACGAGAGCGTGACGTTCGGCGCCTACAACGCCGGCGTGAACCGCTACGCGGCGCTGCTCGCCGGCGCCGGCGTGGTCCGCGGCGCCGCGGTGGCGATCCTGATGGAGAACTCGCCCGACTTCCTGATGGCGGAAGGAGCGATGGCGAAGCTCGGCAGCATCGGCGCGCTGCTCAACACCAACCTGCGCGGCGCGGCGCTCGCACACGTGCTGCGGGCCTCGACAGCCTCGGTGGTGCTCGCCGATGACGCCTGCTGGCCGGCGCTCGCCGAGCTGCCGCCGGTCGAGGGGCGGGTGGTGTACGCCGACGCCAGCCCGGCCGCGCTGCGCGGCACGGGCTTCCTGCCGCTGCGCGAGGCGCTCGCCGCCGCCTCGACCGCCGAGCCCGACATTCCCGACGTGACGGTCGCCGACGTGATGCTGTACATCTACACGTCCGGCACGACCGGCCATCCGAAACCGGCGGTCATCCGTCATGCGCGCGTGACGATGGGCGGGCAGTCGCTGCGCATCGTCCTCGAGCTGCGCAACGGCGACTGCTCGTATGCGCCGACACCGCTCTATCACGGCTATTCCAACTTCGTCGGCTTCGCGCCGGCGCTGCACGCCGGGACCACCTTCGCCTCGCGCCGGCGTTTCTCGGCGAGCGCCTTCCTCGACGACGTGCAGCGGCACGGCGTCACGCATTTCATGTACGTCGGCGAGCTCTGCCGCTACCTGCTGCGCCAGCCGCCGGGTCCGCGCGATCGCGCGCACGGCATCCGCATCGCCACCGGGCCGGGGCTGCGCCCCGACATCTGGCGCACGTTCGTCGACCGGTTCGGCATCCCCCGCGTCGTCGAAACCTACGGGCAGACCGAGGCGAACCTGAGCCTGATGAACCGCCGCGGCCGGGTGGGCTCGGTCGGGCGGTCGGCGCCGTTCACGCACCGCCAGCTGCGACTGGTGCGCCTCGACCCGACCATCCAGCAACCCTGCCGCGGAGCCGACGGCCGGCTGATCGAGTGCCGGCCCGGCGAGGTCGGCGAGCTGCTCAGCCTCGTCGCCGCGAACACGGCCATGGGCTTCGACGGGTACGTCGATCGCGCCGACAACGAGCCGAAGCTGCTGCGCGACGGCTTCGTGCCCGGCGACTGCTATCTGCGCACCGGCGATCTGCTGCGCCGCGACCGCGCGTCGTACTACTACTTCGTCGATCGGATCGGCGACACGTTCCGCTGGAAGGGCGAGAACGTCGCCACCGCCGAGGTTGCCGAGCTGCTCAACGGCGCACCGGGCGTGAGCGAGACGGCAGTGTACGGCGTCGTCGTGCCGCACGCCGACGGTCGCGCCGGCATGGCATTCATCGTCCTGCAGCCCGGCGCGGTGTTCGATCCCGCGGCCTACTACGCCTTCGCCACCGCCGTGCTGCCGTCCTACGCGCGCCCGCTGTTCGTGCGGCTCGGGGCGGCGATGGACGTCACCGGCACGCTCAAGCACACCAAGACGCGCCTGCAGGCGGAAGGTTACGATCGCACCCGCGTCGCCGACCCCCTGTGGCTCCGCGACGATGCGCACGCCACCTACGTGCCGTTCGATGCCGACCTCGCCCGCCGGCTGGACGCCGGCGAGCTGACGTTCTGATCCGCGCCGGGTTGGAGAAGCCCGTCCCGGCGTCAGCGATCGGGGCGCCCGCTACGAGGTTAATCCCGCGCCACGGCGCAGCAGGGGCAGGGCGGCGGCTGCTTCCGGCGCGACCAGCACGCTGATCTGATCGCCGGCGGCGAGCGGCAGGTCGGCGGTCGGCACCATGTCGCGCTGCCGGCGCCGCAGCGTGGTGATGATCGCGCCGGGTGGCAGCCCGAGCTCGCGGATGCGCCGGCCGTCGAACGGCGCACCGGGGGCAATCGTCAGATCGAGCAGCAGCACGCCGTCGAGCTGCGGCTGCGCCGCCTCGCGCAGGAGATCGCGCTGCAGGAGCGCCTCGTAGATCGGCAGGTCGCCGAGGTAGTCCGCGATGCCGTATGCGGCGAGGCAGGCAACGACGAGCGGCAGCACCATGGCGTAGTTGCCGGTCATCTCGACCATCAGCACGATCCCGGTGAGCGGCGCGCGCACGATGGCGGTGAAATAGGCGGCCATGCCGACGACGGCGAGCGCGCGCGGCTCGATGCCGGCGGTCGGCGCGAGCTGCGCGGCGCCGGAGCCGACGAGCAGACCGAGTGCCGCACCGAGCACGAGCAGCGGCGCAAAGATGCCGCCCGGCGCACCGCATCCGTAGCTGAGCTGCGTGAGCGCAAAGCGCAGCACGAAGAGCCCCGCGACCGCCGGGAGCGGGAAGTCGCCGGCGAGCATGCGCTCGACGAGATGGTGACCGCTGCCGACCGCCGCCGGCAACGCCAGTGCAACGAGCCCGACGCCGGCGCCGACGAGCGCGCCGTTGATCCACGCCGGTCGCCACGGCGTACGCGCGAACAGCGTCAGGCTGGCGAGCAGCGTGCGGTTGAAGACCACGCCGAGCACGCCGGCGAGCGCGCCGAGCACGAGCGCGACGGGCAGCAGGGACAACGGCGGCGGCGCCGCGATCGGCACCGCGAACACCGGCTGCTGCCCGAACAGGACGCGCGAGGCGATGTCGGCGATCACCGAGGCGATCAAGGTCGTCGCGAACACGCCGGGCGCGAAATCGCGCTGCAGCTCCTCGAGCACGAACACCAGTCCGGCGAGCGGCGCGTTGAACGCCGCCGCCAGCCCGGCGCCGGCGCCCGCCGCGATCAGCGTGCGCCGCTCGCGTGCCGTGCAGGGAAACCAGCCGCCGACGAGACGCCCGATGGCGGCACCCATCTGGATCGTCGGACCCTCGCGGCCGAGCGCCAGTCCGGCGCCGAGTGCGGCGATGCCGCCGGCGAACTTGACCAGCAGGACACGCGCCCACGCGATCGGCCGCAGATCGTAGAGCACCGCCTTCACGTGCGGGATGCCGCTGCCGCCGGCATCCGGAGCGAAGCGTCGGACGAGAAACACCGCGAGGCCGCCGCCGGTGGCCGAGAACAGCACCACCGCGAGCCAGGCCCACGACTGGACGTGGACGCGCGCCACCAGCGCGTCGCGCAACGCATCGGCTTCGGCAAGTGCGGCGCGGAACGCGACGGCGACGAGGCCGGCGATCACGCCGGTCAGGATGGCGCGCGGCAGCTGGCGGCGGCGCTGCTCGTGGCGGCGCTGAAAATCGCGCAGCTCGCGCTCGGCGGCCTGCGGCGCCGCCGGTGCGTCGCGCAGCGGCTCGGGGGCCTCGCTCACGCGATGGTCTCCGGGCCGGCTCGCGCACCGACACGCGCCGCCCGCGCCGCGCGCCGGGTCGGGCGCACGCCCAGCCGGGCAGGCTCACCCGCATGGATGGCGAGACACCGTCCGGTCACGACTCCGCTTAGACCGTGCCGCTGGCGCGCAGTCAATTCCGCGAACGGCGATGCGCGCGGCCCGGCACCGTGCCGCAGCAGCGCCGCGAAGCGTCACTAAATGGCCGCACGTTTTGTCACCTGACGTGCTATGCCCGGTGGGCAACACGGTGGGGATCGTGGCACCGCGGTTGCTCCGCTGGGCCGCGGCGTAACGGGAGACGATGCAGGAGAAGGAACGCGCCGGCAGGCGGTGGTGGGCAGTCGCGGCAGTGACGCTCGCGACGATCGGTGGGATGACACCGACGGTGGCGCAGAGCGCGCTGTCGGGGCAGGTGCGGTACTACAACGGCGGTGCGAGCGTCGCGGACGTCACGCTCACGCTCAGCGGCGCGGGGCAGCTGACCGCGCGTACCGGCGAGGACGGCGGGTACGTCTTCACCGAACCCGGCGACGGCAACTGGCAGCTCGTGCCGGCGAAGCTCGGCGATCGCGGCAACGGCATCAGCGCCGTCGATGCGACGTACGCGCTCGAGCACGTCGTCGGCCTGCGCCAGCTCGGCCCGCACCAGATCCTGGCGTGCGACGTGACCGGCGACGGCACGGTCAGCTCCCTCGATGCCGCACGCATCCTGCAGCTCGTCGTCGGCATGGTCCCGCGCTTTCCGGTGGCCGAGGCGTGCGGATCGGACTGGTCGTTCGTGCCCGATCCCGCCGCGGCGCCGAACCAGGAGACGATGCCGCCGCAGATGGCGCCGGCCTGTCAGCCAGGCATGATCGCCTGGGAACCGCTCGTCACTCCGGTGACCGGGCAGGATTTCCTCGCCGTGCTGTTCGGCGACTGCACCGGCAACTGGCAACCACCGGCGCCGCCGACACCGACCGCGACCGATACGGTCGCCGTCGACACGGCGACGCCGACCGCGACGGCGCCGGCGAGCGCCACGCCGACGCCGAGCGCCACGCCACTGCCGAGTGAGACGCCGACCCTGACCCGCACGCCGACGAACAGCGCCACCCCGACGCGCACGCCGACGGCGAGTGCGACGGCGACGCCGACGAGCCCGCCAACGGCGACGGCGACGCTGCCGCCGCCCGGGACGCCAACGCGCACCGCGACGCCGACCCGCACTGCGACGCGCACCCGCACGAGCACGCGCACGGTGACGCCGACCCGCACGCGCACGCTCACGCCGACGCGCACGCCGAGCTCGACGGGCACGGCGACGCGCACCGGGACGCGGACGCAGACCCCGACCCCGACCTATACCTGGTCGCCCACGCCGACCCAGACATGCGTCAGCGGCCTGACGTGGAACGTCTCCTCGCCGCAGCTCGTCAGCCAGCAGACCGGCGGCAACGTGTGGCTCACGCGCACCGTGCCGACCGACAGCGGCTGGGGCGTATTCTGGCTGCGCACCGATCCCGAGGCGACGAGTGTCGCGCGCCTCTACTACGCGCACGTGGCGTTCAACGGCCAGATCACCGCCGGCCCGCTGCGCGTCGCCTCGATTCCCAAGCTCACGTTCCGCGGCCGCTACTATCTCGCCGCGTGGAACGACGGCCACTTCGCCGTGCTCACCGCCGAGGGCACCACGCTCTACTATCATTCGATGACGATCGACGGCGTGCTCAGCCAGCGCCGCGCGGTCGGTCCGCCGCTGTTCGCCAACCCCGCCTACGACCAGGAGGCGGATGGCGATCTCGATCCCTATCCCGGCGGCTTCCAGGGCGTGATCGAGGGCGAGTGCGCCGGCCACTCCTGCGCGTATGCGTTCCGGCTCAACACCAGCGGCGCGCCGGTGTCGTCGATCATCAATCTCGTCGACTTCGACTTCACGCACCAGTTCTATCCCCGCGCCGCGTTCGACGGCAGCGCGTTCACGATCATCAGCGTGAAGGACATTCAGATCACGACCGGTGGCGTGATGACGAAGTACTGGCCGCTCGGCGGCACGATCAGCAACCACAAGAAGGTCGTGCAGGCGAAGCAGTACCAGTGGGACGAGTTTCCGGACCTCGCGTACAACGGCGACCACTACGCCGCCATCTGGACGGAGAACTCGGCGCGCTCGCACAGCGCCCCCTGGCAGATCCACTTCGCCACCTTCCGGCGCACGGCGACGAGCTCGATCGACATCGCCAACCGGGTCATCGACGTGACCGCGCAGAAGACCAATCACCGCTGGACGACGCAGGTGCACGCGATGGGCGCCGACTGGGTCGCGCAGTACACCAGCCGCGCCGCCGACAATTCGCTCATCGCCGTCTACGAGCTGCTCGGCTCCGATGCCGGCACCGGCATCTACCTGCAGCCCTTCGGTCTCAGCGCCGACGCACTCGGCTCGAGCCCGCATACCGCACCGGGCCATGCCGGCATGCTCGGCATCGCCCGCGGCTCCATGGTCGAGGGCGGCACGACGGTCGAGTTCTACACGCTCGCGCCGCCGACGTGCTCGTGAGGCACGGGCGCGCGTAGCGCGGCGACGTCGATCGTCGCCGGGACCGGCGCCGCGGAAAATCGCGACGATCGACGAAGTGGATTGCCGCGCCCGGTCGCGGCTGGCATGCGTGCGGCAGACCGCCGCGCCGACGGAGCCGCGCCATGCGTTATCCGCTGTACCAGATCGATGCCTTCACCAGTCGCCGCTTCGGCGGCAACCCGGCTGCCGTCGTGCTCCTCGAGGCGTGGCTGCCGGATGCGGTGCTCGCGGCGATCGCGGCGGAGAACAACCTGTCGGAGACCGCGTTCGTCATCGCGCGCGACGGCGTCTGCCCGCTGCGCTGGTTCACGCCGACGATCGAGGTCGACCTCTGCGGGCACGCGACACTCGCGGCGGCGTTCGTGCTGTTGCGTGAGCGGTACCCGACGCGCGAGCGCATCGCGTTTGTGACGCGCAGCGGCGAGCTGACGGTGAGCCGCGCACCCGAGGGGCTGGCGATGGACTTTCCGGCGCGGCCCGCGGAGCCGGTGCCGATCGAGGAGGCGCTCGTCGCCGCGCTCGGCGCCCGGCCGCGCGAGGTCCTGCGGGCGCGCGATCTCCTCGCGGTGTTCGACAGCGAGGCCGAGGTGCGCGCGCTGCGGCCCGACATCGCGCGCGTCGCGGCGCTCGACACGTATGCGGTAATCGCCTCCGCCCCCGGGGACGAAGTCGACTTCGTGTCGCGCTTCTTCGCGCCGCGCGCCGGCATCGCGGAGGATCCGGTGACCGGCTCGGCTCACTGCACGCTGACGCCGTACTGGGCGGCCCGCCTCGGCCGCCCGGCGCTGCACGCGCGGCAGATTTCGGCGCGCGGCGGTGAGCTGTGGTGCGAGCTGCGCGGCGATCGCGTGCGGATCGCCGGCACCGCGGTCGAGTACCTGCGCGGCGAAATCACCGTCGCGGCGGACGGGTCGTGATCGTCACCGCGTTCACCCGCCTCACGGGCGCCACGGTGCCGATCCAGGCGGCGGCGATGCCCGGCATCGCGACGCCGGCGCTGGTCGCCGCGGTGGCCGAGGCCGGCGCCGTCGGCATGCTGCCCGCGCCGCTGTTCAGCGCCGCCGAGCTCGAGGCGACGCTCGCGCGGCTGGTCGCCGCAACGCGCGGCGTGATCGGCGTCAACTTCCTCATGCCGTTCCTCGATCCGTCGTGCGTGCCGATCGCGGCGCGCCACGCGCGGCTGGTCGAGTTCTTCTACGGCGAGCCGGCGCCCGAGCTCGTCGCCGCGGTGCATGCCGGCGGGGCACTGGCGAGCTGGCAGGTCGGTTCGATCGCCGAGGCGCTCGCAGCCGAGGCGGCGGGCTGCGACGTCGTCGTCGTGCAGGGGACGGAAGCGGGTGGCCATGTGCGCGGCACGACGAGCCTGCTGCCGCTGCTCTCCGGCGTGCTCGACCGCGTGCGCGTGCCGGTGCTCGCCGCCGGTGGCATCGCCACCGCGCGCGATCTCGCCGCGGTCCTCGCGTGCGGTGCCGCCGGCGCGCGGGTCGGCACGCGCCTGGTCGCCACGACCGAGTCCGGCGCGCATCCGGCGTACATCGCGCGCCTGCTCGCCGCGACCGCGGGCGACACGGTGCTGACCACGGCATTCTCGGGGCTGTGGCCGGATGCGCCCCACCGCGTGCTGCGCTCGGCCGTCGACGCGGCGGCGGCGCTGCCCGACGGCATCATCGGCGAGGCGGCGGTCGGCGACCGCATGGAGCCGGTGCCGCGCTTCTCGGTGATGGCGCCGACGGCAGGCTCGACGGGACACATCGAGGCGATGGCGCTCTACGCCGGCGAGTCGGTGGCCAACGTCACGACCGTGCAGGCCGCGGCGGCGGTGATTGGCGAGCTCGTGACCGGCGCCGAACAGCTGCTGTCCGCGGATGATGCCGCGGACGTGCCGCCGCGAGAGCGGCCGTAAGCACAGCCGGCGGGCAACGCGGTGCCGCCGGAGTGGCGCGGCACCGCATGGGTGTGCGACGGTGCGCTCCCGTCAGCGGAGGAGTGTCGCGTGTCAGCTTCGAACGAGTTCGTCGTCCACGGTGTCCTGCCGTCGTACTTCACCCGCAAGGTCACCGGGTACCTCGACTACAAGGACCTGCGCTGGCGGATGCAGCCGAGCATCGGCGCGAACGTCGCCGCGCACGCGGCGGGGTGGAACGGCGGCATTCCGGTGATCGGTACCCCGTCCGGCGAGCTGATCTGGGACTCGACGGCGGTCATCCTCCATCTCGAGACGCAGCATCCGCAGCCGTCGATCGTGCCGCCCGACCCGCTGCTCGCGTTTCTCGACTGTCTGCTCGACGACGTCAGCGATGAGTGGTTCTACCGCCACGCCGTCGGCTCGCGCTGGCTCTACCCCGAGAACACGCGTTCGGGCAGCTGGGAAATCGCGCGCGAGGGTACCCTCGAGCTGCCGGGGCCGATCGCGGGCGTGCGCGACATGGTGACGGCGGCGATGACCGGCTGCCTGCCGCGCCTCGGCACGACGCCGGAGAACATCGACGGCTGGATCCGCGAGTCGCTGCACCCCTGGCAGCGCGCGCTCGCCGCGCATCTCGAGGCGCACGGCTGCCTGTTCGGCGGCCGTCCGGCGCTCGCCGACTTCGCGATCTTCGGCGGCAATGCGGCGCACTTCATCCACGATCCGCTGTGCCGCGAGTGGACCGAGGCTGCCGGCATGGCGATCGTCGCGCACACGCACGCGCTGATGACACCGCGCCGCCGACAGTTCGGCGACTGGCTGCCGGCCGGGGAGGTCCCGGAGACGCTGATCGCCCTGCTCGCCGAGACGGGCCGCCATTATCTGCCCTGGGTGGCGGCGGCGACGCGGGAGGGGCGCGCGACGGTGTCGTTCAGCGCGGGCCGCACAGCCGACATCGCGACGACGAACTTCCTCAACGTGGCGCGCGGCATCCTGCTCGCCCGCTATCGGGCGGCGCGCTCGCCGGCGCTCGATCGGGTCCTCGATCGTGCCGGCATCCTCGGCTACTTCGCCGACTACCTCGACCAGGCGACGGCCGTGCCCGATCCCGCCGTGCCGCCGCGCCCGGCGGACAACCAGCCGTTCCCGGCCGGCGCGTAGCCATGGCACGCAACGTCGAGGTGAAGGCCCGCGTGGCGAGTATCGCGGCGCTCGAACCGCGCGTTGCCGCACTCGCCGACCAGGGCCCGATCACGATCACGCAGGACGACACGTTCTTCCCGTGCCAGGCCGGCCGGCTCAAGCTGCGCGCGTTCTCCGAATCGGCGGGCGAGCTGATCTTCTACGAACGCTCGGACACGGCGGAGCCGAAGCCGTCGCGCTACGTGATCGCGCCGACCGCCGCGCCCGCGGCGCTGCGCGAGGCGTTGTCGCGCGCGTATGGCACCGCCGGACGCGTCCGCAAGCGACGCACGCTGTATCTCGCCGGGCGGACGCGCATCCACCTCGACTGCGTCGACGAGCTCGGCGAGTTTCTCGAGCTCGAGGTCGTGCTCGCATCGGGCGAGGACGTCGCGCCGGGCATCGCCGAGGCGGAGCACCTGCTCGCCGCGCTCGGGATCGGCGCGGAGGCGTTGATCGATCGCGCCTACGTCGACCTGCTCGCCGAAGCGCAGGGTACCTGAGCGACCCTTGAACGTGCTCTCGGAAGACACATCGCCACGGCGCTAAAGACGCCACGTCCGGAACAACACATGCGGTGAGTCGAGACATGGCGGCTGCTGACCTCGAGGCGAACAAGGCCCTGATTCGCGCCTTCGTTGCGGCAATCAACACGCGCCAGTGGGCGCAGCTCGCGACGCTCGTCACAGCGGACTTCGTGCGTCACAGTGCCGCAGGCGGCGAGCCCGGCGTGCGCAGCCTCGCCGATCTCGAGCGCTTCCTGCGCGGCGAGCTGCTGACGTTCCCCGACGCGCGGGAAACCATCGAGGACCTGATCGCCGAGGGCGACCGCGTCGCCGCGCGGCACCACTTCCGCGGCACACAGCTCGGTCCGCTCGGCGCGTACCCGGCGAGCGGACGCGTGCTGGCTGCCGATTACCTCGCGTTCTACCGCATCAGCGGCGGCCGCATCGCCGAGGCGTGGGCGGAGTGGGACACGCTCAGCGGCCTCGTGCAGCTCGGCCACGTGGTGCGCTGAGTCGAGCGCGACGTCGCGCGGTTTACCCGCCGCGGGTGACACGGTAAGCCGCGCGCGGGGGGACGACGATGATCCGTGCGCTGGCTGCCGCGGGCGGCGGTTTCCTGCTCGCCGTGCTGTGGTTCGATCTGATGTTCGATGTGCAGGTGCTGCGGCACCGGCGCGGCGAGTTGCCCGAGCCGGTGCTCGCCTCGATCGCCGCCTACTACCGGCGCGTCACCACCGATGCGCTGCCGATGGGCTACGCGCTCGCGGTCGTGATGCTCGTGACCATCGCCGCCACGGTCGCCGAGATCCGCCGTGGCGTCCTGCCGATGGCGCCCGGCCTGCTGGCCCTGGTGCTGTGCACCGTACCCGCCGCCCTGGCGCTGTGGCGCGTGCTGCCCGGAGCGGCGCGTCTCGGCACGCGCGCGGACTCTGCCGCCGAGCAGAGCGCACTGGCGCGCATGATCTGCCGTGATCATTTCGTCGGCCTCGTGGCGATCCTCGGCTTTCTCGCCATTCAGGTGGCGGGCCGGCGGCTGCCGCTGCCCTGACGGCCACGTCGCCGCCCCGCCGCGCGCGGGCGTTCCGTTGGTCATTGCGGCGCGGCGCGCCGGCGCAGTACACAGCCGCCGTGCCGGTTCTTGCCGAGCTGTTCGAGAACAACCGCCGCTGGGCGGCGCAGATGACGGCGGACGATCCGGACTTCTTCGCCCGTCTGCAGCGCCAGCAGGCTCCGAAGTACCTGTGGATCGGCTGCTCGGACAGCCGGGTGCCGGCGAATCAGATCGTCGGCCTCCTGCCGGGCGAGCTGTTCGTGCACCGCAATGTCGCGAACGTCGTCATCCATACCGATCTCAACTGCCTCTCCGTGCTGCAGTTCGCGATCGACGTCCTGCGCGTCGAGCACATCATCGTCTGCGGGCACTACGGCTGCGGCGGGGTGCGCGCCGCGATGAGCAACGCCGAGCTCGGGCTGATCGACAACTGGCTGCGCGCGATCAAGGACGTCTACCAGGCGAACCGGTCGGCGCTCGATGCGATCGCTGCCGAGGCGCGCGTCGACCGGCTCTGCGAGCTCAACGTCGCGCAGCAGGTGGCGAACGTCTGTCATACCACCGTCGTGCAGAACGCGTGGCGGCGCGGTGCGGCGCTGTCGGTGTACGGCCTGGTGTACGGTATCGGCGACGGGCTGCTGCGCGATCTCGGCTTCTGCGTCAGTGGCGTGGAGCAGATCGCGCCGATCTATCGCGTCGCCGGCTGAGGTGCTGCGCCCGTGCTCGGCTTCCTGCATACCGCGACACCGCCGGTCGAGGCGTTCAGCGCCGTGCTCGACGCGGTCGATGCCACGCTCCCGGCGTGCCATGCCGTCGAGCCGGCGCTGCTCGCCGATGCACGCGCCGCGGGCGAGGTGACGCCCGCACTGGCGGCACGTGTCGCCGCCGCCGTGGAGCAGCTGCGCGGGCGCGGGGCGCGGGTCGTGCTCTGCACGTGCTCGACGATCGGCGCTGCCGCCGAGGCGGCGGCGCGTCCCGACGCGCCCGTGCTGCGCGTCGACCGGCCGATGGCCGAGGCCGCCGTGCGCCGCGGCCAGCGCATCACCGTCGTCGCGGCGCTTGCCAGCACGCTGGAGCCGACGCTCGCCCTGCTGCACGCGTCGGCCCGCGCGGCCGGGCGCGCGGTGACGGTGCGCACCGAGACGTGCGCCGACGCCTGGGCCGCGTTCGAGCGCGGCGCGCTCGAGGACTACGTCGCGCAGGTCGCCGCCGCGGCGCGCCAGGCCGCAACGGATGCAGACGTCATCGTGCTCGCGCAGGCGTCGATGGCGCCGGCGGCGGAGCGACTGCGCGACCTCGGCGTGCCGGTGCTGGCGAGCCCGCGACTCGGCGTCGAGGCGGCGGTGCAGTGCTGGCGCGCGCTGCGCTGAGATCGCTCAGCGCCCGGCGACGGTGAGCCGCCGCCGCGGCGGTTCCTGTGCCTGCCGCGCGGCGTTCAGCTCGTCGCCGAGTGCGCGGGGCAGGCGCACGACGCTTTCGACGATGCGGACGTCGGGCAGCATCGCCGCGGCGAATTCCTCCGGCGTCTCCGCCGCGTCGCGCAGGTCGCGCAGCTCGCGAAACGCGGCGAGCACGCGCGGCGCCATCGGCGCGATACGCGTGCCCTGGAGCGCGAGCACACGGTGGCTCGGCGCGGCGATGGCGAGGTACGCGGCGCCGTAGGCGCCGCCGCCGAGCACGCAGAGCAGGGGATGGCCGGCAAGCCGCGCGGCGAGCAGGCCGCGCAGGCACTCGGCGAGGGCGCGCGGCAGCCCGGCGCGCTCCTGGCGGAGGTCGCTCGCGTGTCCGCGGCAGAAGAGGAACGTGACGATCGGTGCGCCCGGCGAACCCGCCATCGCCTGCTCGACGGCGAGCAGCACCGCGTGCGCGTCGGCGACGCCGATGCCATGCGGCGAGCGCTCGGGGCCGACGATGATGCCGAGCGTCCGCGTGCCACGCAGCTCGCCCCAGGCGGCGTGCACGAGCCCGAGGCGCACACTCGGTTCGGTCGTGCGCCACTCGCCGCGGAACGAGTAGGCGAAGAAGTCGCGCTGGCGCGCGCTGAGGCCGATCGCGCCGGTCTCGGGGGGATCGAGCTGGCCGAGCAGGCGGCGCGTGACGCCCAGGCAGTGCGCCACCACGGCGGCGGGCCCGAGCCGCGTGAGCGACGCGCCGAGCGCCGCGGCGACGGCGGTGCGCACGTCGGACGGCATATCGGCGGTGAGGGCACTGGCATGCCCGGCGGCACAGCGCGCCGCGGCACGCATGTAGTCGCGCGCCGCCTCCGCCTGCTGTGCGCCGCCCTCCAGCAGCCGCGGGCCGGTCAGTCCCCACAGCGCCTCGTCGACGAGCAGCGTCGCGTGTCCGAGCGCGGCGATCACCGACGGTGCGCCGAAGCAGCCGCGCGGCCCGGAGACGATGCTGACCACCGGCGTGCCGGTCAGGGCGAGCCGCGCGAGCCGCACGCCGGCTGCCGAGGCGGCACTGAGCGCGCCCGGGCCCTCCTGCACGCGCACGCCACCGGTGTCCCAGCACACCACCACCGCGGTGCGGCGCCGTTCGGCGCGCGTCAGCAGCTCGCCGAAGTGACGCGCCTCGGCGCGGCCGATCGTACCGCCGCGCTGCCGGCCGTCGGTGCACGCCAGCAGCACGCGCCGTCCGTCGATGCTCGCCTGCGCCGTGACGAGGCTCGACTCCGGCTCGGCACCGAGCACGCGCAGCGACCCGGGGTCGGCGAGTGCCGCGCCGCGCTCGATCGCGGACAGGGCGGAGAACGGCGGCGCGGTCATCAGGCGCCGCGCACGCTAGCGCGGATCGCGCGGCGCGCAAAGCGACGGCTGCAGCGACGCCGTTGACGCACCTCCCGGTACGGGAGTACGCCGCGCGCATGGCCGCGCTCGTGCTCGCCTGTCTCGCCTTCCTCTGCTCGCACCTGCTGATTGCCGGCGGCCCGCTGCGCGCGCCGCTGGTGCGCACGCTCGGCGAGCCGGCCTATCGCGGGGCGTTCGCGCTGCTGGAGGTCGTCCTGCTCGCGGCGGTGCTCTTCGCGTACGCCGCCGCGCCACGGACGTCGTTGTGGATGACGCCGATGGGACTGCGCTGGGCGGCGCTGGTTCTCAACGTCGCCGCCGTCATGCTCGTCGTGCTCGGCGTGCTGACGCCGAATCCGACGGCGGCGGGCGGCGAGGGCCGGCTCGGGCGTCCGGACGCGGTGCGCGGCGTGCTGCGCATCACGCGTCATCCGTTTCTCTTCGGTGTCGCGCTGTGGGCGGCCACGCACCTCGTGACCAACGGCGACAGCGCCTCGCTGGCGCTGTTCCTGACCCTGTTCCTGCTCGCGGTCCTCGGCCCGCGCTCGATCGACGCCCGGCGGGCGCGCCGATACGGCGAGGCGTGGCGGCAGTTCGCGGCGGCAACGTCGGTGGTGCCGTTCGCCGCCATTGCGGCGGGGCGCAACCGGCTGGCGATCGACGAGATCGGCGCCTGGCGGCTGGCGATCGCGGTGGTCGTTGCCGTCGTGCTGGTCGCGACGCACGGCTCGTTCGCTGGCGTGCCGGCGCTGCCGCGCTGAGGCGGTTCAGCAGGGCGGGGCAGGTGCCGGCAGCGCCACGTGGAACGTTGCGCCGCTGTCCGGTGGGCTCTGCGCCCACACGCGGCCACCGTGCGATTCGACGATCGTCCGGCTGATCGCCAGCCCGAGGCCGAGGCCGCGCGGTGTGGTGCTGACGAACGGAGTGAAGAGCCGGTCGCGTACCGCCGGCGAGAGTCCGGCCCCGGTGTCGCGGACGCTGATGCGCACCTCGCCGCCGTCGCGGGCGGTGGCGAGCACGACCTCGCGTCGCGGACCCGGCGCCAGTGCTGCCGCCTGCACGCCGTTGAGCACGAGATTGAGCATCACCTGCTCGATCTGCGTATCGTCGCCGGTGACCGGCGGCAGATCGCGACCGGCGTCGAGCCGGACGCGCACGCCGCACGCGTGCGCCTGCGGCGTGACGATGCGGACGACCTCCGCGGCGAGCGCGTTGAGATCGATCCCGGTACTGACCGTCGTCTCGCGTTGCACGAGGCGGCGCAGACCGCGCAGCACGGCGCCGGCGCGCAGCCCCTCCTGGGCGATGGCTTCGCACGCCTCGCGCAATGCCACGGGATCGACCTCGCCGCGGCGCAGGCGCTGCACCGCGCCCTGCGCATAGTTCGCGATCGCGCACAGCGGCTGGTTGATGTCGTGCGCGAGCGCCGCGGCCATCTCGCCGATGGTGTGCTGGCGCAGCACATGGGCGAGCTCGGCCTCGCGGCGGTGCCGGGCGGCATGCGCATCCTCCAGCGCCAGCGTACGCTCCGCGACGCGCTGCTCGAGGCGCGCCGCGAGGCGGCGATAGGCCGCCTCGGCGCGGCGGCGGTCGAGCAGCTCGCGGCGATGCGCGACGCGATAGCGCGTGATCTCACGCGCCGCGAGGAGGGACAGGACGAACCCGAGAGTCACGGCGATCGCCGGATCGCCGCGCAGTGCCGCGAGCGAGCCGTCGACGTGATACGCGGCAGCTACCAGCGACACCGTGCCGATGCCGACGGTGACGGCTTGGAGGGCGACGCCCCACGGGAGGATCGAGGCGGTCGTCAGGGCGGCACCGACGAACAGCACCGCGGTGGTGTGATAATCGCCGGGGACGTAGAGCGCGCGCGTGAGGGCAACCAGGACATACGCTGCCGACACCGCGACGGTGGACACGGCCCAGGCGTGGCGCCGCGCCCAGGAGCGCGGCAGAAGCACGTGGATCGTGCCGAGCCCGAGCGTCAGGCCGAGCAGATGCAGCACGAACGAGGGCAGCATCGCCGGGCGCCAGTGCGCCAGCTGCAGCGGCGCGTACAGAATCGCTCCGGCGGCGCAGATCAGCAGCACGACGCGCAAGCGGCGCAGGAGCAGCGTCCCGGTCGGGATCCGCAAGCTGTCACTGGCGAGATCGGCCATCGATCGCCACGACATCACTTGCGCCCGCTCATACGACGTACGTAGCACGCGCCGCGAGCGCCGGGGAAGCAGAAACATCTGGCCAGCGCGGAGTCACAACGGTTCGGCCGGCGCGGTTCTCGCGTCGCGGCTGCCGACGGCACTACAGGAGGATGATCAAACAGGTGCACTGCGCCGGGTTTGCTGCGCCGGCGCGGGGAGGACGCGGGAGGGTGGGGCGTGAGTGGTGGTTCCAGTGACGATGCCGAGCTGATGCGCGCCTGCCTGGCGGAAGCGGCTGCTGCGGCGCGCGCCGGGGAGGTGCCGGTCGGCGCCGTGGTGGCGATCGGTGGGCGCATCATCGCGCGCGGCCGCAACCAGCCGATTGCGACGCACGATCCGACCGGCCACGCCGAGATCGTCGCCCTGCGCGCCGCGGGACGCGGGCACGGCAACTATCGCCTCACCGGCGCCGCGCTGTTCGTCACCGTGGAGCCGTGCCTGATGTGCGTCGGCGCCGCGATCCACGCCCGGGTGGGCCGAGTGGTGTACGGCTGCGCCGATCCCAAGGCCGGCGCGCTCGGCGGCCGCTTCGATGCCGCCGCGGCACCCGGCCTGAACCACCGCTTCACCGTGACGGGCGGCGTGCTCGCCGAGGAGTGCCGCGCGCTGCTGCAGGACTTCTTCCGCGCCCGCCGCGGTGGCGCCGGCCTCACTTGAGCACCCTGTCGCACCCGGCTATACACGGCGCCTGCCGGACGGAGAGGTGCGTGAGCCCGGTTGAAACGGCACGACTCGAAATCGTGTAACCCGCAAGGGTTCGGGGGTTCGAATCCCCCCCTCTCCGCTGCACCTTCCACTGCCGCCATCGCGATGGAGTCGTGGGCGGGCGTGCACCGGGAGGCGGTTTCAAGGGCGCTCCGCAGCTTGAAAAAGTGGTGCCCTCCGCTCGGAGGTGACGGGCGGTGGCGGGGGCGGCTTCGGTTGCCGTGCTGACTGGCTCCATGATCGGCGCGTGCCGCTGCTTGGCGACTCCGCCTCGAGGGTACTGCGGTGCCCGTGGCGGCGGTCGCGGTCCCGGAAATTGCCGTCCCGGCAAGGGTTAGGGGTAAGTACCTAGGTCACAGAGGACAAACCCCATCTGTACAGGTCGGTGCTCGTGGAGTAAAAGAACGCCAGCTGGAATTTCCTCCTTGTTCCCCCTTCCAGCCGGCGGGTCGCCCACTGTCCGGGGCGGCCCGCCCCCCTGATTCTCCTCAGCTTCTTCAACCTTCATCGTGACGGCGTGAATCAGGCACCTCGCATGCGCCCCGCCGCTTTTGCCTCAGCCGTGCCGTCAACCTAGGGTGGCCGACAATGAAGCGGGCGCGTCGACTGATCGGGCTGGGGATGATCGTGCTGCTGGCTGGTGGTGCCGGTGGTGCGCGGGCGGGAGCGTCTGACGAGAGGACGAACGGCGGCGCGACGGGTGACGTCCGCGACTCTGCCGCGGCGAAGCCGGCGCCGCGCCTTGAACGCGTGCGCGCTCCCGGCGGCGGCGTGAAGCTGACGCTGCAGGGGCGGCGGCTGCACGTCATCGAGCGCGAGGCCGGCGCACCGGGCCGGCCGTCGCATACCTGCACGCAGTCGGACGCGGCGACGCATGAGTGATCGCCGGCTGCGAGGGCAGGCGGTGATGGCGCTGCTGGTGCTCCTGCTGGCTGCGCCCGGCGAGGCGGCGACGATGCGGCTCGTGTCGCGCGACGGTCCGGGTGAAGGGCTCAATGACCCGATGCCGGTGGCGCCGGTCGGCGGCAACCTCGGCCTGACCCTCGGCGAGCAGCGCCGGCTGGCGCTCGAGTATGCCATGCAGCGCTGGGCCGAGCAGCTGGTGAGCTCCGTGGAGATCCGCGTCGCGGTGGCGTTCGACCCGCTGCCGTGCAGCCTCTCCTCGGTGACCCTGGGCGCCGCCAGCCCGGTGAGTCTCTTCGCCGACTTCTCCGGCGCGCCGCTCGCGGCGACGTTCTATCCGTCGGCGCTCGCCGATCAGCTGGCCGGCTTCGATCTCGCCCCGGAGGAGGACGACATCGATGCGGTGTTCAACAGCGGGTTCGGCACCTCCTGTCCGTTCCCCGCCGGCTGGTACTACGGGCTCGATGCCTCGCCGACCGGCGAGGACAGCGACTTCGTCACCGTCGCGCTGCACGAGCTCGGGCACGGGCTCGGGTTCATCACCCGCGTCGACGTGCGCAGCGGCGAGCTGCCCGCCGCCGGCACGCCGGATGTGTTCATGCGCCATCTCGTCGACACGCGCAGCGGCCAGCGCTTCGACGAGATGACCGACACGCAGCGGCGCAGCGCCGTGCGTGCGCGCGGCTTCGTGGTGTGGGACGGCAGCCAGGTGACTGCCGCGAGCGGCGGGGTGGTCGACGGCGTCGACGTGCTCGGCCGCGTCGAGATGTACGCCCCGGCGTTCGCCGATCCCGCCGCCTCGCTGAGCCACTGGAGCGACGAGGTGGAACCCGCCGAGCTGATGGCGCCGTTTCTCGACGTCGCCGTGCACGATCTCGGGTTGTCGCTGCCGGCGCTCGGCGACATCGGCTGGATGCTGAGCGGCGCGCCGGGCTGCGGCGGCGACTGCGACGGCGGCGGCGCGGTGACGATCGAGGAGCTGATTCTCGCGGTCCGCATCGCGCTCGGCGAGGCGACGCTCGACGGCTGTGCCGCAATCGATGCCGACGGCAGCGGCAGCGTCAGCATCGACGAGCTGATCGCCGCGGTGAACAGCGCGCTCGCGGGCTGTCCCCAGTAGGCGCGGCGGCGGTCCTCTCAGCGCGGCAGCGGCGCGTCGGGCGGCGGGATCTCGTCGGGTGAACCGGGTTTCGCGTCGGGGAAGGGAATCTGATCCGGCGACCCGGGACGCGCATCGGGCGGGGTGATCTCGTCGGGATCGCGCACCTCGCCCGATGGCATGTCGAGGCCGTCGTCGTCGTCGACGTCGGTGTCGGAGACCTCGGCCGGGCAGGGCACGGCGGCGACGAGCGGTGAGCCGGCGAGCGCGACCGCAACGGCGGCGGCGCGCAGCAGCGGGGCAGGGCGAAGCGAGCGGCGCATCGGGCAGTACCTCCGCGCCGCGTTCTACCAGACGTTTGCCGGCCCCGCAGCCGCGATCTCGTCGCGCCGGTGAGCGCCGGCGCGCTCAGGGCGCCAGGGCCTCGAGCGCCCGCAGGTCGGGTCCGGGCACGCCGTCGGGCCGCAGCGGCTGAATGCAGACGTGATCGGCGCCGGCGTCGTAGTGTGCCTGGATGCGGGCGCGGATCGCCGCCTCGTCGCCCCAGGCGACGAGGCCGTCGACGAGGCGATCGCTGCCGCCGTTTCCCAAGTCCTCGTCGGTGAAGCCGAGCCACTTCAGATTGTTCTGGTAGTTCGGCAGGCCGAGGTAGATCTGCAGCGTGCTGCGCGCAACGCCGCGTGCGGTCGCGGCGTCGGTCTCGAGGATGACCATCTGCTCGGGGGCGAGCCAGCGGTCAGGCCCGAGCAGCGCCCGCGCCCGTGCCGTGTGTTCCGGCGTGGTGAGGTAGGGATGCGCCCCGCGCGCCGCCTCGCGGGCGAGCCGCAGCATCGCCGGACGCAGCGCGGCGAGGACGATCGGTGCCTCCTCGGCCGGCTCGACGGCGCGGTACAGCGCACCGTGCATGGCGTGGAGGTAGGCGCGCATCGCCGGCACCGGCTTCTGGTATTCGTGGCCGCGCACGCCGGTGACGAGGTGCGAATGGGACACGCCGAGGCCGAGCACGAAACGGCCGGGCGCCATCTCGCCGAGCGTCTGCTGGATGGCGCGCATCGTCATCGGATCGCGCGCGTAGATGTTCGCGATGCCGGTGGCGAGCACGAGGCGCTCGGTCTGGGCGGCGAGAAAGCCGAGGAGGGTGAACGGGTCGCGCCCGATCGCCTCGGGGATCCACAACGCCGAGTAGCCGAGTGTTTCGACGCGGCGCACGAACGCCGCCGCCTCCGGGGCGGTCATCAGGTCGAGAAACGTCCACACGCCGAGCCGGCCGAGTTGCATCGCGTGCCTCCTCTATCCCGCATCCCTGCCCGCGCCGGGCAGCCGGATCAAGCCGTCGGGCCGACGGGCGCGGCGGTCCCGAGGAGCAGGAAGCCGAGCGCGCAGATCGCGGCAGCGAGCGCGAGGCCGAGGACGAGACCGTGGGCGATGGTGAGCGCGCCGGGACGCGCGAGCTCGGGGAGCTCGCTGCGCCGCAGCACGAGGCTGTGCGCGTAGCGGTCGCCGAGCCGCTGGCGACGCGGCGACTGGCGCATGACGACGTACGCCACGAGCCCGAAGAGAAGGCCGTCGACGGGCACCCAGGCGTTGCGCAGCACGCCGCGGCCGATCGACAGCGGCTCGCCCTGATCGCCGACCACCTGCAGGCCGAGCAGCAGCTTGCCGAGCGTCGTGCCGGCCACCGACTCGGCGACGCCGTGGTAAACCACCATCATTGCCGTCTGGATCAGCCACATGCCGAGGCCGCCGAGCGGCGGCGTGCGCTCGAACACGGTCGGATCACCGCCGAGCGCAAGGAGCAGCACCCCGGCGAACAGGCCGCCGATGAAGCCGCACAGGACGAGGTCGATGCCGCGCGCCACGGCGCGCCGGCCGAAGCCGACGGCGACGATCGCGGCCGGATGGGCTGGCGCGCTGCAGGTGCGTTCGGGCAGCGGCGCGGCGGCGGTGAGCCGCTGCCCGCAGCCGGCGCAGGTATGCGCGTCGGGCGGAGCAGCAGCGCCGCAGGCGGGGCACGGGCTCGGCATGGTGCCGCGTCGGTCTAGTGCGCGCGCGTCGCGGCGTCAACGTAGCCCCCGCGTCGGCGCCGCCCCGTTGACCCGCGCGGCGGGAACGGGCACGGTACCGCGGCGCATGGAGAGGTGCCCGAGTGGTCGAAGGGGCGCGCCTGGAGAGCGCGTATACCCACAAGGTATCGTGGGTTCGAATCCCACCCTCTCCGCTGTCGCTGGCGAAACGGCCCGGTTGCGCGTGTCGCCGGGCAGGGGTAGCAGGAAGGAGTGAGTCGCGCAGGCGCACGAGTGATAGCTAGGTCCCGCGCAAGGGAGCGTCGCGAACCCCGTCAGGTCCGGAAGGAAGCAGCGGTACCGACTCCCTCCCTGTGCCGCGGGGAAGCCTAGCTATCACTGGTGCGCCTGGCGCGGCGGGCAGGGCGAAGCGGGGCATGACGTATCTCGTCTCGGCGCGCCGCTGGCGCCCCCAGACTTTCGACGACCTGATCGGTCAGGAACACGTGTCGCGTACCCTGCGGCACGCGATCGCCAGCGGGCGCGTTGCGCACGCGTTCCTGTTCACCGGCGTGCGCGGCGTCGGCAAGACGACGGCGGCGCGCATCCTCGCGAAGGCACTGAACTGCGAGCAGGGGCCGACGGCCTCGCCGTGCAACGCCTGCACGAACTGCCGTGAAATCACCGCCGGCGCCGCCGTCGACGTCCTCGAGATCGACGGCGCCTCGAACACCGGCGTCGACGACGTCCGCGAGATCATCGAGAACGTGCGCTACCAGGCGGCGAAGAGCCGCTTCAAGATCTACATCATCGACGAGGTGCACATGCTCTCGAACAGCGCGTTCAACGCGCTGCTCAAGACGCTCGAGGAGCCGCCGGCGCACGTCAAGTTCATCTTCGCGACCACCGATCCGCACAAGCTGCCCGCTACCGTGCAGTCGCGCTGCCAGCGCTACGATTTCCGGCGCATTCCGTTGCGCCAGGTGGTGGCGCGCCTGCGGCAGATCGTCGATGCCGAGCAGATCACGATCAGCGATCGCGCGCTGTTCACGCTCGCCCGCGAGGGCGAGGGCAGCATGCGCGACGCGCAGTCGCTGCTCGACCAGGTGCTCGCCGGCGCCCAGGGTGCGGTGAGCGATGCGGAGCTGCTCGATACGCTCGGGCTCGCCGACCGGACGACGATCGCGGCGCTCGCCGATGCGGTGATCGACCGCGATCCGGCGCGCGTGCTCGCCCCGCTCGACGAGGCCTACCAGCGCGGCTGCGATCTGCGCCGCTTCACGCGCGATCTGCTCGAGCACTTCCGCAACCTCGCCGTCGCGCGGGTGAGCGGCGGCGCGCTGCTCCCCGATGTCGCTGACGACGAGGCGGCGGCGTTGCGCGCGCAGGCCGAGCGCATCGGCGCCGCCGACTGCGATCGCGCGTTCCGCATCCTGCTGGCGGCCGACGACGAGGTCGCGCGCGCGCCGTATCCGAAGCTCGTCCTCGAGATGGCGCTGCTGCGCCTCACGGCGCTGCCGCCGCTGGTGCCGGTCGACGAGCTGCTCCAACGCGTCGGCGAGCTCGAGGCGCGACTGCGCGGTGCGCCGGCGGCGCGCTCCGGCGGCGCGGCGGCGCGGGCGCCGCTCGCGACGCGTTCCGAGCCGGTCGCCGCCACCCCGCCGCGGCGCGAGACGTCGTCGACACCGCCGCGCGCGGCCGCGCAACCGGCGCCGCCGGCGGATGGCGGGTCGTGGGAGGCGTTCGTCGCGTTCGTCGCTGGCGAGCGCCCGACGCTCGCCGACCACCTCGGCACGTGCACGGTGCGCGAGCTCGAGGGCGCGACGCTGGCGCTCGCCGCGCCGCGCGGCTTCCGCTTCGATTACCTCTCGCGCCGCGATCACGTCGCCGAGCTCGAGGAGATCGCGGCGCGTTTCTTCGCGCGGCCGATGCGCCTGCAGCTCGACGTGGCCGACGGCAGCAGTGCCGCCGATGCTCCCGCTGCCGCTGCGCCGCCGAAGCGCACGCCGGCGGAGCTCGCCAGCGCCGCACTGCAGAACCCCGCCGTCAAGGCGGCTGTCGAAATCCTCGGCGGCGAAGTCGCCGAGGTGCGCGAACGCCGGCCGCGCCGGCGGGAGGACGCATGACCAAGGTCCCGGGTCTCGGCGATCTCTTCAAGCAGGCGCAGGAGCTCCAGGAGCGCCTGCAGCAGGTGCAGCAGGACGCGGCGGCACGGACGGTCGACGCGAGCGCCGGCGGTGGGATGGTGACTGCCACCGTCAACGGGCGCCTCGAGCTGACCGCCCTGCGCATCGATCCCGCAGTGCTCGAGCAGAAGGATCTCGAGCTGCTGCAGGATCTCGTCATCGCCGCCGTCAATCAGGCATTGCGGACCATGCAGCAGACCATGGCCGACGAAATGAGCAAGCTGACCGGGGGGCTGAAGCTGCCCGGCCTGGGGTGAGAGGCGTGCGCGCCGGCGCGCGCCCGGGGGAGGAGGCAGGCGGAGATGGCAACCGTTCCCGCGCCACTGGCGCGCGTGATCGAGGCGCTCGTCAAGCTGCCGGGGATCGGCGAGAAGACCGCGACCCGGCTGGCGTTTCATCTGAGCCGTACCGACCGGCGTGACGTCGACGCGCTGGCGGCGGCGATCGCGGCACTGCGCGACGAGCTGCGCACCTGCAGCGAATGCTGCGCCCTGGCCGCCAGTGATCCCTGCGCGCTGTGTGCCGATCCGGCGCGCCAGACCGACGTGCTGTGTGTCGTCGAGGAGTCGGCCGACCTCGCGGCCATCGAGCGCTCGGGCGGATTCCGCGGGCGCTATCACGTGCTCGGCGGGACCCTCGCTCCGCTCGAGGGCGTCGGTCCCGACGATCTCAACATCGCCCCGCTGCTGCGCCGTCTCGGCAGCGGTGACGTCCGCGAAGTCATCCTCGCTACCAATCCGACCACCGAGGGCGAAGCGACGGCGCTCTACCTCGCGCGTCTGGTGAAGCCGCTGGGCGTGCGTGCAACCCGCATCGCGCACGGCCTGCCTATGGGTGGCGACGTCGAGTACGCTGATTTGGCGACGCTCGGCCGCGCTCTCGAAGGGCGGCGCGACATGTAAAAAAAATCATCAAGCCCGGTTGCTCGCCTCCCGTCCGTGTGTCAATTGGCAAGCTGCGGCTGTTGCAGTGATCACGCGGGCACCGGTTCGCGGGTTGACATCGCCCTGAGGCGGGCGCAAAGCGCAAACGTTGTCATCAACTGAACACGAGCATCTATCCTGGAGGAGGTGGCAGCATGAGACAGACGTTGAGGAAAATGGCGGTGGCTGGCGTGCTGGGTGGGTTGATCGCCTCGACCCCCTCGCTGGCCGCGGCCGACGACGTTCAGGGACGCTGGTTCGGGGGCACGGACATTGGCGTGATGCAGCCGCTCAATGCACTCGACCGGTACGTCTCCACGGGCGGCGTCATCGCGCCGTTCGTCGGCTACAAGTTCTTCGATGACAAGGACCTGCAGCTCAATCTCGGCCTGATGGGTCAGGCGCAGTTCATCGGCGGCGCCGCCGATGCCTGCTCTGGCTGCGTGCGCGGCCGGGGCGACGACGACATGTACGCGGTCGGCTATCACGGCGGCCCGCGCCTGTCGTTGCCGATCGGCCCGGTCGAGCTCTACGGCATGGCCCAGGGCGGTGGCCTGACCGGCCTGTCGTCCGGCGCGATCACCGACACCTCGCCCGGCTTCCTCGCCGGCGGCGGTGTCAACTTCTCGATCAACGACAACGTTCAGCTCGGCCTCTTCGGCAACTGGAACCGCTGGTACCAGCGCGTTCATGGGGTCGGTGACGTGCGCTACGTGAACGCCGGCCTGCAGCTCCTCATCCAGGAGTCGCCGCCCGCGCCGCCGCCGCCGGTTGCCCAGGCGCCGCCGCCGCCGCCGCCGCCGCCCCCCGCCCCGACGCGCAAGAAGATCGTGCTCCGTGGCGTGAACTTCGACTTCGACAAGGCGAACATCCGCGCCGACGCGGTGCCCATCCTCGAGCAGGCCTGCCGCACGCTCAAGGAAGAGCCGAACGTCGATGTCGAGCTGCAGGGCTACACCGACAGCGTCGGCAGCGAGCAGTATAACATGCGCCTGTCGCAGCGCCGCGCCGATGCGGTGCGCAACTGGCTCGTGCAGTGCGGCATCCCGGCGTCGCGTCTGACCGCCCGCGGGTTCGGTGAGTCGAACCCGGTGGCGTCGAACGCCACGGCCGAGGGCCGCGCGCAGAACCGCCGCACCGAGCTCGTCACCGAGTAAGCGGCGTAACGCGCAGCAGGTTGTTCCCGGGGGCGGGGTGCCAGTGGCACCCCGCCCCATTTTTTTGCCGTGACGCCGGGGGTCAGCGGATGCGGTCGACGTTGCCTTCCCAGTGCGCGCCGTCGAACGGCGTCAGGCGGAAACGGTGCGGCGCGTCCCCGTCGAGACAGCGCACGTTGACATCGATGTCCTCCGGGTGCGAACGCGGCACGTAGAAGGGGTGAATGCCGCACGTGCGGCAGAACGTGTGCTGCGCCACGCCGGTATTGAAGCGATAGGTGGTAAGCGCGTCGGCGCCGCGCAGCAGCGTGAAGCGGTCGCGCGGCACGATCAGGTGCCAGTTGCCTTTCATCCGGCACATCGAGCAGTTGCAGTCGAGCGCCTCGAAGCGCTCCACCGCCACGCGGAAGCGGACCGCACCGCAATGACAGCCGCCCTCGAAGGTCTCCATCGTCAGCTCCTCGTCGCGCGGCCGGTGCCACGCGTGACGCGGGCGGCGTGGCATCACCGGGCGCGCCTGCGGTTCAACCACACGGCAGCGGCGGCACCAAGGCGGTGGACCGACGGGTCGGGGCATAGCATCTGGTTGAACGGCGGATGTCTCGCCCGCTGCGCAGCGCTCCGGCAACAAGGACTCGAGTCGGGGATCTCGGCTGCCAGCGAGGGACACGCCAGCCGTGTCGCCACGGCTGCTCGTCCGCGGCGTGCGGCAGAGCGGGCGAAACGCCCGGCCTCCGGCCCCGGTTGCGCATGAACGCGACCCCGCGCGTCATCCTCCACGTCGATCTCGACGCGTTCTACGCCGCCGTCGAGATGCGCGAGAATCCGGCCCTGGCCGACCGGCCGGTGGTGGTGGGCGCCGATCCGCGCGGCGGGCGCGGGCGGGGCGTGGTGGCGGCGGCCAACTATGCGGCGCGCGCGTACGGCATCCACTCGGCGCTGCCGATCGGCCAGGCATGGCGGCGCTGTCCGCATGCCGTGTTCCTGCCGCCGCGCATGCGGCTGTACGCCGCGGTATCGCGGCGGTTCATGGCCATTCTCGGCCGCTTCACCGACCTCGTCGAGCCGCTCAGCATCGATGAGGCGTTTCTCGACGTCACCGGCAGCCAGGCGCTGTTCGGCGACGGCGCGTCGATCGCACGGCAGATCAGGGCCGCCGTGGCGAGTGAGGAGCGGCTGACGGCCTCGATCGGTGTCGCGCCCAGCAAGTTCGTGGCGAAGATCGCGTCCGATCTGCGCAAGCCTGATGGGCTGGTCGTCGTCCCGCCCGATGCGGTGCAGGCCTTCCTCGATCCGCTGCCGGTCGAGCGACTGTGGGGCGCGGGGCCGCGCACCGTCGCGGGCTTCCGGCGCCTCGGCGTGGCGACGATCGGTGACGTGGCGCGCCTGGCACCCGCGCGGCTGTGCGACGTGTTCGGCGACGCCGCCGCGGCGCACTTTCATGCGCTGGCCACGGGCCGCGATCCGCGAGCCGTCGAGCCGGAGACCGCGCGCAAGTCCATTGGTCGCGAAACGACGTTCGCGACCGACGAAGCCGATCGCGACGCCGTGGCGCGCACGCTGCTCGGGCTGGTCGATGAGGTCGCGCGCCGGCTGCGCCGCGCCGGCGTGCGCGGACACGTGGTGCACGTGAAGCTGCGTACCGCGGACTTCGCCACCGTGACCCGGCAGGAGAGCCTGCCCGAGCCCGCCGATACGAGTGACGTCATCTGGCCGGTGGCGCGTCGCCTGCTCGCGAAGGCCGACCGCACGCGTCTGCCGATCCGGCTGGTTGGCGTGTCGGTGTCGCTCGGCGCCGATGCGGGGCAGCTGGGGTTGTTCCCCGGTCGCGCGAATGAGCGCGCGCGGCGCGTCGCGTCCGCTCTCGACGCCCTGGCCGAGCGCTTCGGCCCCGATGCCGTGCGGCGCGCCGCCGATATCCCCGCCCGCCGCCCGCGCTGAGCGCGGCTACCAGCGCCGCGTCTCGCCGACCGACATCGTCCAGGTCGCGATGCCGTCGAGCGCGCGGCGTGCCGCCTCGGCGTGGAAGCGCCACGGCGGCTCGGACAGCGGCTCGTCGGTGAGGTCGAACGTGCCGTAGTGCATGCCAACCGCGATCGGCGTGCGCAGGTCGACCGCCGCCTGCACGGCTTCCTCGGGGTTCATGTGGACGAACTGCATGATCTCCGCCGGGTCGTAGGCCCCGATCGGCAGCGCCGCAAGATCGGGTGGACCGATGCGCGCGGCGATTTCTGCGAAGCCGGCGAAATAGCCGGTGTCGCCGGCGTGGAAGAAGCGGCGCGTCGGACCCTCGACGACCCAGCCGCTCCACAGGCGGCGGTTGGTATCGGTCAGCGTCCGGCCGGAGAAGTGCTGGGCGGGTACGCAGTGGATGCGGACCCGTCCCGCGGCCTGCGACTGCCACCAGTCGAGCTCGGTCGCCGTGCCGCCCGCCCGTCGCACCAGCTCGCCCATGCCGAGCGGGACGATGATTGGCACGCCGCGGCGCGCCAGCGCCTGGATCGAGGCGAAGTCGAAATGGTCGTAGTGATCGTGCGAGACGAGGACGAAGTCGAGCCGTGGCAGCGCCTCGAGCGGCACGCCCGGGGGGACCAGGCGCGGCGGGCCGGCGAACGCGACCGGGCTCGCGCGCTCGGCGAAGATCGGGTCGGTGAGGAACGTGACATTGTCCATGCGCACCAGGAACGTCGCATGCCCGATCCACGTGATGCTCGGGTTGTGCCCGAGCGCCACGGCATCGAAGCGCACGCGGGGCGCGGCGCCGTCGCGCCCCGCGAACGAGGTCCACGCCTTGCGAAGCAGGAACGCGAACATCGTTCCCGCGTCGGGCTCGGGGCGCGGTCCGGCGAGGTTGAGGAACCGGTCGCCCGCGTGCGGCGCGCCCGCCTGACTCCTGTCCGCCATGCCTCCCGACAACAGCGCGCCGAGACCCAGCGCGATCGACAGGACGCGCGCGCTCCGACGCATGCGCCATCGTGTACACAACGCGAGACCGGTGACCAGCCGGTGTGCGCCCCGATGCGGGTGCCGGCGTCTCCGCGCCATCGCTTCGGGCGTGATGGCGCCGGTCGCGTGGCGCTGCTAGGCGACGCGCGTGTTCAGCCCGCCTTTCGTGCTCACCACCGCGGCAAACTTCTTCTTCTTCCTGAACTTCGCCTCGTACTTCCTGCTGCCGCTGCACGTGCGCGCGCTGGGTGGCAACGAGGCGCTGATCGGCATGGTGATGGGCACCGCCGGCCTGGCGTCGTTCTGTTTCCTGCCCGTCGTCGCGTTGACCATCGATCGGCTGGGCCGGCGCGTGTTCCTGATCGCCGGGGCGGCCGGCATGACGCTCGCGTCCGCGGGATTCCTGGTGTTCGACGCGCTCGGGCCGACGATGTTCGCGCTGCGCACGCTGCAAGGGGTCAGCTTCGCGGCCGCGTTCACCGCGACGACGACGCTGGCCGCCGAGTTCGCGCCGCCGGCGCGCCGGGCGCGCGCTCTCGGGCTCTTCGGCCTGTCGACCCTCCTGACGCACGCCATCGCGCCGGCGCTCGGCGAGGAAATCGTGCGCCGCGGCGGCTTCCACGCGCTGTTCGCCGCCGCGCTGTGCTGCACGATCCTCGCGGTCGCGTGCGCGATCCCGCTGCGCGACCCGAACGCACGGCAGCGCCGCGAGGCGACGGCGGCGGAGCGACGCCTCGGGCTCGAGCACTGGCTGCTCGCCGTGACGATGACGCTCGCGGGGGCGGGCTTCGGTGCCGTCATCACGTTCATCCCGACCTATGTCACCAGCGAAGGCCTCGGCCGGGTGGGCGTCTTCTTCGCCGCCTATACCTCGACCGCCATCCTCACCCGTCTGGTCGGCGCCGGGGTCTCCGATCGGCTCGGGCGGCGGCGGGTGATCGTGCCGGCGCTGCTCGTGCTCGGCGTCGCGATCGCCTGGCTGTCAACGGTGCGCAGCCTGCCCGAGCTCTTCGCTGCCGGCACGCTGTTCGGCGCGGCGCAGGGGATCAGTTATCCGACGCTGCACGCGTTCCTCGTCGACATCGTCAGCGAGGCGCAGCTCGGCCGATCGCAGGCGCTGTTCAACGGCGCCTTCAACCTCGGTGTGACGACCAGCGCGTTCACGTTCGGTCTCGTGGCCGAGTACGCCGGCTACCGCGGCATGTTCCTGCTCGCCGCGACGACGCCGCTGCTCGGCTGCGCGGTGTTCGCATCGGCCACGCGTCGCCAGGCAGCCGCCCGGCGCTGATTCCGGCGCGCGGTGGTGTCAGATGCGTTGGGCGCGCGCGACCTGCAGGCAGCCGAGCAGCGCCATCGTCACCGCGCTGCTGACCACGAGCTCGGCGAGCCACCAGTCCGGCGGCACGAAATCCGGACCGAACCAGGCGGTGGCGAGGCGGCTGCCGATGCCGGCGAGCAGGGCGAGAGGGATGCTGACGTCGAAGCCGAACAGCAGCCGGAGCAGGATCGCCATCACTGCTCCTTCGAGTGCGGGTTCGACTTCAGGCATTCAATCCTCGCATGACACCTGCCCCCGCATCCGCGGGGTGCTGCGATCGATTTCGTGTCGGTAGCAAATCACGGTGCACCAGCGGGCCGGTTACCGCGGGACAACGGTTTTTGCCGAATATGGCGTGACGAAAACGTCACACCGTCGGAATCCGGTCGCCGCAGATGGCCTTGTCCATGCGAGGCGACCCGTCGCACGGCCTGCGCCCGGGTGGGCCGCACCGTGCACGTGCGGCGTTCGGCCGGCGTGCCCGAGCCGCGTGCGTTCTCTTTTGCCGTGCGGGCCGCTACAAGCGCGGGCGGCGATGGATGAGGGCGGGGGAGTCGTGCGGGGCGCAGGGCGACGGTTCGTCGCGGCCGCCGTCGCGCTCGGGCTCGCCGCGGTCGTGTATGCGTTCCCGCTGCCCGACCTCGCGGAGCCCGGTCGGCGGCTGACGGCGGTCCTGGTGGTCGTGGCGACGCTGTGGCTCAGCGAGGCCCTGCCGCTCGCCGTCACCGCGCTGCTCGGGCCGGCGCTGGCCGTGCTCGTCGGCGCCGCGCCCGCCGCCCAGGCGTTCGCCGAGTTCGGCAATCCGATCGTGCTGCTCTTCGTCGGCAGCTTCCTGCTCGCCGGTGCGACGTTCAAGCATCGGCTGAACGAGCGCATCGCCTACGGCGTGCTCTCGCACCGGCTGGTCGGCAACGATCCGATCCATGCGTTCGCGCTGCTCGGCCTGACGACCGCAGCCCTGTCGGCGTGGATGAGCAACGTGGCGGTGACGGCGATGATGCTGCCGATCGCGCTGGCGGTGCTGCGGGCGATCATCGGCACGCGCCGCGACGTGCCGCAGGCCCTCGCCGCCGGCTTCGTGCTCATCGTCACCTACGGCGCGTCGATCGGCGGCCTGTTCACACCCATCGGGACGCCGCCGAACCTGATCGGCATCGGGCTCATCGAACAGGCGACCGGCCGCCGGATCTCGTTCGCGGAATGGGTGGTCCAGGTGTTTCCGGTCACCTTCCTCGTGCTCGTCGCGACGATGATCTGGTTCATCTGGCTGTTTCGGCGCGACGCGACCGACTTCCTCTACGATCGCGCCCAGATGGCGGCGCGCTACGCGGCGCTGGGGCCGTGGCGCAGCGTCGAGCGGCGCGTGGCGACGACCCTGGTCATCACCGCGCTGCTGTGGATGATCCCCTCGCTCGTCGGCCTGTTCGCCCCCGCTGCAGGAGCGTTCCTGCGCGCGCGTCTGCCCGAGGCGGTGGTGCCGCTGCTCACGGCGGCGGCGCTGTTCTGGATCGACGATACGCCCGGCAGCGGCCGCGCCGTGCTCGATCTGCGCGATCTTGCCGCCATCGACTGGCCGGTGGTGGTGCTGTTCGGCGGCGGCATGTGTCTCGGCCATCTGATGATGCAGACCGGCGTCGCCGCGGCGCTCGGTACGGCGCTCGCCGGGTACGTCCCCGGCGGCAGCGCGCCGCTCATGGTGCTGCTGTTCTGCGCGCTGGCGATCCTCGTGTCGGAAACGACCTCGAACACGGCGAGCGCGAACATGATCATCCCGGTGGTGCTGGCGATCAGCGCCGAGTCCGGCGGTGACACCGTCGAGCTGGCCCTCGCCGCCACGGTCGCATGCACGTTCGGTTTCATGCTGCCGGTGTCCACGCCGACCAACGCCATGGCCTATGCGACCGGCTACGTCAGTCAGCGCCAGATGATCCGCTACGGCGTTCTCCTCGACGCCATCGGTCTCGCTGCACTGACGTTCTGGTTCGGCGTCGTCATGCGATGAAGCAGGTTGTCAGGTTGTTTGTTGTTGCGCTGTCAGGCTGGTCGGCTCGGCCACGCACTCTGGAGGCGCGGCTCCGGCGGCGCCGGTTGAATAGGGCGCGCATGCCCCATCCAACAGGCACCGAGGGAGCGGCGCCAGACGCCGAGGTGGGCGGGTGTGCATGCCCCATCGACGATTGGAAACGCCAGATAGCCTGACAACGTGACAACCTGACAACGTAACAACCTGACAACCTACTCCTCCCGTTCGCGCAACTGCTCCTGCAGCGCGCCGAGCACCGCCGCCACGTCGATGCGCTGGTCGAGCAGCGGTCGCATCGGATCGCCACGTGACGCGACACGCGCCGGCACGGATGTGATCGTGTGCCGGGCGGGGTCGAGGCGTGCCGTGACCTCGCGCCACTCGAGCGGGGTGGACACCGGAGCGCCGGGGCGCGGCCGCACGGCAAAGGGCGCAACGATCGTCTTGCCGGACCCGTTCTGCAGGAAGTCGACGTACACCTTGCCGCCGCGGGCGCCGAGCGAGCGCGCGACGGTGGCGATGTCGGGCAGGTCGGCGACGACCAGTCGCGCGAGCACCTCGGCAAAGGCGCGCGCCTGGTCGTGGGTCAGCACGCCGCCGAGCGGCAACAGGACGTGCAGGCCGTCCTGTCCCGAGGTCTTGATGAAATGCGGCGCGCCGAGCGGCGCGAGCAGCGCGTGGATGCGGCGGGCGACGGTGATGACGTCGCGGCGCGGCGCATCCTTGGGGTCGAGATCGAGGATTGCCCAGTCCGGCCGCTCGATGCTGCCGCAGCGCGCACTCCACATGTGCAGCGGGATCGAGCCGGAATTGACGACGTAGCGCAGCGCGTCGCGCTCGTTGCACAGCACGTATTCGGTATCCCCGACGCGGCAGGTCGGCATCCAGTCGGGCAGGGCGGGCGGCGCGTTCTGCTGGTAGAACGACTTGCCCTCGATGCCATCGGGAAAGCGGGTCAGCACGAGCGGCCGGTCGCGCAGGTAGGGTTCGAGCGCCGGCCAGATCGCGTCGTAGTACGCGAGCAGATCGCCCTTCGTGTAGCCGTCCGCCGGCCAGTACACCTTGTCGAGATTCGTGGTGCGGACGCGCGGTCCCGCTGCGGATGCCGCGGGCGGTGGCGCAGCGTCGGGTGGGGAAGCATTCGCGATCGCTTCCGCCGCCGCGGCGGGGTCGCCGCCCGACGCCGGGGCGAGCGCGACGGCGGTGGGATCGCCATCGTCGAGCACCGCCTCGAGCACCGGCTGACGCAGCAGGCCGCGTTCGGTCACCTCGGTGTAGCGCACGCGGGCGCGCAGCCGCGGCTCGACGAACACCGCGTTGCGCGGCAGGGGATCGGCGCCGGTGGCGAACGCCGGTGTCGCCCGCGCCGCCGCGTCGAGCTGCGGGCGCAGCTGCTCGACGAGTCCGTGCGAGAGTCCGCTGCCGACGTTGCCGGCATGCACCAGGGTGCCGTTGCGTCGCCAGCCGAGCATGAGCGCGCCGAGCGCGGCGCGCGTGCCCTTGCCCGGCAGGTAGCCGACGACGGCGAGCTCGGCGCGCCGCGGATGCTTGATCTTCAGCCAGTCGCGGCTGCGCTGGCCGCTGCGGTAGGGGGAGTCGGCGCGTTTGGCGACGATGCCCTCGATGCCGTGCCCGGCGCTCGCGTCGTACAGTGCGGTGCCGGCTTCCTCGATGTGGTCGACGTAGCGGATGGCGCCCTGCGGCGGGACGAGCGTCCGCAGCAGGGCCTTGCGCGTCGCCAGCGGCAGCGTCCGCAGGTCGTGCCCGGCGGCGGCAAGGAGGTCGAAGGCGTGCAGCTGCAGCGGCGTCTCGATCACGCCGCGCTGGATGTCCCACGGATTCGTCAGCCCGAGCCGCCCCTGCAGGCGTTCGAAGGATCCCGTGCCGCGCGCATCGAGGGCGACGAGCTCGCCATCGAGGACGAAGTCGTCGCAGGGCAGGTGCGCCGCCGGACCGATGATGTCGGGATACTGCGCGGTGAGGTCGCGCCCGCTGCGCGCGAGGAGCTGCAGCCGGCCACTGCCGCGGCGTACGAGCAGGACGCGGATGCCGTCGTACTTGAGCTCGAAGAGCCAGCCGGCGCGCGTGAACGGCGTGTCGGTGGTCTCAGCGAGCATCGGCGCCAGGGCACGCGCCGGCAGCGCCGCGCGTGGTGCGCCGGCCGCCGCCGCCGCGGCGGCCAGCGCCGCGTCGCGCCGCACACCGGCGGCGAGCTCCTCGACGGTGAGCCCGGAGAACACCGACTGCGGCTGGCGGTCGACCGGCTCGGGCCCGCCGGCGACGGCGTCGGCCTTCTTGAACAGCAGCCACTGGCGGCCGTCCGCCTCCTTCGTGCGCACCAGCGCCCAGCGTCCGCGCAGCTTGTGGCCGCAGAGCTCGAAATCGATCTTGCCGGCGGCGAGCCCGTCGGCGGGCTCGCTGTCGTCGACGGTGAAATAGCGCCCGCAATCCCAGACGATCATCGCCCCGGCGCCGTAGTTGCCGGCGGGGATCACTGCTTCGAAGTCGAGGTAGTCGAGCGGATGATCCTCGGTCTGCACCGCGAGCCGGCGCTCCTTCGGGTCGAGCGAGGGGCCGCGCGGCACGGCCCAGCTCGTCAGGGCGCCGCCGATCTCGAGGCGGAGATCCCAGTGCAGGCGCCGGGCCGCGTGCTGCTGCACGACGAAGCGGCAAGTGCGGCCGCGCCCGGTGGCGACGATGCCGCCGAACGGTTCCGGCGTGCGCGCCGGATCGCGTTTGCGCCGGTAGGTGTCGAGGCGGTCGTCCGCCCGGCCGCGTTCACGTTTCACAAAACTCTCGCGCCGGGCAGGGGGCGCTGATAGAGTGTCGGGCTGCAGGAAGGAGCCTGGATGCCGCCACGCGCGATTGCCTCCGGAACCATCAGCTTCGGACTCGTCTCCGTACCGGTCAAGCTCTTCACCGGGACGCAGTCGAAGAATCTGTCGTTCAACCTCCTGCACGCCAAGGACAATTCCCGCCTGCGCCAGCAGTACGTCTGCCAGACCTGCGGGGAGATCGTCGAGCGCGGCGAGATGGCGCGCGGCTACGAGTACGCCAAGGACCAGTACGCGGTGCTCTCGCCCGAGGAGCTCAAGGCGCTCGACCAGCAGAGCGACCAGTCGATCGAAATCGAGGAGTTCGTGCCGATCGCCGAGGTCGATCCGATCTATTTCGAGAAGGCGTACCTGCTCGGCCCCGACAAGGGCGGCCACAAGGCCTACCGGCTGCTGCGCGAGGCGATGGCGAGCGCCGGCAAGGGCGCCGTGGCGCGCTTCTCGACGCGCGGGCGCCAGCAGCTCGTGCTGCTGCGCGAGGCGCAGGGCGGGCTCATGCTGCACTCGCTCTTCTACGCCGACGAGGTGCGCGACTTCGCCGAGATCGATCGCGGCGACGAGGTGACGCTCAAGTCCGGCGAGCTCGATCTCGCCGTGAAGCTCATCGAGCAGCTGGCGAGCGACCGCTTCCAGCCGGAGAAATACCACGACGAGTACCGCGAGCGCGCGATGACGCTGATCGAGCAGAAGGTGGCCGGACAGGAGGTCGCGCTCGCGCCGCCCCGCGCCCCGAAGGGCCAGATCATCGATCTCATGGAGGCCCTCAAGGCGAGCCTCGCCGAGCGCGGTGAGACACGCGCGGAACCGGCCGCCGCGGCGGCCGGTGGCGGGCAACGCAAGCCCGCGCGCGCCAAGGGCGCCCGCAGCGCGGCGGCGCCGAAGGCGCGCAAGAGCAAGTGAGCGCGGGGCTGCGCACCGCCGACGTCGCACGGGTGCTCGCGGTGTCGCCCGACCGCGTGCGCGCCATGGTGCGCGCCGGCTGGTGCATCCCGGCCCGCGACGGGCGGAACCTGCGCTTCGCGTTCCAGGATGTCGTCCTGCTGCGCACCGCGCTCGAGCTGCGCGCGGCGCGCGTGCCGCCGGCGCGCGTGAAGCGTGCGCTGCGCGAGCTCGTCCGGCAGCTGCCCGCCGGCCGGCCGCTCTCCGGGGTGCGCATCAGCGCCGCCGGCGGTCGCGTCGTCGCGCGCACCGGCCGCGACGTCTGGCAGCCGGAGGACGGCCAGCTGCAGTTCGCGTTCACCGTCGACGAGCTCGCCCGTCGGGCGCGCCCGGTGCGCGTGCTGCCGACGCCGCGACGCCGCGGCGAGCCGCCGCGCCTGACGGCGAACGACTGGTTCGAGCACGGCCTGGCGCTCGAAGAGGACGACCCGCAGGCGGCACGTGCGGCGTACGGCGAGGCGGTGGCGCTCGAGCCCGCCCATGCCGATGCGTGGGTGAATCTCGGTCGCCTGCTGCACGAGGCCGACGACGCCGCGGGCGCCGCGCGCTGCTACCACGAGGCCCTGGTGCACAACGAGATCGATCCGGTGACGCACTTCAACCTCGGGCTCGCCTGCGAGGATCTCGACCGTCCCGCCGACGCCGCCGCACACTACCGGCGCGCAATCGCGTTGCGCCCCGACTTCGCCGACGCGCACTACAACCTCTCGCAGCTCCTCTCCCGCCTCGGCGAGCGCGACGCCGCCGTCCGGCACATGGTGCGCTACCGCCAGATCACGAAGCAGCGGCGGCGGTAGGCCGCTCGGCCGGACCGCGGGCGTGCTCGCCCGCATGCAGGGGGAGCCCCCCGAGCGAAGGCGGTCGTACGAAACGTCGCCTCTCGCCGTCGCCCCACGTCAATACGTCAACACGTCAGTACGTCAGCATGTCAGCACTGAACCCACCGCCCCGCCATGCGGGCGGGCCGCCCGCGCCCCCGGGACGCGTCCCCGCTGCGTGACCGACCTCCGCACCCTCAGCGCAGCGCCAGCGCCCACGCGAGAACGACGACCAGCGCCGCGGCGACGAGGAGCGCGTGCTGCACGCGCGGCGCGAACGGCTCGGGCCGAAGCACGGCGAGCGCTGCGCCGAGCAGCGCGCCGACGACGAAGCCGAACAGATGCGCGAGGATGTCGGTGCGTTCGGATGCGCCGAGAAAGCCGAGCAGGGCGAGCGCGGCGGCGAGCGGCGCCCAGGCGCGCCACGTGGCGATGTCGGCGCCGCGCCGGCGCTGCACGACGCGGATCGCGGCGAGGGCACCGAGCGCGCCGAAGATTGCCGTCGAGGCGCCGATTGCGCGGTGCGGCGCGCCGCGCAGCGCGCTGTTCAGCAGGTTGCCGCCAGTGCCGGCGAGCAGCAGCAGCCAGGCGCCGCTGCCCGGGCCGACCAGCGTGCAGAGCGCGGTGCCGAACACGAGCAGGGCGATGGCGTTGGAGAACACGTGCGGGAAGTCGGCGTGCAGGGTCAGCGCCGTCACCGCCCGCCACCACTCGCCGGCACGCAGACGCGCGGCATCGGCGGCACCGGCGTCGAACCAGGCATGTCCGCCCGCGCGCGGGCCGGTGACGACGAACAGCAGGCAGAGGGCAGCGGTGATCACTGGCGCCGCGAGCGTCCGTCCGTAGGTCGGTGGCGCCGGCGCCGCCGGGCGGGCGCGGTTCTCGGCGTCGTAGGCATCGAGCGCGGTGCGCGCCGCCGCGGCATCGGCGGCGGCGACGACGAGCAGGTAGCCGTGCGCGGGGCTCCAGTCGATGCGCGCGTCGATGCCGGTGGCGGTCAGCACCAGCGCCCAGTCCTCGACCGCGCGCCGCCCGGCGGCGCGGCGCACCGCATGGAGAGTGTCGTCGCTCACGCCAGCAGCACCGCCAGCACGCCGGTGACGAAGATGCCGTCGAACGTGCCGGCACCGCCGATCGCGGCGACGGTGCCGCCGAGGGCGCGCAGGCGCCCGAGGTTTGAGAGATCGGCCCCGATCAGCGTGCCGAGCGTGCCAGCGACGTAGGCGGCCGCGGGTGCCGACGCGGGCGCGAGCACGAGACCGGCCGCCGCCGCCGCGAGCGGCGGAACGAATATCGGCACCGCGATGCCGACCCCCGGCACCGGCCGGGCGAGGCGATGAACGACGAGCGCGACGGCGGCGACGCCGAGCGCGGTCAGCGGCGGGGCCGCACCGGTGGCGAGCAGGTAGCCCGACAGACCGGCCGGCAGTAGCGCACCGCCGACGTTCGCCGCCAGCGCGGGGTGGCCGTCCTCCGCCGCCCGGGTCAGCGGCAGGTTGAGATTGCTGCCGAGCAGCGACACGGCGAGCAGCGTGACGAGGTGCGACGAGGCGATGCCGATGCGCTCGAACGCGAAGGCGATGGCGCCGATCTCGAGCAGGGCGACGAGCAATCCGAGCACGAGCGCAAACAGCGCAATGGTCGGCGTGCGCTCGGGCGCAAGCAGCAGCGGGCGGTCCTGCGGCATCGGCCGCTCATGTCATCGCGCGTGGCGCATGCGCAAGGCACGTCGGACGCGGATCCCACGGTGGGCGTGACAGCCCCGCGTTGCTGTGGTTCGTTCGCCGGCATGCGCACGCTGGTGGCGGGCACCGGAGCGGTGGGCGGATACTTCGGGGGCCGCATCGCCGCCGCAGGCGAGGACATCGTCTTCCTTGCCCGCGGGGCGACACTGTCCGCGCTGCGCCGTGACGGTCTCTGCATCGACTCGCGCACCGGGCGTGAGCACATCGCGCCGCTGCGGGCGGTCGAGGATCCCGCCGACGCGGGGCGGTGCGATCTCGTCCTCGTGTGCGTGAAGTCGTACGACACGGCGGCGATCGCCGCGGCGCTGCGCCCGGTGGTGCACGCCGACACGATCGTCCTCTCGCTACAGAACGGCATCGAGAACGAAGCGCGTCTCGCGCAGGCGCTCGACCTGCCGCCGCTACTCGGCGGGCTGACGTACATCGGCGCCGAGATGATCGCGCCGGGCGTGGTGCGCTACGATTCCGGTGGCCGCATCCTGTTCGGCGAGCCGGGCGGCGCCCACAGCGCGCGCGTCGCGCGCCTGGCGGAGTTCTTCACCCGCGCCGGCGTCGACCATCACGTCTCGGCGCACATCGACGTGCTGCTCTGGGACAAGCTCGCCTGGAACGCCGCCTTCAACGCCGTGACCGCGATCACTCGACGCACCGTCGGCGAGCTGCTTGCGCAGCCTGACGGCGAAGCGCTCGTGCGCGCCGCGCTGAGCGAAGTCGTCGCCGTGGCGCAGGGGAGCGGCGTGGCGCTCGATCCCGGCCGTGTCGAGGCGACGCTCGCGCACAGCCGTCGCACGCTCGGACCGCTGCGCACGTCGATGCTGCAGGACCGCGACCGCGGCCGCCGCCTCGAGTACGACGCCCTCAACGGCGCCGTCCTGCGCGCCGCCGCCCGCGCCGGGATGGACGCACCGACGCACCGCGTCCTCTACGACCTGCTGCGCGCGCTCTGAAGCCCGAATCCGCAGATGACGCAGATGACGCAGATGGAATCGGCAGTGGCCCGGGCACCGCGCCATCTGCGTACTCTGCGTCATCTGCGGACTCCGACCCCCGAGACTTGACCTTGCGCGCGGCGCGTGGCGTGTAGCGCGTTCCGCCCATGGCCGTGCTGCGCAGTACCGTCGATGTCCGTTCCGAAACCTACCGCGCCAACCGCGACGGGTTTCTCGAGCAGATCGGCCGCCTGCAGGAGGAGTTGGCGCGCCTGCGCCTCGGCGGCGGCGAGAAGTACGTCCAGCGACATCTCGCGCGCGGCAAGCTGATGGCCCGCGAGCGCATCGAGCTGCTGCTCGACCGCGACTCGCCGTTCCTCGAGCTCTGCCCGCTCGCCGCCTGGGGCAGCGAGTTCGGCCTCGGCGCCGGCATCATCTCCGGCATCGGCGTCGTGTCCGGGGTCGAGTGCGTGATCACCGCCAACGAGCCGACGATGAAGGGCGGCACGCTGAACCCGTACAGCGTGCAGAAGAGCGCGCGCACGATGGAGATCTGCGCGCAGAACCGCCTGCCGATCATCAATCTCACCGAGTCCGGTGGTGCCGACCTGCCGCAGCAGGCGCAGATCTTCGTGCCCGGCGGCAAGGGCTTCCGCGAGATCACGCGCCGCTCGGCGGAGCGCATCCCGACGATCTGTCTCGTGTTCGGCAACTCGACCGCCGGCGGCGCGTACGTGCCGGGCATGTCGGATTACGTCGTCATGGTGAAGGGCGGCGCGAAGGTGTTCCTCGGCGGGCCGCCGCTCGTGAAGATGGCGATCCACGAGGACTCGACGGAGGAGGAGCTCGGCGGGGCCGAGATGCACAGCCGTATCTCGGGCGTGTCGGACTACCTGGCGCGCGACGAGCGCGACGCGATCCGTCTCGGCCGCGAGATCGTCGCGCAGCTCAATTGGCGCAAGCTCGGCTGGTCGAAGCGCGAGCCCGTCGAGGCGCCGCGCTACGATCCCGAGGAGCTGCTCGGCGTCACCTCGATCGACGTGCGCAAGCCGTTCGACGTCAAGGAGGTGCTGGCGCGCATCGTCGACGGCTCGCGCTTTCACGAATTCAAGCCGACCTACGGCACGACGCTGGTGACCGGCACCGCGCACGTGCACGGCTATCCGGTCGGCATCCTCGCCAACAACGGCATCCTGTTCTCGGAATCGTCGGAGAAGGGCGCGCAGTTCATCCAGCTCTGCAACCAGACGAACACGCCGCTGCTGTTCTTCCAGAACATCACCGGCTTCATGGTCGGCCGGCGCTACGAGGAAGGCGGCATCATCAAGGACGGCGCGAAGCTGATCAACGCGGTGTCGAACAGCACCGTGCCGCACATCACGATGATGATCGGCGCCTCGTACGGCGCCGGCAACTACGGCATGTCCGGCCGCGCCTACGACCCGCGCTTCGTCTTCTCGTGGCCGAACCACCGCATCGCGGTGATGGGCGGCGAGCAGCTCGCCGGCGTGCTGTCGATCGTCCGCCGCCAGGCGGCCGAGCGCGCCGGCGAGCCGTTCGATGAGGCGTCCGACGCGATGATGCGGCAGATGGTGCAGGACCAGCTCGACAAGGAATCGTCGGCGTTCTTCGCCACCGGCCGGCTGTGGGACGACGGCCTCATCGACCCGCGCGACACGCGCACGGTGCTCGGCATCTGCCTGTCGGCGATCCACTCCAACGTCATCGAGGGCACGTCGCGCTACGGCGTGTTCCGGATGTGATCCGCCGATGATCCGCAAGCTCCTCATCGCCAACCGCGGCGAGATCGCGCGGCGGATCATGCGGACGTGCCGCGGCCTGGGCATCGCGACGGTGGCGGTCTATTCCGATGCCGACGTGCGCGCGCCGCATGTCGAGGAGGCGGACGAGGCGGTGCGTATCGGCCCGCCGCCATCGATCGAGTCGTATCTCGTCATCGATCGCCTGCTCGCCGCGGCGGCGGCGACGGGCGCCGACGCCGTGCATCCGGGTTACGGCTTTCTCGCCGAGAACGCCGACTTCGCCGAGCGCTGCGCGGCGGCCGGGCTGACGTTCGTCGGGCCGACACCGGATGCGATCCGCCGCATGGGCAGCAAGGTCGGCGCGCGCGAGATCATGGCTGCCGCCGGCGTGCCGGTCGTGCCCGGCCTCTCGGGCGCCGGGCTCGACGATGCGGCACTCGCCGCCGCGGCCGAGCGCATCGGCTTTCCGCTGCTGATCAAGGCCTCGGCCGGCGGCGGCGGCAAGGGCATGCGGCTGGTGCGCGAGCCGGCGGCGCTCGCCGACGCGCTGGCGGCGGCGCGCCGCGAGGCGCTGCGCGCGTTCGGCGACGACACGCTGCTCGTCGAACGCTACTTCGATGCGCCGCGGCACATCGAGGTGCAGATCTTCGGCGATACGCACGGTCGTGTCGTGCACCTGTTCGAGCGCGAGTGCTCGATCCAGCGCCGCTTCCAGAAGGTGATCGAGGAGGCGCCGTCGCCGGCCGTCGACGACGCCCTGCGCGCCCGGCTCGGCGACGCGGCGGTCGCCGCCGGCGAGGCGATCGGCTACGTCGGCGCGGGGACGGTCGAGTTCATCCTCGATGCGAACGGCGCGTTCTACTTCCTCGAGGTCAATACGCGCCTGCAGGTCGAGCATCCGGTCACCGAGGCGGTCACCGGCCTCGACCTCGTCGCGCTGCAGCTGCACGTCGCCGCCGGCGCGCCGCTGCCGGAGACGATCGGCGACACCGCGTTCGACGGGCACGCGATCGAGGCGCGCCTCTACGCCGAGGATCCCGCCAACGACTTCCTGCCGGCGATCGGCCGGCTTGCGCTGTGGGCGCCGCCGGCGGTGCCGGGCGTGCGCTGGGACAGCGGTGTCGAGCGCGGCAGCGAGGTGTCGGTGCACTACGACCCGCTGCTCGCCAAGGTGATCGCGCACGGGCGGACGCGCGACGAGGCCGCCGACCGGCTGGCCGCGGCGCTGCGCGGGCTCGCGGTCGGTGGCGTGACCACCAACCGCGACTGTCTGCTCGCCGTGCTCGCGCATCCGCAGTTCCGCGCCGGCGCGATCGACACGCATTTCATCGCGCACCACCTGCCAGCGGAGGCGCGGCAGCGCGCGATCGATGCGGCGGCGGCGCGCGTGCATGCGACCGCCGCGGCGCTCGACGGCCCCGAGCGCCGCCGCCGCGAGACGCCGCTGCCGCTGCCGGAAAGTATCCCGTCGGGCTGGCGCAACGTGCGCTGGCGTCCGCAGGACGTCACCTACCTCATCGACGGCACGCCGCTCGAGGTGCGCTACGCGGCCGAGGGCGACGGCCGGTTTCTCGTCGAGTGCGGCGACCGCGGTGGGGAGGCGGTGCTGCTCGACTGGACCGCGGAGTCGCTGGTGCTCGAGCTCGACGGCATCCGCCGTCGCTTCCGGGTCGCGGTGGCCGGCGACACGACGTGGCTGCACGGCCCGCTCGGCAGCGCGACGCTCGTCGAGCAGCCGCGCTTCCCGTCGCAGACCGCCGACGAGCTGGCGAGTGGCTGCCTCGCGCCGATGCCCGGCGTCGTCCGCCAGGTGCTGGTCGCCCCGGGCGACCGCGTCGAGCCCGGTACCGTCATGGTCGTGCTCGAGGCGATGAAGATGGAACATCCGCTGGTCGCGCACGTGGCGGCGGTGGTGAAAGAGGTGCGCGTTGCGATCGGCGAGATGGTCGATCCCGATGCGGTCATGGTCGTGCTGGATACCGAGGAGAAGTGAATCTCACGCGGAGGCGCGGAGACGCGGAGCGGAGCATGACGAGCGAAGTGTTGTACGAGCGGCGCGGGCGGGCAGGGTGGATCACGCTCAATGCGCCGCAGAGCCGCAATGCGCTGTCAGGCGCGATTCTCGAGGGGCTGGCGGCGCACCTGACGGCGGCGTTCGCCGACGAGGCGGTGCGCGTCGTCGTGATCACCGGCAACGGGCCGGCATTCTGTGCCGGCGCGGATCTCAAGGCCGGCGGCACGGCGGTGGCGCCGGGCGGGGCGGCGCGCAATCCGTTCGTCGACATCCTCGAGCAGATCTGGAGCGGGCCGAAGCCGGTCATCGCGGCGGTGAACGGCCACGCGTTCGGCGGCGGGCTCGGCCTCGTCGCCGCGTGCGACATCGCCATTGCCGCCGACACGGCGAAGTTCGCGTTCAGCGAGGTGCGCATCGGCGTCATCCCGGCGATGATCTCGGTGCTCGTGCTGCCGAAGCTCGGCGTGCATCACGGCATGCGGCTGTTCCTTACCGGCGAGACGTTCCATGCCGCGGCGGCGCGCGACTACGGTCTGCTGCATCGGGTCGTCCCGGCCGCCGAGCTCGCGACCGCCGTGCAGGCCGACATCGACGCCATCGCGCTCGGCGGCCCGAACGCCGTGCGCGAAGCCAAGCAGCTGGTCCGCACCATCCCGACCCTGTCCCGCGCCGACGCCTTCGCCTACGCGCAGGAGAAGATCGCCGGACTCTTCGCCTCCGACGAAGCCGCGGAAGGCATGAGCGCATTCGCGGGGAAGCGGAAGCCGGGGTGGGCGGAAGACGAGAAGGCGTGACCGGTGACCGGTTACCGGTGACCGGTTCGATAATGGTGATGAACCAGACTGCCTCGAGGTGTGTGCGAGTGAGACGGGCGACCGAGTCGGGTATGCCCGCACCGGTCACCGGTCACTGGTCACCGGTCACGCTTCTCGCCCCTTCGGATACGAAACTCCCATGAGCGAAGCGTTGCGGATCGCGAACTGCTCCGGCTTCTACGGCGACCGCCTCAGCGCGGCGCGCGAGATGGTCGAGGGCGGGCCGATCGACGTGCTGACCGGCGACTATCTCGCCGAGCTGACGCTGCTCATCCTGCTCAAGGACCGGTTCAGGAATCCGGACCTCGGCTACGCGCGCACGTTCCTGCGCCAGCTCGAGGACGTGGCGGCGGCGTGCCTGGCGCGCGGGATCAAAATCGTGGTCAACGCCGGCGGGCTCAACCCCGCCGGCTGCGCCGCGGCGACGCGCGCCATCTACGACAAGCTCGGGCTGCGCGCCGTGGTGGCACACATCGAGGGCGATGATCTCATGCCGCGGCTCGACGCGCTGCAGGCCGCGGGCGAGCGGCTCGTGCATCTCGACACCGGCATGCCGCTCGCCGACCTGCAGGCGCCGGTGATGAGCGCCAACGCGTATCTCGGCGGCTTCGGCATCGCCGCGGCGCTGGAGCGCGGTGCCGATCTCGTCATCTGCCCGCGCGTCACCGACGCGGCGCTGGTGGTCGGCCCGGCGGCGTGGCGCTTCGGCTGGCGGCGCGATGACTGGGACGCGCTCGCCGGCGCCGTGGTCGCCGGACACATCATCGAGTGCGGCGCGCAGTGCACCGGCGGCAACTACAGCTTCTTCCACGAGGTGCCGCGCCTGCACCGGCCGGGCTTCCCGATCGCCGAGGTGCGCGCTGACGGCAGCGCGGTGATCACCAAGCATCCCGACACCGACGGACTCGTGTCCGTCGGCACGGTGACCGCGCAGCTCCTCTACGAGATCGGCGCACCGGCGTACGCGAACCCCGACGTCACCGCGCGCTTCGACACCATCGAGGTGATCGAGGAGGGGCCGGACCGCGTCCTGGTGCGCGGCGCGCGCGGCGAACCGCCGCCGCCGACGACGAAGGTGTGCATCAACCACGCCGGCGGCTGGAAGAACGCGATGACGTTCATCCTCACCGGGCTCGACATCGAAGCCAAGGCGGAGCTCGCCGAAGCGACGTTCTGGGATCTCGTCGGCGGGCGCGCGCAGTTTGCCGAGACGCGCGTCACGTTGCGCCGCGGCGATCGACCCGATCCCACGACGAACGAGGAGGCGTTCGCCTACCTGACGATCGCGGCACGCGATCCCGACCAGCAGAAGGTCGGGCGGCGCTTCAGCAATGCCGCGATCGAAATGGCGCTGGCGAGTTATCCGGGCTTCACCGGCACGGGCCCGCCGGGTGACGCGTCGCAGGTCGGCGTCTTCTGGCCGGCCACCGTGGCGTCGTCCGCCGTTGCGCATCGCGTCGTGCTCGAGAGCGGGACGATCGACATCCCGCCGGTGGCGCAGCCGGCGTCGTTCGCCGCGCCCGCCGCGCGCCCGGTCGCGCTGCCGGACGTGAGCGGCGGGGCGACGCGGCGTGTTGCGCTCGGCGTGCTGTGCGGCGCCCGCTCCGGCGACAAGGGCGGCAATGCCAACGTCGGCGTCTGGGTGCGCTCGCCGGCGGCGTACGCGTGGCTGGCGGAGTACCTCACCGTCGAACGCTTCCGCGCGCTGATCAGCGAAGCGCGGGACCTCGTGGTCGAGCGCTACGAGCTGCCGAACCTGCTGGCGCTCAACTTCGTGGTCCGCGGTCTGCTCGGCGAGGGCGTCGCCGCGTCGCTGCGCAGCGACCCGCAGGCCAAGACGCTCGGCGAGTACCTGCGCGCGAAGCTCGTCGACGTGCCGTCGGCGCTGCTCGAGTGAACGCTTCGCGTTGCTGCGAGACGTCACGGTCGTGCGCAATCGGTGGAGGGGCCGCTCCCGCTGGGAGCATGCGAGTACGAGTACGAGTACGGAGCCGTACACGTACTCGTACTCGATCCGTGAACGCGCGCTGCCCGTTCAACAGGAGCCGAGGGACCAGCGCCCTCCAGAGGGCGTGTCGCCGCGCCATGTTCGCAATGAGGAGCGCACTCCATCTCTGGGGATTCTCTCCCCGCCGGGAGGGGAGAGGGGCAGGGTTGCTGTAGCCTGAGCGCGCGGGCGGCCCGCGCGCCGGGTGGCGGCGTGGTCCGAACGCGGCACGCCTGCCAGCGCCCAGGGCGCGGGCCGCTCGCACGGCACGGCGCCAAGTTGCGCTGGCGCAAGCTTTTCCCTACAAGCGCCGGACGAGAATCGTGCGCCTGAAGTCCACGGAGCGGTGCGGAGGAAGCATGTCGATCGCTGCAGCGAAGCGGGTGTTGGTGGTGCTTGCCGTCTGTGCGCTGGCCGCGATGGCGCCGGCGTCGCCGGCCGCCGCGGAATGTTGTGTGTGCTCCGGCTGTGAGGGAAGGGAAACGGCGCCGCTGTGTCTGCCGTTCGCCGGCTGCGACTTCGGCCAGTGCGAGGTCCGCTGCACATCTGCCGGCTGCGAGACCAGCACCTTCCACGAGAGCCAGTGCAGCGTTGTGACGGGGTGCGCGGTGCCGGCACCGGCGGGCGGCTCGGCCCTGCTGCTGTGTGGGATCATGCTCCTCATGACGATCTCGGCCGTCGCGCTGCGGCGGCGCTCCCTGCCGGCGGCGGTTCGCGTGGCCGGCCTGGCCGCCCTCGTCCTGGCGAGCGCCGCGGCGATCCAGGCGATCACCCAGATGCAACTGACCGGTCAGTGGCAGAGCGCGGCCGGCCCGGGGGCGGCCGTGAGGCCCGAGCGATGGAAGGCCCAGCTGGTCGTCGGCAAGGACGGCGCGCTGTCCGGCACGGTGGAGCTGACCGGGTTCGGCGACGTCACGGTCGCCAGCGTGGAAGGCACCCTGATCGACGGCGTCACCTCCGGCACGCTGCGCGCCGCGGACGGCACCACGGTCGCGCAGTTCGAGGGCAGCGGCAACGCGCTCGCCGTGCACGGGACATTCACGAAGACGCAGACCGGTGAGACCGGGACGTTCTCCTGGACGTCCGGGTCGTGATCGGTGTCGGAATCGGGAGCGGGGCTGTCCGCAACGCCCGGCGTTCGATCAGGCCGTGACACGGCGCAGCGCGGAACGGCGGCGCAACGCGACAACGCCCCACACCCCCGCTGCCACCACGCCGACCACCATGTTGAACTCCCACGCCAGCGGGTGCGGCTCGGCGCGTAGGAGCTCGAGCCCGGCCGTCGACGCGAAGTACGCGATCGCGAAGAGCAGCGCGACCTCGCCGTCGTAACGCCGGCGCGCCTGGTACTCGGTCAAGCCGAGGAACAGCAGCGCCCCGGCGAGCGCGAAGTAGAGCTGCAGCGGCTGCACCGGCAGCGAGTGCACGGCCGTGGTGTCCGACATCCCGTGTGCGATCTGCCAGACGTGCGCGTCCGAGCCGCGCGGGAACGGCAGCGCCCAGGGCCGATCGGAGGGACGGCCGTAGCAACACCCCTGCAGGAAGCAGCCCAGGCGCGTCGCCAGGATGAGCAGCCCGAGCGCCGGCGCGACGAGGTCGGCGGTGCGCCAGGGCGACCCGCCGCGGACACGCGGCAGGAGGGGGCCGATCAGCAGCAGCATGAGGATCCCGCCGGGCAGGCGCACCTGCTCCGACCAGAGCGCCGGCGGCCTCCCCGCCCACGCCGACTCGACGAGGTAGAGCAGCTTCGCGCCCACCAGCAGCGCCGCCGTGCAGCCGATCAGGAGGACGGCGATCTGCCTCGCCGTCATCCCGGCGCGATGCGTCGCCGACACGATCGCCGCGCCGGCCAGCACCGCGGCGACGAGCCAGCCGGCCATCGTCGCCGAGAGCATCCCGATCGAGGGCTGCATCGGCGCACGATGCCCACCCGGGCCCGGCCGCGCAACCGCGCGCGCACGCCGGCGCGGGACCAGGGCACCGCCCTACACCGAAGCGGCGGCGGCGCGCTCGCGCAGCGCGACGAGATCGGTACCCGCCGGCGCGGCGTCGCGCTCGCACGGCTCCGGGCGCAGCTCGTCGGGATCGCGCTGCAGATCGTAGCGCACCGTCCCGTCGGCGCGCGCGATCACCTTCTCCGTGCGCCCGATCGCCGCGGCGATGTTCTGGCGATAGCGGGGCAGCATGTCGGGCACGTGGGGATAGTGGAAGTGCTCGGCGAGCGCGACCGGTTGAGCGGCGCGATACGCCGGATCGAGAATCGTGTCGTGCATCGCCGCTCCCCGTCCGGCGGCGCGCATCAGCCCGAAGAGGTCGCGCGTGCTCACCACGTCGTCGACGGCACCGGCGCGACCGGCCGGATGGCGCACCCACAGCGGCACGTGGAGATGGATGTCGTAGAGCGAGCCGTCGTGCAGGTAGAGGCCGTGCTCGCCGAACGCCTCGCCGTGATCGCTGGTGACGATGACGAGGGTGTCGTCGCCGAGCAGCGGGTCGACCGCCGCAAAGAACTCCGCCAGCTTCGCGTCCATCAGCTCGATCGCCCGGTGATAGCGGCGCAGGAGGAAGTCGCGGCTGCGCGCCGACAGGCGGAAGCCGGGGCGGAGGTAGCCGTGCGAGCCGATCTTCGGCAGGACGAACGGCAGCATCAGGTTGTCGAGCCAGTCGCGCGCCGAGGTGAACGGCGCCAGCACCGAGTCCGGGGTCGGCGGGTAGGGCCAGTGGACGTCGTACAGGTTGCAGAAAAGGAAGAACGGCCGCCGGCGGCGCCCCTCGCGCAGCGCCCGGATGCGACCGGCGAGATGCTCGAGGGCGAGCGCGTCAGCCGGCAGGAGCGCGCGCGAGTAGCGGCGCAGGAACTCGCGGCTCTCGCGGTGGCGCGGGTGGAAGAAGCCGGTGCTGCGCAGCAGCCGGCGCGAGCGCGGCTTGCTGAGGGCGAGGATCCAGTTGAACGGATGCACCGGCCGCAGCGTCGCCAGCGGCTGAGTGCGCACCTCGAAGCCGCGCGTGACGCCCGGCATGGTGCCGTCGAACATGAAGTTCCGCGTCACGACCTCGGTGTGGTAGCCCTGTCCGGCGAGCAGCTCGGCGATGGTCGGCGCGCTGCCGGTGTAGCCCATGTGCTGGAAGTGCGCGCCGTGCGCGGAGGGCAGGAGCCCGGTGAACATGCTCACGTGCGACGGCAGGGTCCAGCATTCCGCCGCATAGGCGCGGCGAAACTGGGTCATCTGCTCGCCGAGCCGGTCGAACCACGGCGTCCGCGGCCCCGCCCCGTTCGGCCCGAGCGATCGGGCGCGGAGGGAGTCCACGACGAGCAGGAGAACGTTGAGCGCCATTGGATCCCGCGCAGCGCCGAGCGCATACGGCGGGCCCTGCGATCTGTCAACGCCGGCTCCGGATCAGCGCTGCGCACCGCCGGCGCCTCCGTGTCTCCGTGCCTCCGTGGTGCATCACTCCCACCCGGCAGGAGACCGCGTGCTTTCCCCGACGCCGTCAGCGGTCTAGACAGCGCGCATGACCTGCGCCGCCTGTGGCCGTGGCAACCGGGAGGGGGCGCGCTTCTGCGATGCGTGTGGCGCGCCGTTGCATGCCGCGGGAGCGGCGCTCACCGAGCCCGGGGTGCGCAAGGTCGTGACGATCGTGTTCGCCGACCTGATCGGCTCGACCGCACTGCACGAGCGCCTCGATGCCGAATCGGCGCACCGCGTCATGGCGCAGTACTACCGCGCGCTGCACGGCGCGGTCGCGGTGCACGACGGCCGGGTGGTGAAGCTGCTCGGCGATGGCCTGATGGCGGCGTTCGGCATCCCGCGCGTCGCCGAAGACGATGCGCTGCGCGCCGTGCGCGCCGCGGCAGCGATGCAGGCGGCATTTCGCGACCTGTGTCGCGCGCAGCCCGGCGGAACGCTCGGTGCCGGTCTGCGCGTCGCGGTGAATACCGGCGAGGTGGTGGTGAGCGCCGACCAGGCGGACATCGTCGGCGACCCGGTCAACGTCGCGGCACGCCTGCAGCACCTGGCGCACGACGGCGACGTGTTGATCGGCGAGGCGACCCGGCGGCTCGTCGGCGATCGCATCTCGCTCGTGCCGCTCGGCGCGCTGGCGTTGCGCGGCCGCGCCGGTGCGGTGTCGGCGTATCGCGTCGTCTCCCTCGATCCGCCGGCCGGCCGCGAGACGACCCCGTTCGTCGGCCGCGCCGCCGAGTTGCAGCGGCTGCACGCGGTCGTCGAGCAGGCGCTCGCCGGCCCGGCGGCGCGCCTGGCGGTGATCCTCGGTTCGCCGGGGCTCGGCAAGACGCGCCTGATCGCCGAGCTCACGCGCCGCCTCGGCGACCGGGCCACGGTCGTCGCCGGCCATTGCGACGCCGCCGGCGGCGGAACGTTGACGCCGCTCACCGACGCGCTGCGCGCCGGGCTGGGCGTCGCGGCGGGCGCCGAGCCGGCGGCGCTGCGCGCCGCGTTGGCGGCGGTGCTGCCGACTGACGAGTCCGATACGCCGCGCATCGCCGAGGGCATCGTCGCACTGCTCGGCGGCGCGCCCGGCGCGCCGGAGGAAACGTTCTTCGTCGTGCGGCGCCTGCTCGCCCGCCTCGCCGCGGTCCGCCCGGTGGTGCTCGCGGTAGACGACCTGCACTGGGCCGAGCCGCTGCTGCTCGAGCTGCTCGAGCACCTGGTGCAGTGGGGGGCGGGCGTGCCGCTGGTGGTGCTCGGCTCGGCGCGGCCGGAGCTGCGCGAGCTGCGCGCGGCGCTGACGACGGCGGGCGGCCTGGTCAGCGAGGTCGTGACGCTCACGGGACTGGACGCCGGCGCGGCGACGCGGCTCGCCGCGAGCGTCGTCGGCGCGGACGAGCTGCCCGCCGCGGTTGCCGGGCGGGTCCTCGCGACCAGCGAGGGAAACCCGCTGTTCGTCGGCGAGCTCGTCCGCATGCTGGTCGACGATCAGGTGCTGCGCCGCGATGGGGAGCGCTGGGTGGCGGTCGTGGACCTCGCCGAGCTCGAGGTGCCGCCGACGATCCACGCGCTGCTCGCGGCGCGTATCGACCGGCTGCGTCCCGAGGATCGGGCGGTCCTCGAGCGCGCCGCGATCGTCGGCCGCCTGTTCTCGCGCGGCGCCGTCGCGCATCTGCTGCCGCCGGAGCTCGCCGGCGACATCGCCGCCCGCCTCGAATCGCTGCGCCGCAGCGAGCTCATCGAGCCGGATCCCGGCTCGTTGCTCGGCGAGCCGGCGCTGCGCTTTCATCACGCGCTCATCCGCGACGCGGCTTACCGGCGGCTGCTGAAGGACACCCGCGCCGAGCTGCACGAGCGATTCGCGGCGTGGCTGGAGACGCGCGTCGGCGAGGCGGCCGAGCGCGACGAGACGCTCGGCTGGCACCTCGAGCAGGCACACCAGCTGCTCACCGAGCTCGGTCCACCCGATGCGCGCGCCGGGGCGGTCGGCGCGCGCGCGGCGCAGTGTCTCGCCGCGGCCGGGCGACGGGCGCTGGCGCGTGACGATTTGTCGCGCGCCGCGAACCTGCTCGGCCGCGCGGTGCGGCGCAGCGACGCCGCCGATCCGCGGCGCGCCGAACTGATGCTCGACTGGTGCGAAGCGGCGCTCGGGGCAGGGGACATCACGGCCGGCAGCGCCGCGATCGAGGCGCTGCGCACCGCCAGCGCCGGCACGGAGCGGCTGACGGCGTGGCTCACGTGCTTCCTCGCCCAGCGTGCCGTGCTCACCGAACCCCAGGCGCTGCGCGCGACGGCGGATGCGGTGGAGGCGGCCGCCGAGCGCCTGGCGGCAGCGGGGGATGCGGCGGGCGAAGCAAAGGCGCATGCCGTGCATGCCCAGGCGCTCGCCGCGTTGGGCAAGGTCGGGGCGTGCGAGGCCGCGCTCGACCGCGCGCTCGCCGCGGCGCGCCGTGCCGGGGACCGCCGTCGGGCCAACGCCGTGCTCGCCGGCGCACCGGTCGCGGCGCTCTGGGGACCGAGCCCGGTGGCGCGTGCCAGCGGGCGCTGTCTCGATGTCGTGCGCGTGCTGCGCATCACGCAGGGTGCTCCCGCGGTCGAGGCGGTCGCGCTGCGTTGTCAGGCCGTGCTCGAGGCGTTGCGCGGACGGACCGACGCGGCCCGCCGCATGATCGCCTCGTCGCGCGGCATGGTCGAGGAGCTCGGCCTCGCGCATCGTGTGCTGGAGGCCGACGTCGCCGCCGGCCTGATCGCGCTGCTGGAAGGCAATGCGGTGGACGCGGAACAACGCCTGCGCGGGGCGTACGACGGGCTGCGCGCCGCCGGCCTCGGCGCCGATGCCGCCCAGGCGGCGGCGCTGCTCGGCCGTGCCCTGCTCGGCCTCGACCGTGCCGACGAGGCCGACGCGGTCAGCCGCGCGGCCGAGGCGCTCGCCGGCGACGACATCAAGGCCGCGATCGCCTGGCGATGCGTGCGCGCCGAAGCGTTGGCGCGGCGCGGTGCGCACGAGGCGGCGATCGGCTTCGCTCGCGTGGCCGTGGAGATCGCCGTGGAAACCGATGCCCTGCTCGACCATGCCGACGCACGCACGGCCCTCGCCGTGGCGTACGAAGCGGCCGGGCGGCACGCCGAGGCCAGCGCCGAGCAGGCGCGCGCCGCCGACATCTGGGAGGCCAAAGGGGCGACGCTGCTGGTGGACCGCATGCGCGCGGCCGGTACCGCCGGGAGCCGGTCACGTCCCGGCGCGGCGGTACCGGGCACCGGGACGTGGCGGCGGATGGTGCGCGACAACCGTGCGACGGCGAGCACCGCGGCTTTCGCGGCGGCATTCGCCGCGCGCGACCTCGCCGCCCTGATGGCGCTGTTCACGCCCGACGTCGAGGTGCTGCAGCACCTGACCGGCTCGAGCTACGGCTACGACGGCGTGGAGGAAACCGCACGCCTGCTGTTCGGCTCGCGCGCGCCGGGCTACGCCTTCGAGATGATGGGAACGCTCGGGGACGCGCTCGCGCTCGGCCGGACGCTCTGGTCGCTCGACACCGTGGTCGATGACGTGGTGCCGTCGACCGGGCCCGTACACTACAGCGATCTCGCGCTCTGGGAGGTCGATGACCAAGGCCGTCGCCGCCGTGTCGAGCTGTTCGCCGCCGAGCACCTCGGCGAGGCCATTGCGCGCCTTTACGCCCGTCACGCCGAGCTGCTGCCGGCCGGCGCCGGGCGCCGGCGCGCGGCGCGCATCTTCGACAGTGTCGCGGCGCGGCTCGGGCCGGCGGACGTCGAGCGCATGGCCGGTGTGCTGGCGCCCGACGTGCAGTTCGTCGATCATCGGCGCGCCGGCTTCCCGCCGGCGCGCAGCGCGCGCCAGCTGCAGGCGGGCTTCCGATCGCTGCTCGACGAGACGCGCGAGGTCGGCACGGCGACGACGGACGTGCTCCGTCTCGAGCCCGACGCGCTGCTCGTGCAACGGCGCAACACCGGCCTGACGCGCGACGGCGGCCAGTTCGAGACGGACTTCCTGCTTCTGCTGGTGTTCGATGCCGACGGCCTGGTGATGCGCGACGAGCAGTTCGCGGCGGCCGATGCCGAGCATGCGCTGGCGCGCTTCGCGGAGCTGACGGATTCCGGGTCGGGGGCGCTGGCGAATCGCGGCGGCGCGCCGCCGGTACTCGGTGCGGCGCCGCTGCCGGACGGACTGGCGAACGCGGCGACCGCGACGCTCGAGCGCCAGCGGGCCGCACTGGCAGCGCGCGACTGGTCGGCGATCGACGCGTTGCTCGCGGCGGACTTTCGCCTGCGCGATCATCGGCCGGTGGTCAGTCTCGACCTCGATCGCGAGGGGTACCTCGCGTTTCTGCGCCAGATCGCGTCGATGACCGAAGCGCACATGACGGGGTGGACGGTGGCGACGCGCGGCGAGCGCCTGGCGCTGATGCGCACGTCATTCACGGGCACGGACCGCTCGATCGGGCCGAGCGAGCTGGAATTCCTGGTCGTGTTCGAGGTCGATGCGGAGGGACAGCGCACAGCCATGGAGCTGTTCGACCCGGCCGATCTCGATGCCGCGTACGCGGCGCTCGACGCGCGCTATCTCGCCGGCGAGGCCGCGGGTCTGCCCGTCGTCGGTGTGGCGATGCGCGCCTTCCAGGACGCCCTTGCGCAGCGCGACTGGCCGGCGCTCACGGCGCGGCTGGCCGACGACGTCATCGCGCACGATCACCGCCCGCTCGGGTGGGAATCGTCGCACGGACCGGTTCCGTACGTGGATGCACTGCGTGCCCTCGTCGCGCTCGCCCCCGATGTCCGCCTGCGGCTCGACGACATCCGCCTCGCGTCCAACGGGTACTTCGCCCGCACGTCCTGGGTCGGCACGCACGAGGGCGGGACGTTCGACGCGCCGAGCCTCTTCGTCGGCGAGCTCGATGCCGACGGGCGCGTGCGGCGCTTCGACCAGTACGATCTGCAGCAGCTCGCCGCCGCGCGCCGGCGGTTTGCCGAGCTGCAGCGGCCCTGACAGCGGACCGCGGGCGTCCCCGCCCGCATGCAGCGCGCCCGCGAGCGAAGCGCGCGACGCGACTGCTCGCGAGCGGGACGCGTCCGGGAGCGCGGGCGGCTCGCCCGCCCCACGCGCGCTGCAGGCGGGCGGGCCGCCCGTGCTCCCGGAGGCGTATTGCTCGCGGGCGATGTTCATGCGGGCGGGGACGCCCGCGCTCCAGGGGCGGCGTTGCCTCCGCATGAGGCGGCGTCTCCACGGCCGCGCGGGAGCGCGACCCTCCACCGGTTGTGATCGCCGTCGCCTCGGCGGCGAGCGCTAGTTCCCGAGCAGGTGGCGCAGGGCCGGTTCGAGCTCGGGAAAGCGGAAGGTGAAGCCGGCTTCCTGCAGGCGGTGCGGGATGACGCGCGTGCTGCTGAGGAGCAGCTCCTCGCCCATCTCGCCGAACAGGGTGCGCACGGCGAAGGCGGGGAAGGGGACGAGCGCCGGGCGGCCGAGGACGCGCGCCAGCGTCTGTACGAACTCGCGGTTCGGCACCGGCTGCGGGGCGACGGCGTTGACCGGTCCCGCCAGCGCGGTGGTGGTGAGCGCGAACTGCACGGCGGCGACGACATCGTCGATCGCGATCCAGCTCATGTACTGATTGCCGCTGCCGACCGGTCCGCCGAGGCCGAGGCGGAACGGCGGCAGCATCGTTGCCAGCGCGCCGCCGTCGGCGCTGAGCACGACACCAATGCGCAGGTGCACGACGCGGATGTCGCGCTGCACGGCGGGCGCAGTCGCGCCCTCCCACTCGCGGCAGACGTCGGCGAGGAAGCCCGCGCCGGGTGCACTGTCCTCGTCCACCTCGTCGCGGCCGCGATGGCCGTAGTAGCCGATCGCCGAGGCGGCGACGAACGTGTGCGGTGGGGTGGCGAGCCCGGCGAGTGCCTCGGCGAGCAGGCGGGTGCCCTCGACGCGGCTGTCGCGGATGCGCGCCTTCCTGGCCGCCGTCCAGCGTCCGGCGGCGATGTTCTCGCCGGCGAGGTGTACCACGGCATCGCTGCCCTCGAGCCCGGCGTGATCGATCGTGCCGGCCCCCGGATCCCACACCACCGTGCCGGCACGCCGCCGTCCGCCGCCGCGCACCAGGCGCACGACCTCGTGGCCGGCGCCGGCGAGCGCGGACACGAGCGCGCTGCCGATCAGACCGCTCGCCCCCGTCACCAGTATCCGCATCGCTCCACTCCTCGCGTCGTCCACGCCAGCCGCGCCGCCACGGCGCCACACGGCTGGCGGGCCGGGCATGGCAGTGTAGACTACCGCACATGACGCTCCCGACAACCCGCGTCGTCATCGTCGGCGGTGGGTTCGGCGGCCTGCATGCGGCGCGCGCCCTGCGCCGCGCGCCAGTCGAGGTCACCGTCGTCGACCGCCGCAACTTCCACCTCTTCCAGCCGCTGCTCTACCAGGTTGCGACCGGCGGGCTGTCGCCGGGGGACATCGCGTCGCCGCTGCGCTACGTGCTGCGCAAGCAGCGCAACACGCGCGTGCTGCTCGGCGAGGTGATCGACATCGATGTCGAGCAGCGCCGCCTCGTGCTGCGCGATGGCCTCGTCGAGTACGACATCCTCGTGCTCGCCGCCGGCGCGAGCCATCACTACTTCGGGCATCCCGAGTGGGAACCGTGCGCGCCCGGGTTGAAGACCATCGAGGATGCGACCGAGGTACGCCGCCGCGTCCTGCTCGCGTTCGAGACCGCGGAACGCGAGCCCGATCGCGCGCGGCACGACGCCTGGCTGCGCTTCATCGTCGTCGGCGCCGGGCCGACCGGCGTCGAGCTCGCGGGCGCGCTGAGCGAAATCGCCAATGACACGCTGCGGCACGACTTCCGCAGCATCCGGCCGTCGGATGCCGAGATCATCCTGATCGAAGGCACCGACCGCGTGCTGCCCACGTACGATCCGGCCCTGTCAATGAAGGCGCAGCGCGTCCTCGAGGCGCTCGGCGTCACCGTCCGCCTGCGCACGATGGTGTCGGGTGTCGAGCAGCACGGCGTGCGCCTGCGCAGCGGCGATCACGAGGAATGGCTGCCGGCGCGCACGATCCTCTGGGCGGCGGGCGTGCAGGCCTCACCGCTCGCGGCGATGATCGCGCGGGCGACGGGGGCGCCGCTCGATCGGGCCGGGCGCGTTCAGGTCGGGCCCGATCTCACCATCCCCGGCCATCCCGAAATTTTTGCGATCGGCGACATGGCGAAGGCCGAGCAGGACGGCAAGCCGCTGCCCGGCGTGGCGCCGGTGGCGATGGCGCAGGGCGACTACGTCGGCAAGGTGATCCGGGCGCGGGCGAGCGAGAAACCGCCGCCGCCGCCGTTCCGCTATCGCGACAAGGGGAGCATGGCGACGATCGGGCGCTCGCAGGCCGTCGCCGACATCGCCGGACTGCGTTTCGGCGGGCTGTTCGCCTGGCTGACCTGGCTCTTCGTCCACCTCATGTATCTGGTCGGCTTCGAGAACCGGGTGCTCGTCCTCTTCCAGTGGGCGTACAGCTATCTCACGAAGAATCGCGGCACGCGGCTCATCACCGGCGAGGACGTCTTCCCGCTGCCGCTCAGCGAGAGCGACTCCGCCGCCGAGCAGCTCGCCCCGGAGCAGCAGCCGGCGGCAGGTGCGGGCTCGAGGTGAGGTCTTTACCGCGGATTGCGCGACTTCGGGATTCCGCCGATTGGATGAGCATCAGGTTGCGGTCGGTTCCGCGAGCTTTGCACAAAAAGCCCTGGTAATGGCGTGAGCTCCCTCATGCCGCGGACCGCATATGGCTTATGGCATATGGCCCGGAGCCCCCTCTGGCCATAAGCCATAAGCCATAAGCCATACGCGGGACGATGCGGGAAGCCGGTTTTTGTGCAAAGCCGGGTCCGCGTAATCGGATCGATCCGCGCCATCCGCGGTAGACACTCAGTCGCTCGCCACCTCGGCGGCGGCCGTGCCGGTTGGGGTCCCGGTCGGGGTCTCGGTGGGCGTGTGGGTCGCCGTCGGCGTCAGCGTGGCAGCGGTGGTGCCCGTGGGCATTCCCGTCGGTGTGCCGGTTGCCGCCGTCGTGCCAACGAAGGTGCCGGTAGGCGTGGGATCGCCCCCGTTGGTCGGCGTGACCGTCGCCGCGCCGGTTCCGGTGGGCACGCCGGTCGGCGTGATCGAGGGCGTGCGGGTGCGCGTCGGCGTGGAGGTGCGCGGCGGGAAGAAGGGGATGGTGCGCGTCTGCGTGGGCGTTCGTGTGATGGTTGCCGTGGCGGGCGGAGTCGGCGTGTCGGTCGGCGGCCCGGGCGTGTCGGTGGGCGTCGGGGTGACGGGCGGCTCACTCGGCGTCGGCGTTCCCGTCGGCTCGCCCGTCGGGCAGCCGAACAGGGCGTGGTTCACCGCGGTGATGATCTCGTCGATCGACGCCGTGTCGCCGTAGCCGGGGCATTCCCCGGCCGGGGCGAGGTCGAGGGCGATGTTCACCGCGAGGATCAGCTCGTTGATCACCACGGCGCCGTCGTCGTCGCAGTCGCCGAGGCACTGCGCGCCGGCGGGCACAGCGGCGAGGACGCCGGCGAGCCCGATTGCCACGAGCGAGATGTTGAACCGCATGCGCCCAGCCCCTCCAGGGGACGAGGATGCGGAACGTGCGCAGATTGCTGCGTGCCGGGAAGTTCATGCCGCGAAGGCGCGAAGGGCGCGAAGCCTGGAGGCGGGGAGTACCGGCACGGCCAGCCGGTCGGTCCCCATCGCGTCCGGGCTTCGCGCCCTTCGCGCTTCGCGGCTTGTTCCGTCAGTCGACCTTCAGCGCCGGCGCCGGCGTCTTCGTCTCACCGCCGCGGACGGCGCGGATGAGCCAGGCGAGCGGGTCATAGAAGCGATCGACGACGCGCTCCTTGAGCGGGATGATGCCGTTGTCGGTGATGTTGATGTGCTCCGGGCACACCTCGGTGCAGCATTTGGTGATGTTGCAGTAGCCGGAGCCGAAGTCGTTGCGGATCGCCTCGATGCGGTCGGCGCTGTCGAGCGGATGCATCTCCTGGTTGGCGAGGTAGATCATGAAGCGCGGGCCGACGAACTTGTCGAGCTTCTCCTGGTCGCGCAGGACGTGGCAGACGTCCTGGCACAGGTAGCACTCGATGCACTTGCGGAACTCCTGGATGCGGTCGACGTCCTCCTGCTGCATCCGGTAGTTGCCGTCGGCATCACGCGGCCGCGGGCGGAACGGCGGGATGCGCCGCTTCTGGCGGTAGTTCCAGGACACGTCGGTAACGAGATCCTTGATCACCGGGAAGGTCTTCACCGGCTGGATGGTCACCGGGCCCTCGGCGGGCAGGGTGTCCATGCGCGTCATGCAGGACAGGCGCGGCTTGCCGTTGATCTCGCAGCTGCACGAACCGCACTTGCCGGCCTTGCAGTTCCAGCGCACGGCGAGGTCGGGCGCGTGCTGGGCCTGGATGCGATGGACGACGTCGAGCACGACCATGCCCTCGTCGACCTCGACCTCGTAGGTCGTGAAGTCGCCGCCGTTTCGGTCGCCGCGCCAGACGCGGAAGGTGCGAGTGCTCATGACGATCCCTTCTCCGATGCCGCGCCCGGGCCCTCGAGCTGCTCGAGCGTCGCGTAGGCGATCCCCGCCAGTTCCGCCGGCGGCTCCGGACGCGTCTCCTTGCGCACCTCCATGGTGCCGTCGGCGGCGCGCCGCGCCACGACATTGACCTTCACCCACTCGTCGCGCTCGCCGGGGAAGTCGACGCGCGTGTGGCCGCCGCGGCTTTCCTCGCGGATCAGCGCGGCGCGGGTCACCGCCTCGGCGGTGACGACGAGCGAGCTGAGCGCGATGGCCTCGTGCCAGCCGGGATTGTACTGCGCCGCACCGGGCGCCTTGACCTGGGCGATCTCGCCCTTGAGCGTCTCGAGCTCGGTGAGCGCGGTCTCGAGCTCGGCGCGCTCGCGCACGATGTTGACGTAGCGGTCCATGATCTTCTGCAGGTGCTCGGTGACCAGGTACGGGTTGATCCCCTCCGGGCGATTGAGCGGATCGGTGGCGCGTCGGACCGCTGCCTGCACCTGCGCCTGGTCGACCGTCGGGGTCCTTCCGATGCGGCGCACGTAGTCGGCGGCGCCGACGCCGGCGAGGTGGCCGAAGACGAGCAGGTCGGAGAGCGAATTGCCGCCGAGCCGGTTCGCGCCGTGCATGCCGCCGGAACACTCGCCGCAGGCGAACACGCCGGGCACGGTCGCCATCTGCGTGTCGGGATCGACGCGGATGCCACCCATGAAGTAGTGCAGCGTCGGTCCGACCTCCATCGGCTCGGCCGTGATGTCGACGCCGGCGAGCTCCTTGAACTGGTGGTACATCGACGGGAGCTTGCGGCGGATGAAGTCGGGATCGCGGCGCGAGGCGATGTCGAGGAACACGCCGCCGTGCGGCGAGCCGCGGCCCTCGACGACCTCGCGCGTGATCGCGCGGGCGACGACGTCGCGGGTCAGCAGCTCCGGCGGGCGGCGGTTCTTCGCCGAATCGACGAGCCAGCGATCGGCTTCCTCGATCGTGTCGGCGGTCTCGGCGGCGAACTTCTCCGGGATGTAGCGGAACATGAACCGCTCGCCGTCCTTGTTCTTCAGCACGCCGCCGTCGCCGCGCACGCCCTCGGTGACCAGGATGCCGCGCACCGACGGCGGCCAGACCATGCCGGTCGGATGGAACTGCGTGAACTCCATGTCGATCAGCTCGGCGCCGGCGCCGTAGGCGAGCGCGTAGCCGTCGCCGGTGTACTCCCAGGAGTTCGAGGTGAAGCGCCAGGCGCGTCCGCCGCCGCCGGTGGCGAGCACGACGGCCTTCGTCTTGATCAGGAACAGCCGGCCGGTCTCGCGCCAGTAGCAGAGCACGCCGGCGACGGCGCCGCCGTCGAGCAGCAGCTCGAGCGCCGTGCACTCCATGTGCACCGCGACGTTCTGCGTGTGCACCAGCTTGTCCTGCAGCGTGCGGATCATCTCGAGGCCGGTGCGATCGCCGACGTGGGCGAGGCGCGGGTAGCGATGCCCGCCGAAGTTGCGCTGGCTGATCAGCCCGTTCGGCGCACGGTCGAACACCGCGCCCCATTCCTCGAGCTCGCGGACGCGATCGGGCGCATGCCTGGCGTGCAGCTCGGCCATGCGCCAGTTGTTGAGGAACTTGCCGCCGCGCATGGTGTCCCGGAAGTGGATCTTCCAGTTGTCCTTCGGCGCGACGTTGCCGAGGGCCGCGGCGCAGCCGCCCTCGGCCATCACGGTGTGCGCCTTGCCGAGCAGCGACTTGCACACCAGGCCGGTGCGCAGCCCCTGCAGGCCGCACTCGATGGCGGCGCGCAGTCCCGCGCCCCCCGCGCCGATCACGACGACGTCGTGTTCGGCGGTCTGCATGTCGGAGAGATCAGGCATCGTGTCAGCCCCAGGTGCTCAGATCGTGAATGACGCCCATCGAAACGAGGCGCACGTAGAGGTCGGCGAATCCGACCCAGACGAGGCTCAGCCAGGCGAACAGCATGTGGCGGGCGTTCAGCCACGAGACGCGCTGCCAGGCGCCGTGCCGCGCGCGCGCCGCGTTGTCGCAGGTGAAGCAGTCGAGCTGGCCGCCGACGAGATGGCGGAACGAGTGGCAGCCGAACGTGTAGGCGCCGAGCAGGATCGGGTTGATCAGCAGCACGAGCGTGCCGACGCCGATGCCGAACTGCCCGTCGCGCCAGAACGCGAGGTACGCGTCGTAGGCGAGGATGAAGATGTACGCGATCGCGATGTAGAGCGCGTAGCGGTGCAGGTTCTGGAAGATGAGCAGCCCGGTCTCGCCGCGGTAGTTCCTGCGCGGCAGCGCGCCGACCGCACACGCCGGCGGCGTGAAGAAATACGCCCGGTAGTAGAACTTGCGGTAGTAGTAGCAGGTCAGACGGAACGAGAGCGGCGCGGCGAGGATGAGCAGGGCGGGCGAGGTGGGCAGGAATGGCGGCCAGATGCTGCGCAGCCACGCCGGCCATGCGCCGAACCAGGCATGATCGAGCGGTGCCGCGCCGCTGCGCGCGAGATCGGTGAACAGCAGGGGCGAATAGAATGGCGACAGGTAGCCCTTGAAGAAATAGTGCTCACCCTGGAACGCCGCCCAGCTCGAGTAGATCACGAAGGCGAGGAACCCGAGACCGGTCCAGAGTGGTTCCACCCACCAGCGATCCTTCCGCTGGGTCGCGGCGAGGCCGCTCTCGTAACCGCCGCTCAGAGCTGGTGATGCCATCAACGCGCCTCCCACTCACCCGTTCACTGCTGCCATACCCTTGCCGAAGCGCCCCGCGGTGCCCCGATGAGACATCGGTGCGACGCGCGCTTCGATGCACCACGTCAGGTGCGAAAACGCAAGCTGCGACAAGGAGTTCCGGCGTGAGTAATGTTCCGTGTTCGTATTCGATGTCCTAATGCAGCCAGACGCGCACCGCTTGCGCAGGTAATATCGCCCGGCGCGCGCTGTCAACGAGGGCGCCGCGGCGGGTCGGTTGCCGACCACCAGCACGGCCGGATAAACCCGCCGCAGGAGGTGACTATGTGGAGTCTGAGGCAGATCGCGTCGCTGCTCGTGGTGGCATTTCCGCAACTGGCGGTCGCGCAGGCGAGTGCACCGGCCGCGGCGACTGCCCCGGCCGCTGCTACGGCGCCAGCGGCAACGGCTGCGCCGGCGGCCGCCGCCCCGGCCGCCGAGGTGGTGACGTCGGGGAACTGGTCGCTCGAGCTGCCGCTCGGGCTCAAGGCCAAGGACGCATACATCCCCGCCGACAACCCGATGAGCGAGGAGAAGGTCGAGCTCGGCAAGCTGCTCTACTTCGATGCGCGCCTGTCGAAGGACGGCTCGATCTCGTGTGCGAGCTGTCACAATCCGTATCACGGCTTTGCCGATCCCGAGCGCACGTCGCCGGGCGTCGGATTCCAGCTCGGTGCGCGCAACAGCCCGACGGTGATCAACCGGCTGTTCTCGCAGGCGCAGTTCTGGGACGGCCGCGCCAAGGATCTCGAGGAGCAGGCGCACGGGCCGCTGACCAACCCGGTCGAGATGGCGATGGGATCGCACGACGAGGTCGTCGAGCGCGTGCGCGACGTGCCCGGCTACCGGCCGCTGTTCCAGAAGGCGTTCGGCGACGACACGATCAACATCGTGCGCATCGCGCAGGCGATCGGGGCGTACGAGCGCACGGTGGTCAGCGGCGACAGTCCGTACGACCGCTACATCGCCGGCGACAAGGGCGCGATGAGCGAGGAGCAGGTGCGCGGCATGACGATCTTCCTCAGCCGCGGCCGCTGCATCCTCTGTCACGCGCCGCCGTACTTCACCGACGAGAAGTACCACAACCTCGGTGTCGGCATGGAGAAGCCGACGCCCGATCTCGGGCGCTGGGACGTGACGAAGAACGATGCCGATCGCGGCGCGTTCAAGACGCCGACGCTGCGCAACGTCGTGCTCAACGCGCCGTACATGCACGACGGCAGCGAGAACACGCTCGAAGAGGTCATGGAGCTCTACGACCGCGGCGGCAACAAGAACCCGAACCTCTCGCCGCTCATGCAGCCGCTCAATCTCTCGGCGCAGGACAAGCGCGACCTCGTCGCGTTCATGCATGCGCTCACCGGCCCGGTGACCAACGCGATCCCACCTGCGGCGCTGCCGAAGTGAGCGGTCACCGCACGCGGTGGACGTGCGTCAGGCGCAGGGGGCGTAGCGCATAGGGCAGGGGGGGAGGGCACGACTCGGTACCCCCGTGTCCTCCGCCCCCTGCATCCCGGACGCGCCGTGCGCCCTGCTTACCCGAGCGCGCGGGCGATTGCCTCGGCGCCGAGCGCGCCGCGCAGCTGCGCGAGCATGAAGCGATGCACGCGCTCGGCGGGCCAGTGCATGAAACGCATCTGGATCACCATCCAGCTGCCGCTGATGATCATCAGCGCCGCGGTGTCGGGCTCGATTTCGCGGTTGATCGTGCCGTCGAACTGTCCGCGCCGGATGGTGCGCTCGCAGCGCTCGAGGATGCCGCGCTGGAAATGCAGGAAGCGCGGCCAGGCGGCGCTGCGGATCGCGGTGCTCCATTCGAGCAGGACGCGCGCGTGGTCCGGATCGCTTTCCATCGAGGTGGCGAAGGCGACGGCGTGCTCGAGGAGGGCCTGGGGCGCCGGACGATCGTCGCCGTGGAACCGGTCGGCCATCCGATCATAGTAGGCGGCGACCGCCAGCAGCACGCCGTCGACGAGGTCGGTGCGCGTACGGAAGTAGCTGAAGACCGTCGGCGGCGAGACGGCGGCGAGGCGCGCCACATCGGCGTGGCAGGCGCGTTCGATCCCGCGTTCGGCAAAGGCGCGGATCGCACAGGCGAGCAGCTGCTGCTTGCGGTCGGCCGGCGGCAGTCGCCGCGCCCGGGGGCGAGCCGTCACGGTCGGACACCCTAGCAGCGGCGGCGCGCGTCGGACAATGCGCGTCGCCGCGTAAGGATCGCGGCCACCGGTCTGGTAAGCTGGCCGGCATGGCTGAGCAGCGTGCAGATCTGGTGATCATCGGTGGTGGCCCGGGCGGCTACGTGGCGGCAATCCGGGCCCGGCAGCTCGGGCTCGACACGGTGCTGGTCGAGCGCGACCAGCTCGGCGGCATCTGCCTGAACTGGGGCTGCATTCCCACCAAGGCGCTCCTGCAGACGGCGGAGGTGAGCCACATTCTGGCGCATCTCGACGAGCACGGGTTTGCGGCCCGGGACGTGCGCTTCGACATCGAGAAGATCGTCGCCCGCTCGCGGGCGGTCGCCAAACGGCTCTCGAGCGGCGTCGCGCACCTGATGAAGAAGCACGGGGTCCGCGTCGTCGACGGCCGCGCGCGCCTCGCCGCACCGGGGCAGGTGCGCGTCGAGCGCGGCGAGACGGCGCTGGCGATCGCGGCGCCGCACGTGATTCTCGCCACCGGCGCGCGCCCCAGGGCGCTGCCGGGCATCGAGCCCGACGGCGACCGGATCTGGACCTACAAGGAGGCGCTCGTGCCGCGCCACGTGCCGGAGCGGCTGCTGGTCATCGGTGCCGGCGCGATCGGCATCGAGTTCGCGAGCTTCTATCGTGACATGGGCGCCGAGGTGACGGTCGTCGAGGCACTCGGACAGATCCTGCCGGCCGAGGACGAGGAGATCGCCGCAGTGGCGCGCAAGAGCTTCGAGCGCCGCGGCATCCGCATCCACACCGGCGCGACCGTGCAGTCCGTGCAGCGCGAGCGCGACGGGCTCACCGCGATCGTCGATCTCGGCGGCGGATCGGTGTCGCCAACCACCGTCGACCACGTCATCCTCGCCGTCGGCATCACCGGCAACGTCGAGCAGCTCGGGCTCGAGGGGACGCGGGTGCGCGTCGAGAAGGGGCATATCGTCGTCGACGAGTGGCTCGCGACCGGCGAGCCGGGGCTGTACGCGATCGGCGACGTCGTCGGCCCGCCGTGGCTCGCGCACAAGGCGAGTCACGAGGGGGTGATCTGCGTCGAGCGCATCGCCGGGGTGCCCGACGCGCAGCCGCTCGACATGCACAACATCCCCGCCTGCACGTACTGCCGGCCGCAGGTTGCCAGCGTCGGCCTCACCGAGGCGGCGGCGCGCGCCACCGGCCGCGAGCTGCGCGTCGGCCGCTTCCCGTACCAGGCGAACGGCAAGGCGATCGCACTCGGCGCGCCCGAGGGGCTGGTGAAGACGATCTTCGATGCCGCGACCGGCGAGCTGCTCGGCGCGCATCTGGTCGGCGCCGAGGCGACCGAGCTCATCCAGGGCTTCGCAATCGCCAGGACGCTGGAAGCAACCGAGGCCGAGCTGATGCGCACGGTCCTGCCGCACCCGACGCTGTCGGAGATGATCGGCGAGGCGACGCTCGCCGCCTGGGGCCGGGCGCTGAACGTGTGAACGGATTCAACGCGAAGGCGCGAAGACGCGAAGCGATGCTCCGCGTCTTCGCGCCTTCGCGTTGACGACGTGCGACAGATCAGCGCTTCTCGAGCGCGGCCAGCTCGACGCAGATGGCGACGAGCTCCATCGCGGCGCGAATCTGGTCGGGGCCGGGGAAGCTCGGCGCGAGGCGGATGTTGCGGTCGTGCGGATCCGTGCCGTACGGGAACGTCGCGCCGGCCTTGGTCAGCTTGACGCCGGCGGCGTCGGCGAGCGCGACGACGCGCGCCGCACAGCCGTCGGGCGTATCGAGGCTGATGAAGTAGCCGCCCTTGGGTTCGCTCCAGCTGGCGATCCCCTTGCCGCCGAGCCGCGCATTGAGGATGTCGATCACCGCGTCGAACTTCGGCTTGAGGATCGCCGCGTGCTTGCGCATGTGGGCCGCGATCCCGGCCGCGTCGCGGAAGAAACGCACGTGGCGCAGCTGGTTGAGCTTGTCGTACCCGATCGTCTGAACGAACCAGCCGGCGAGGAGGTGGCGGATGTTCGCCGGGCTGGCGGCGACCGCGCCGACGCCGGCGCCGGCGAAGCTGATCTTCGAGGTCGACGTGAACACCAGCGCGCGATCCGGATGGCCCGCGGCGGCGCAGGCGGCGAGCAGGTCGGCGAGCGGCGGCGGATCGTCGACCAGGTGGTGCACCGCGTACGCGTCGTCCCACATGATGCGGAAGTCCGGTGCCGCGGTGCGCATCTCCGCCAGGCGGCGCACGACGTCGGGCGAGTAGACGACGCCGGTCGGGTTGCTGTAGCGCGGCACGCACCACATGCCCTTGATCGCGCGATCGGCGTGCACGAGGCGCTCGACCCAGTCGATGTCCGGCCCGTCGGGCCCCATCGGGATCGGCACCATGTCGATGCCGTAGCGCTGGCAGATCGAGAAGTGGCGATCGTAGCCCGGGCTCGGACAGAGGAACTTCACCGCGCCGTCGCGCCACGGGCCACCGTCGGTGGTGCCGATGAGCAGCGCCTGGACGATCGCGTCGTGCATGAGCGCGAGGCTCGAGTTGCCGCCGACGAGCACCTGCGCCGCGGGCACGCCGAGCAGCTCGCCGAACAGGGCACGCGCCTCGGGCAGGCCCTCGAGCCCGCCGTAGTTGCGGCAGTCGGTGCCGTCGGCCGCCTGCACCTCGCCGCCGAGGACGTCGAGCAGGCCGCGCGAGAGGTCGAGCTGCTCGGGGCACGGCTTGCCGCGCGTCATGTCGAGCGCCAGGCCGCGTGCACGGAAGTCGTCGTATTCGCGTCGCAGGTCGTCGATGCGCGCCATGGAACCCTCGGGATACGGGCGGCTGGTGGGAAGGCGGGGGAGTGGCGACGGGCGGCAGGGCAGGGAAAGCCCCGCCGCCCGCGCGGGGGTATCAGGAGGCGGCGGCGACCTTCTCCGGCCGATCCTGCGCCGTGATGAAGGTCGTCTTGAAGTCTTCGGGCTTCCAGCCGAACGGCAGGCGGCCGTCGAGCAGCCACTCGTCCTCGCCCTTCATCACCTGGGCGGCGATGCCGTTCAGCTTCGCGTCGTCGTTGCTCCACAGCGCCTTGAACGACGCCGCGACGCGGCGCCGCGCCTGGCGGCAGAAGAGATCGGCGAGCTCGACCGCCTGCCGGCCTTCCGGGCCGCCGCCATCGCGCAGGCTGCGCGCGTAGGAGACCGCGCACGACATCGCGAAGAGCTCCATGACGACGTCGACGCAGCGGAACAGGAAGCCCTGCTTGCGCTCCATCTTCGCCTGGTAGAGCGCCATGCCGTGGAAGCTCGAGCGGGCGAGCTTGCGGGCGCTGCGCTCGACGAAGCGCAGGTGCGTGGCGAGCGGGCCGAAGTCGCTGTACTTGCTCCACGTCGTCAGGCCGCGGAACCACAGCGGCGGATACCAGGTCGCGTAGTAGCCGAGGATCTTCGGCATCGCGGCGAGCTTGGTCGCCACCGTCGCCTTCGGGTCGATCATCGCGCCGGCGACCTGCAGGTGCTTGTCGACCGCCTCGCGTGCCATGAACAGGTGCATGACCTCGCTCGAGCCCTCGAAGATCAGGTTGATGCGGCAGTCGCGCATCACGCGTTCGACCGGGATCGGCGCCTCGCCGCGGCCCTTCAGCGACTTCTCGGTCTCGTAGCCGCGGCCGCCGCGGATCTGCAGCGTGCGGTCGACGATCTCCCAGGCACGCACCGTGTTCCATTCCTTCGCGGCGGCGGCCTCGAGACGGATGTCGTAGCCGCCACGGTCGGCCATGGCACTGGCGATCTTGGCGATCGCGTCCATGGCGAACGTCGTCGCCGCCATGTCGGCGATGCGGTGCCCGACCGCCTCGTGCTTCCAGATCGGCAGGCCCCACTGGTTGCGGGCGTTCGACCAGCCGCGCACGATCTCGAGGCACTGCTTGGCGATGCCGGCGCACGCGGCGGGCAGCGTGAGGCGGCCGGTGTTGAGCGTGATCAGCGCGATCTTGAGGCCCTTGCCCTCCTCGCCGACCAGGTTCTCCTTCGGCACGCGCACGTCCTTGAAGCTGACGACGCCGTTGGCGAGCGCCTTGAGGCCCATGAAGCGGCAGCGGTACTCGATCTTCACGCCCGGCCAGTTGGTCTCGACGATGAACGCGCTGATCTTCTTGGTCTTCGGATCGCGCGCCATCACCACCAGCAGCTCGGCGAGCGTGCTGTTCGTGCACCAGAGCTTCTCGCCGTTGAGCACATAGAAGTCGCCTTGCGCCTCGGCCGTCGTCGACAGGCTGGCGGGGTCGGAGCCGACGTGCGGCTCGGTGAGCGCGAATGCCGAGATCGCGCCGGCGGCGCAGCGCGGCAGGTACTGCTTCTTCTGCTCCGGGGTGCCGAACAGCTTGAGCGGCTGCGGTACGCCGATGGACTGGTGCGCCGACAGCAGGGCGGTGATGTTGCCGTCATAGCTGCCGACCATTTCCATGACGCGGCAGTACTCGGTCACCGAGAAGCCGAGGCCGCCATACTCGGTCGGGATCTTCATGCCGAAGGCGCCGAGCTTGCGCAGGCCGTCGACCACCGCCTCCGGGTATTCTCCGGTTTCGTCGATCGCCACCGAGTCGACCTTGGTGCGCAGGAACTCGCGCATCTCGTTGTAGAACTTCGTGAACTCGGGGCGGTCCTGCTCGACTCGCGGAAAGGGGTGCACGAGGTCGAGGCTGAACTCGCCGAGGAACAGCTCACGCAGAAATCCGCGTCCCGCCCATTCCTGCTCGCGTGATTCCTCGGCGAGCTGTCTCGATTCCTGCTCGGTCGTCATCCGCGGCTGCGTCGCGCTCATCGGCCTCTCCTTGGTTCCTGTGTGTGCTGGGATCGGGACCGACCCCGTCCGGCCACGCGATGCGCCACCCGCATGGGCGGCGGCGGTGGCATCGTATCGTCAAAAGGAACCCTCCTAGCGTAGCAGTCTCCGGACGGTCAACAAGCGTGGCGCCGGGCGGCACGCGGCTGCCGCTTCGCATGCCGGGCGCGGCGGCGTCTGCGCGGTTCGCGGTGCCGCATCGCGTCCGTGCCGTCGAGAACTGGACGCTGTGCATCACCGCCTGACGCTCACCGAGCTCACAGAAGATGCCGTGCGCTTGTGCAGGCCTGACGGGAGCGCAGCGCGGGGGTTCCGGCACATGCGTTGCTTCGCGCTCCGACGGAATCGTGCCCCGATGACGTGCGTTGCTGATTGCAGCTCTGCCCCATGTGTCGGGGCACCCCGGTGACCGACGAGCGTCCGACGGCCGCCGCGGAGGTCGTGGCGCTACCGTCCACGGCCGAACCGCCGTCGCCGGCCGGGCCCGGCGACGTCTCCGGGGAGCTCGCGAGGTTGCGTGACGCGCTGCGTGCCGAACGCGCCGACGCGCAGGCGGCGCGCCTGGCGATGGAAGGCTACCTGCGCGGCGCGGCGCAGGCGGCGGAGCACGCCGCGACGCTGGCGGCCGAGCGTGATGCGGCGGCGCAGCGCGCCGCCGAGGCGCTGACGATCCTCGCCGCAAGCGAATTCCGCATCCGCACGCTGGAAGCCGAGTGCGCCCGGCAGGGTGAGGCACTCGCCGCCCTCGAAACCGCGCTGGCCGCGGCGCAGGCCGCCGAGGCCGCGGCCGAGTCGGCGGCGGCGCACGCCCGCGCCGCGCATGCCCGCGAGTGCGCTGCCGCTGCCGAGCGTGCGCGCGGCGCCGCGCTGGCCGGCAGCGCGAACGCCGCGGCGCGTCTCGCGCAGGGGGAGGCGCTCGCCGCGGCCGAGACCACCCGGCGCGCCGCCGACGCGACGCTGGCGCAACTCCATGCCGAGGCGGAACAGCTGCGGGTGCAGTGCCGGGCGCAAGGCGCGGAGCGCGCGCGGCTGGAAGCCGACCTTGCGCACGCGGTTGCGGAATGTCGCGCGGTGCGCACCGCGTGTGCTGCGCTGCGCCGCGAGCGCGAGATGCTCTGGCGGCATGCCGAGGCGCTGCTCGTGCGCTGTGCCGACGCCGGCCTGCGGGTGGAAGCGGCAGTGGCGGCGCGCGACGCGGCGCTCGGCGAACGGGATGCACTGCGGGGTGCCGTCGACGGCGCGCGGCAGGCGACCGATGCTGCCGCGGTCCGGGCGGTGACCGCCGAGCAGGCGCTCGCCGCCGCCACCGCGCGCATCGAGGGACTCGCCGCCGACGCGCGCACGCTGATGGATCGCTGCACCCAGCTCGGCGGCCGGCTCAGCGAGAGCGAGGCGCGCGGCCTCGCGCTCGCCGACGCGGCCGCCGCGGCCGACCAGCGCGCCGAGGCGGCGCGCGCGGCCGAGGCACGGGCGCAGGCGGCGCTGGCCGAGCGCGAGGCGGCGAGCGCGCGCGCGCTCGGCCAGTTGCGCGAGACGCTGGCGGCCCGCGAAGTGGCGCTGCGCGAGGCGCTCGATGCGGGCGCAACCGCGGCGGCCCGCCTCGACGCGCTCGCGTCGGAGCGCGACGGCCTCGCGGCACGGCTCGCCGAGCTCGCCGCGGCGCAGGAAGCACTCGCGGCGGAGCTGACCGACGGCGCCGCGCGCCTGGCGATCCTGAGCGGCGAGCGCGACGAGGCGCTGGCGGCGGCGACGCGCGAGGCGCAGGACCACGCCGCGACGCGGGAGATGCTGGCGACGCGGACGGCGGAGCAGCGCGCCGAGCGGCGCGATGCGGCGGCGGCGCTCGATGAAGCGGTCGCCGAGATCGGCGTGCTGCGCGACCAGCTCGCCGCCCGCGAGCGCGCGCTGCACGCCGCCGGCAACGCCGCGGCCGAGCGCGATGCCGCGCGCGCGCAGCTGGCGGCGCTGGGTGATGATCCGGCGGCGCTGCTGCCGCGCTGCACGGCGGCCGAGGCCGCCCGGGCGGAGCTCGCTGCCGAGCTCGAGCGGGTGCGCGACGCGGCGCAGCTGCTCGAGCGCGACGGTGACGAGACCCGCGAGCGGGCCGATCGCCTCGAGGCCGGCATCCTTGCCGCGCAGCAGACCGAGCGCGAGCTGCGCAGCGAGCTCGCGGCGCTCGCCGAACGGCTGGCGACCGCCGAGGCGGCGGCCGACGGGCACGCGCTCGCCGAACGGCTCGCCGCCGCCGAGCGCGCCGCGGAGCTCGCGCGCGAGCGACAGGCGCGCCTGCAGGAGCAGGCGCTCGAGCTCCAGCAGCAGTTGCTCGACGACGAGGGCCGGTTCGCCGGGCTGGCCGTCGAGCGCGACGAGGCGGTCCGCGCGCGCGAGATGCTCGGCGCCGAGCTGGCGGCCGCACGCGAGGCGGCGGCGGCGCACGAACGCGAGCGACGCGCCGCCGACGCGCGCGGCCAGGCGCTCGAGGAGCGGCTGGTGTCAGCCGAACGCGAGCGCGACGAGCTGCAGGCGCAGTTGGCATCGCTGGCGGCCATTCGCGATGCGCTGCAGAGCGAGCGCGCCGACCTGCAGCGCCGGCTGCGCAGCGCCGAGGAGGCCGAGCACTACAAGGACGAGGTGGCGCGCCTGCAGGCGCGCCTCGACGAGGTCGAGCGCCAGCAGGCGGATGCGGCGCAGCGTCACTCCCAGGCCGTCGGTCTCTACATGCTCGAGCTCAACCAGCGCAGCGAGGCCCTGCATCAGCGCGATCTCGAGCTGCAGCGCCTCACCGAGCAGCTGCGCATCGTCGAAGCCGCCGTGGAGGACGGCACCGACCAGATCGCGCGCCTGCGCGGCGAGCGCGACCGGCTTGCGGACGCACTCGGCGACCCCGCGGTGCCGCGCGACGCGGACACCTCGGCGCCGCCATCGGCTGCCGCCGACGGGGTGGAGGACGATGCCGGTCTCGAGGCCGCCGCGGCCGCGGCGCTGGCGGTGATCGCCGGCGCCGAGTCTGTCGCGACGGAACCCGAAACGGCGCGTCCGTCGACGGTGACGGAGCTGCGCCCGGCGGACCGGGCGGCGACGGTGACGCCGCTGCGTCCGCCGGCCCGGCGGGCCGACGGTCCGCGCCGGGTCGTGCACGTCGAGGACCACGCGCTGCTGCGCGAGGCGCTGCGCGGCGAGGTCGAACGCTGGCCGGGGCTGTCGTACGTCGCGCACGGGCCGGACGGCGGCGATGCGGAGGGCGCGGCGCTGCTCGTCGTCAACCTCCTGGCGCGCGAGTGCGACCCGCTGGCGACGATCTGCGATGGCCGCTGGGCGCCGCAGGAGCCGCGCGCCTTCATCTACTTCGCGACCGGCGGGCGCGGCATCGTCGGCGGCATGATGGACGTCATTCCGCACCCGTTCTCGCCCGACGAATGCGCGACACGCCTGCTCGGGCGCCCCGGGGGCACGCAGCGGCTGCTCATGGTGAGCGACAAGATCGAGCTGATGAACGACATCCGCACCGTGCTGAACCGCGTGCAGTGCTCGACCTCCGTCGCGCTCGACGGCCGGCAGGCGTTCGACCTGGTCGGCATGGTGAAGCCGGATGCGATTCTCATCGACCTCACCGTGCCGCGCGCCGAGGGCGTGCGCCTGATCGCCCGCCTGCGCGCCGAGCCGAAGACGGCCCGCCTGCCGATCATCCTCGCGCTCGGTGAGCCGCTCGACCTCGGCGCCTTCCGCGCCGACGCGACGCGCATTCTCACCGAGGCGCGCCTGACGCCGCAGGACCTCACCACCGGCGTCGGGCAGGTGCTCGGCGAGTGGCACACCGAGCACAGCCAGATGCGCGCGACCGCATAGTCGCGCCGACGTCGGCGACGAGGCCATCGGCCGCCCCGCCGCGCCCGCGGTGCCAGGCGCTCCGTCGTGTGCAATCGCTGGAGGGCGCGGCGCCTGCCGCGCCGCGGACGGACGCTGCCAGCACAGGAGGCGACGCGCGTCCGCCGCCGCGCGGAAGCGCGGCCCTGCACGGGTGACGATCACCGGTCGTGTCGCGCGCGAGACGGCGGCGCAGCAACCGGGGCGGATGCCGCGTACCTGCAGCGCGATTGCCAGCGGCGATCGCGCTGGCGACATCGTGAGCGGCGCGATACAGCTCGAATCCCGGTCTCCGTGCCTGTCGCCACGGCGGCGCCGCCGGCAGGGAGCGGGGGCAGCGGGCATGCCGAGCACGACCGATTCCGACCCCACATCGTTCGCCAGCTATCGTCGCGCGCTTCTCAGCGCGAGCGTGCCGTGGACCGCCGGTGCCGTGCTGGTCGCCACGCTGGTGTTCCAGCTCGGGGTGCTCGTCACGGCGCCGACCCGCTTCGCGGTCGAGCTGCTGCCGAATCTCCTCCAGCTGGCGATTCCCGCGCTCGGGTGGGCGCTGTTCCGCGGGCCGCTGCGCCGGCATCCGGGCGCGATCCTGCAGGCCGGTGATCTGCTCTACACGGCGATGCTGATCGTCCGCCTGGCGCTGCCGACGACGACGGTCTCCGGCACGGCGCTCTATCTCGCCGTGAAGATGCTCGTCTGCGCGCTCCTCATTCCGTGGGGCGTGCGCGTGCAGGCGCGTTCGGTCCTGCTTTCGCTGCTCATGCTGTTCGTCGGCCTGTTCGCGAGCGGCAACGCGCCGGGCTTCGGCGGCGTCACGCACATCTGGCTCGGCCCGCTCGTCGCCGGCGTGCTCTCGATTGCCGGCGCGGCGGCGGCGGAGCGCGTCCGTCGTGCCGTGCACGAGCGCGAGCAGGCGCTGGCCGCATCGGCGCGGCACCTCAAGGAAGAGGCGGCCGTGGAAGAGGCGCTGGCGCGGGTCGGACGCGAGCTCATCGCGCTGCCCGACACGGGGCGGCTGCTCGACCGCCTCTGCCAGCTCACCACCGAGGTCCTGCGCTGCGACGCGAGCCACACGTTCCTGTGGGATGCCGAACGCGACGAGTACCGCGTCACCGCCGGCTTCGGCGACACGCCCGAGCAGTGGGAGACGCTGCGGCTGGTCACCTATCCGCTCGATCTCGTGCGCGACTTCCAGCGCCTGCTGCGCGACGAGGGCGTGCTGATCTACCGGCTCGCGGACACCGCCGTGCAGGCCTCGACCGTGCTGCAGCAGGCGGGCACGACGGTGATCCTGTGCGTGGCGCTGCGCCGCGGCGACCAGCTCGTCGGCGTGCTGAGCGCCGAGTATCGTCGGCCCGAGGCGACGTTCACGCCGCACCAGGTGCGCATCACCCGCGGCATGGCGCACCTCGCGTCGCTGGCGCTGTCGACCGCGCGTCTCGTCGAGGAGCTCGATGCCGCGAACCGGCTGAAATCCGAGTTCGTCGCGACGATGTCGCACGAGCTGCGCTCGCCGCTGAACATCATGATCGGCTACCACGAGCTGTTGCTCGACGGCGCCTTCGGCCCGCTCACCGAGCTGCAGCGCGATCCGCTGCGCCGCGCCGACCGCAGCGCGCGCGAGCTGCTCGACCTGATCAGCGCCACGCTCGACCTGAGCCGCCTCGAGGCGCGTCGCATCGCCATCGACATCACCGCCGTCGACGTCGGCGAGCTGGTCGACGAGGTCGGCCGCGAGTACGCCGGCCTCGTCGAGCGCCAGGAGCTCGCCGTCCGCTGGTTTGCGTCGCGCGACCTGCCGCTGCTGCACACCGACCGCGTGAAGCTCAAGATGGTCCTCAAGAACCTCGTCGGTAACGCGGTGAAGTTCACCGACGCGGGACAGGTGTCGCTCGATGCGGCGGCGCGCGACGGCGGTGTCGAGTTCGTCGTCAGCGACACCGGCGTCGGCATTCCGCCGGACTACCAGGCGGCGATCTTCGAGCCGTTCCGGCAGCTCGAGGTATCACGCAGCCGCCTGCGCGGTGGCGCCGGGCTCGGTCTCTACATCGTCCGGCGCCTGCTCGATGCGATCGGCGGCACGATCGCGGTCGAAAGCGAGCTCGGTCGCGGCTCGACGTTCCGCGTCTGGGTGCCCGACGGCGCACTGCGCGACCGCGCCGTGTTCCGAGCGCCGGACTGAGCGCAAACCGCGCGTGTCCTTCGCTGGGTCCCCTCTCCCCGTCAGGGGAGAGGGTCAGGGTGAGAGGCGTCCGACAATTCCAGCGCGAGCAACCGGCGCGCGCACGGCGCGCGGCGAAACGCGCCGGCCAGCAATCGTGTCGTATCCAACAGGCGCCGACGGAGCGGCGCCCTCCGGCGCGACGGTGCGCGCGTCCGCTGTGGGTGACGCGCTACTTCAGTCCCTGACGGATCATCTCCTCCGCGATCTGCACCGCGTTCGTCGCCGCGCCCTTGCGCAGGTTGTCGGAAACCTCCCACAGCCACAGACGGTCGCTGTGCAGGTCCTTGCGGATGCGGCCGACGACGACCTCGTCGTGGCCGGCGACGTCCGACGGCGTCGGGAAGGCGTTGTGCGCCGGATCATCGACGACTCGCACACCGGGGAATGCGGCGAGCGCATCGCGCGCCGCCTCCGGCGACAGCGGCCGCTCGGTTTCGAGCAGCACGGTCGCCGAGTGCCCGACCGGCACTGGCACGCGCACGCACGTCATCGTCACGTCGAGGCCCGGCAGCTCCATGATCTTGCGTGTCTCGTGCAGGAGCTTGACCTCTTCGGTCGAGTAGCCGTCCTCGCGGAACGTCTCGCAGAGCGGCACGACGTTGTAGGCGATCGGCGCGGCGAAGGTCTTCGGGTGCGGCGCCTCGCCGCGGCCGACGGCCGCCACCTGGGCATCGAGCTCGTCGACGCCCGGCTTGCCCGCGCCGCTCACCGCCTGCAGTGTCGTCACCACCACCGAGCGCAGGCCGGCGATGCGTCGGATCGGCTCGAGCGCCATGACGAAGCCGATCGTCGTGCAGTTCGGGCAGGAGACGATGCCCTGGTGCGTGCGCAGCGCCTGCGGGTTCACCTCGGGCACGACCAGCGGCACGTCGCCGTGCATGCGCCACGTGCCCGACTTGTCGATCGCCACCGCGCCGCGCCGCGCCGCCTCGGGCGCGAGCTCCCTGGAGAGCGTGCCGGTGGCGGCGAAGAACACGAAGTCGGCGCCCTCGAAGGCTTCCGGCCGCGCCAGCTCGACCGGCACGTCGCGCCCGTCGAAGCGCACCTTCGTGCCTGCCGAGCGTTCGCTGGCCAGCGGCCGCAGCTCGCCAACCGGAAACTCGCGTTCCTCGAGCACCTGCAGCAGCACCTCGCCGACGGCCCCGGTGGCACCGACGACGGCAATGGTCCGTTTCCTGTCTGAAGCCATGTGTGTGGTCTCGCTTTCGCGCGCGATCTTCGGTGGGGCTGATCGCGCAGTCAAGGTGATGTCACGAGCGTGGAGCGCCGCTGCCGGCGCCGCATGGCGCGGAGGGCATGGGACAGGAAGGCGCGGACGAACGGCGCGCCCCTGCCGCCGTCCGGCCTGTTCGCTCTGCCCTGTGTCCGCCGCCCGGTGCGTCCGCCCGCTGCCGCCGGCCGCGCTGCGGCATCACTTCCGGAACGACTGATTCAGCACCCGCTTGCGGATGCGGATCGACTGCGGCGTGATCTCGACCAGCTCGTCGTCGCCGATCCATTCGATGCTCGTCTCGAGGCCCATGTCGCGATGCGGGGTGATGACCACGTTCTCGTCACGGCCCGAGGCGCGGATGTTGGTCAGCTTCTTCTCGCGGCAGATGTTCACGTTGAGGTCGACCTCGCGGGAATACTCGCCGACCACCATGCCCTCGTAGACGCGCGTGCCGGGGGCGATGAACAGCGTGCCGCGTTCCTGCAGGTGGAAGATGGCGTACGGTGTCGCGACGCCCTCGCGATCGGCGACCATGGCGCCGTTGGTGCGCGCCTGGATCTCGCCGAACCACGGCGCCCAGCCGTCGAACAGCGCGTTCATGATGCCGGTGCCGCGCGTTTCGGTGAGGAAGCGCGACCGGAAGCCGATCAGGCCGCGCGACGGCACCGCGAATTCGAGCCGCACGCGTCCCGAACCGGTGTGCGTCATCTTCGTCATCTTGCCGCGCCGCATGGCGAGCAGCTGCGAGAGCACGCCGATGTAGTCCTCGGGCACGTCGACGAGCAGCAGCTCGACCGGCTCGTGCACGACGCCATCGACCGTCTTCGTCACCACCGTCGGCTTCGAGACCTGCACCTCGTAGCCCTCGCGGCGCATCGTCTCGATGAGGATCGCGAGCTGCAGCTCGCCGCGGCCGGTGACGCGCAGCTGATCGGGCGACTCGGTGTCCTCGATGCGGATGCTGACGTTGCGCCGCCGTTCGGCGACCAGCCGCTCGCGCAGCTTGCGCGAGGTCACGTGATCGCCCTCGCGACCCGACCACGGCGCGGTGTTGGCGCCGAAGATCATCGCGATCGTCGGCTCGTCGATGCGGATGCCGGGCAGGGCGCGCGGGTGCTCGCGATCGGCGATCGTGTCGCCGATGCTGATTTCCTCGATGCCGGCGACGGCGACGATGTCGCCGGCGCTGGCGCGCGGCGTCTCGATGCGCTTGAGCCCGCGCCACCCGTAGAGCTGCGTGACCTTCACCGGCCGCGGCGTGCCGTCGGGGGTGCAGAGCATGTAGGTGCTGCCGCTCTCCAGCACGCCGTGCTTGATGCGGCCGATCGCGAGGCGGCCGACGTAGTCGTTGTAGTCGAGATTGTTGCACTGGAACTGCGTCGGCTGGCCGGGATCGACGGCCGGGCCGGGCAGGGCGGTGAGGATGAGCTCGAACAGCGGCCGCAGGTCGGCCGACGGCGTGGCGAGCTCACGCGTCGCCGTGCCGGCGCGTGCGTTGGTGTACACGATCGGAAACTCGAGCTGCTCCTCGGTCGCGTCGAGATCGATGAACAGCCCGTACACCTCGTCGACGACCTCGCTGATGCGCGCGTCGGGGCGGTCGATCTTGTTGATGCAGACCAGCGGCGTCAGGCCGAGACCGAGGGCCTTCTGCAGGACGAAGCGCGTCTGCGGCAGCGGCCCTTCCGAGGCGTCGACGAGCAGCATGACGCCGTCGACCATCGCCAGCGTGCGTTCGACCTCGCCGCCGAAGTCGGCGTGGCCGGGCGTGTCGACGATGTTGATCGTCGCGCCGCCGTACTCGATGGCGGTGTTCTTCGCGAGGATCGTGATGCCGCGCTCGCGCTCGATGTCGTTCGAGTCCATCACCCGCTCGGCCACCTGCTGGTTGGCGCGGAAGATGCCGCTCTGATGAAGGAGCGCGTCGACCAGCGTCGTCTTGCCGTGGTCGACGTGCGCGATGATCGCGACGTTGCGGATGTCAGTGCGGCGGCCGGGGTCGGACATGGGATCGCGACGCGTACCAGCCGGACCGGGGCGACGGAAGCCGGGGGGAACACCGCACACGGCTCGTCGCGTCAGTCTTCCGAACCGCTGGCGATACGGGCCGGAGCGTTTGTGGCACGCCGCTCCCGGCGCGCCGCCGCGTCGGTCGCTACCCGAGCGCCGCGGTGACGATCGCCTGTGCTTCCTCCTGGATGCGGCGCAGGTGGCTGCGGTCGCGGAAGCTCTCGGCGTAGATCTTGTAGATATTCTCGGTGCCGGACGGGCGGGCGGCGAACCAGCCGCCCTCGGTGATCACCTTGAGGCCGCCGAACGGCGCGTCGTTCGCGGGCGCGGTCGTGCGCATCGCGGTGATCGGCTCGCCGGCCAGCTGGGTGGCGCGCACCTGGGCAGGCGAGAGGCGCTGCAGGGCGGCCTTCTGCGCCGGCGTCGCGGGGGCGTCCGTGCGCTCGAAGATCGGCGCGCCGTGGGCGCGGGTGAGCTCCTCGTAGAGCGCGTCGGGGGTGCGGCCGGTGACCGCGGTCATCTCCGCGGCGAGCAGGACGGCGGTGATGCCGTCCTTGTCGGTCGTCCAGGCGCTGCCGTCGCGCCGCAGGAAGGCGGAGCCGGCGCTTTCCTCGCCGCCGAAGCCGAGCGAGCCGTCGAGCAGGCCGTCGACGAACCACTTGAAGCCCACCGGCACCTCGAAGAGCGGCCGGCTGAGGGCCGCCGCGACGCGGTCGATCATGCTGCTGCTGACGATCGTCTTGCCGACCCCGGCGTCGGGCCGCCAGTCGGGACGGTGCCGGAAGAGGTAGGCGATGCACACCGCGAGATAGTCATTCGACGGCAGCAGCCCGGCGCCGCGCGTGACGATGCCGTGGCGGTCGTGATCGGTGTCGCACGCGCCGACGAGGTCGAATCGCTCGCGCAGCGCGATGAGCGGCGCCATCACCGACGGGGACGAGGGATCCATGCGGATCCGCCCGTCCCAGTCGAGTGCCATGAAGCGGAACGTCGGATCGATGGTCGTGCTGACCACCGTCAGGTCGATGCCGAAGCGCTCGGCGATCGCCGCCCAGTAGCGCGTGCCGGCGCCGCCGAGCGGATCGACGCCGAGACGGACGCCGGCGCGGCGGATGGCCTCGCAATCGATGACGCTGCCGAGGTCGGCGACGTAGGCGCCGAGGAAGTCGTGCTCGCGCACCGTGTCGGCGCGCCGCGCGCGCGCGTACGGCACGCGCCGCACTCCGTCCAGCCGCTCGGCGAGCAGCGCATTCGCCGCCTCCTCGATCGCGCGCGTCAGCGCCGTGTCCGCCGGGCCGCCGTGCGGCGGGTTGTACTTGAAGCCGCCGCCGTCGGGCGGGTTGTGCGACGGCGTGACGACGATCCCGTCGGCCAGGCCGCGCGTCCGCCCGCGGTTGTACGTCAGCACCGCGTGCGAGATCACCGGCGTCGGCGTGTACTCGTCGTGCGCCGCGATGCGCACCGCGACGCCGTTGGCGGCGAGCACCTCGAGCGCCGTCGCCGCGGCCGGGACGGACAGTGCATGCGTGTCCATGCCGAGGAACAGCGGCCCGTCGATGCCCTGCGCGGCGCGGTGCGCGCAGATCGCCTGGGTGATCGCGGCGATGTGCCAGTCGGTGAACGAGCGGTCGAACGCCGAGCCGCGGTGCCCCGAGGTGCCGAACGCGACGCGCTGTGTCGCGATGCCGGGGTCGGGGCGCTCGGTGAAGTAGGCGGTGATCAGCTGCGGGACGTCGACGAGATCCTCGGGACGGGCGAGCGTCCCGGCGCGATCGCTGAGCGGCATGCCATCGGGCTCCAGACCGGCGAGCCGCTCAGCTCGCCCGACGCAGCGCGGCGCTCTTCTCTTCGATGCAGGCGAGGAGATCGCGCCACGACTTCACGAACGCCTCGGCGCCGTCCTTCTGCAGCTGCGCGGCGAGCGCGTCGAGATCGATGCCGGCGGCGGTGAACTCGGCGAGGCGCTCCTCGGCGTCGCCGCCGTCGAGCGCCATCGGCGCGCCGACCGTGCCGTGATCGGCGAACGCGAGCAGCGTCTCCTCGGGCATCGTGTTGACCGTGTCCGGCGCGGCGAGCGCGTCGATGTACAGCGTGTCGGACGCCTGCGGATCCTTCGTGCCGGTGCTCGCCCAGAGCAGCCGCTGCGGACGGGCGCCGGCGGCGGCGAGCCGCTGCCAGCGCGGCGAGGCGAGGAGCTCGCGGTAGGCACGGTAGGCGCGCCCGGCGATCGCGATGCCGAGCTGTGCGCGCAGCGTCTCGGGCACCGTGCCCATCACCGCCTTGTCCCAGCGGCTGACGAACAGTGAGGCGACCGAGGCGACGTGCGGATCGCGGCCGGCCTCGACGCGCCGCTCGATGCCGCGCCGGTAGGCGTCGGCGGCGGCGAGGTAGTGCTCGCGCGAGAAGAGCAGGGTGACGTTGATCGGCACGCCCTCGAAGATCGACTCCTCGATCGCCGGCAGGCCCTCGGGCGTGCCGGGGATCTTGATGAACAGATTCGGGCAGCCGGCGCGTGCGTGCAGCTCGCGGGCGGCGGCGATCGTCGCCGCGGTGTCGTAGGCGAGCAGCGGCGACACTTCCAGCGAGACGAACCCGTCGACGCCGCCGGTGCGGTCGTACTCGGGGCGGAACAGGGCGGCGGCGGCGCTCAGGTCCTCGATCGCCAGCTCGAAGAACAGCGCTTCGCCACTGCGGCCGGCCTGGGCCTTGGTGCGGATGGCGTCGTCGTAGAAGTCCGCCTTGCGGATCGCCTGGTCGAAGATCGTCGGGTTCGACGTCAGGCCGGTCACCGACAGCTCGCTGATGTACCGCTGCAGCGTGCCGCTCGACAGCATGCCGCGCGTGATGTTGTCGATCCACAGGCTCTGTCCGAGGTCGTGCAGCGCAGTCGTCGGCTTCATCCGTCGTCCCTCCGTGGCGTTTCATCGCATGGTCGCACATCGATGGCAGGGCGCCAAGGACGCTGATCAGTGATCGGATCGTGCGCCGGAACCGCAGGCGACCGTGATCTGCCATGGACCCGCCGGCGGCCTTGGCCCTGGCGCGCCGGCCCAGTACAGTCCGCCGCATGGCCGAGGCGGATCTCGACACGATCGCGGCGCGCTTCCGCGACAGCGCGCCGGCGGTCGAGCACTGCACGCTGCGCGTCGTCGACGAGCGCAACGAGCACCTCGCCGTGCGCCGCGGCGTCGTGCAGCCGCCGCGCGTCAGCTACGACCGCGGCGCGATGGTCACCGTCTGGGACGGTGGCGGCGTCGGCTATGCCGCGACCTCGGATCTGAGCGCCGAGGGGCTGCGCCGCGCCGGCGCGGCGGCGCGCGACTGGGCGCGCGCGACCGCCGCGGTGCACGTCCTGCGGTCGCTCGCGCCGCCGCCGCTGCCCCGCGGCGGCGAGTACCGTTCCCGCGTCGCCGAGCCGTGGACGGCGTGGTCGCTGCCGGCGAAGCTCGACCTCCTGCGCGCCGAGGAGCAGCGCCTCGCCCCCGATGCGCGCATCGTCGACCGCGAGGCGGCGCTCTGGCACACGACGGTCGACACCGTGCTCGCCGACGCGGCCGGCGGCTGCGTGCGCCAGCAGTTCGCGTTCACCATGCCGATGCTCAGCGCCACTGCGAACGCCGGCAGCGAGACGCAGACGCGCACCTTCGGCGGCCACGCCCACTGCCGCCAGGGCGGGCTCGAGGTGCTGCGCGACACGGGATTCTTCGCCGCCGCGCCGCGCCTCGCCGACCAGGCGATCGAGCTGCTCGCGGCGGCCGACTGCCCGTCCGGCTCGACCGATCTCCTCATCGCACCGGATCAGATGATCCTGCAGATCCACGAGTCGATCGGCCATCCGCTCGAGCTCGACCGCATCCTCGGCGACGAGCGCAACTACGCCGGGCGCAGCTTCGTGACGCCCGAGATGTTCGGCACGTATCAGTACGGCTCCGAGCTGCTGACGGTAACGTTCGATCCGACCCGTCCCGAGGAGCTGGCGAGCTACGGCTTCGACGACGAGGGGCAGCCGGCGGTGCGCGCCGAGCTGATCCGCAACGGCCTGCTGCTGCGGCCGCTCGGCTCGGGCACCTCGCAGCAGCGCGCCGGGCTCGCCGGGGTCGCCAATGCGCGCGCGACGAGCTGGAACCGGCCGCCGATCGACCGCATGGCGAACCTCAATCTCGAGCCCGGCACGCAGTCGTTCGCCGAGCTCGTCGGCGCGGTCGAGCGCGGCGTCTATGTCGAAACGAACTGCTCGTGGTCGATCGACGACTCGCGCAACAAGTTCCAGTTCGGCTGCGAATGGGGGCGCCGCATCGTCGACGGCGAGCTGCGCGAGGTGGTGAAGAACCCGAACTATCGCGGCATCTCGGCGACGTTCTGGCGCAGCCTTGCCGGCGTGGGCCGCGCCGATACCGTGCAGGTGCTCGGCACGCCGTGGTGCGGCAAGGGCGAGCCGAATCAGGTGATCCGCGTCGGGCACGCCTCGCCCGCCTGCCTGTTCCGCGGTGTCGAGGTGTTCGGCGGGGCATGACGCGCCTCGTCCGACTGATCAGCCACCGAGGTCCGAAGGACACGAAGGCGAGGAATGCCGTTACATCGGATCCGGATATGCCGAATCGACTCGTTGTCCTCTGCGCCCCGGTGGCCGACTGGTGGGAGCTCCCCTCGAGGGCATCCGTTCGCCGGCGCGACCGGATGAGCGGTAGCAACGGGACTCCCTGATGCAGGACGAGTTTCTCACTCTCATTGATGCGCTGACGCCGCTGCTGCGCGGCGACGAGATATTCACCGCGAGCTTCGCCGGCGAGCACTCGGACTTCGTCCGCTTCACCGGCGGCCGCGTGCGCCAGGCCGGTGCGGTGACGCAGCGCGCGCTGACGATCGATCTGATCGCCGGCCGGCGTCATGCGGCGGGCACCCTGACGCTGAGCGGCCACCCGGCGACCGACCGCGCCCGACTGGCGCACCTGGTCGGCGAGCTGCGCGCCATGCGCGCGCAGCTCGGTGATGACCCGTATCTGCACTACGCGACCGAGCCGCGCTCGACCGAGCGCCAGTGCCCGGCGGTGCTGCCCGACCGCGATACGGCGACGGCGGCGATCAGCGCGATGGGCCGGCACGGTGATCTCGTCGGCATCTATGCCGCGGGCTCGATGTACGCGGGGTTCGCGAACGCGTTCGGGCAGCGCAACTGGTTCCGTGCCGACAACTTCAATTTCGACTGGAGCTTCGTGCACGACGCCGACCGCGCCGTGAAGGGCGCCTATGCCGGTACGGAGTGGAATGCCGACGAGCTGGCGCGCCGCGGCGACCGCGCCGCCGAGCAACTCGCCGCCCTGCGCCGCGCCCCGCGGCGTCTCGTGCCCGGCCACTACCGCGTCTATCTCGCGCCCGCCGCGATCTGGGAGCTGCTCTCGATTCTGGCCTGGGGCGGCTTCAGCCTGCGGGCGCATCGCACGCGCACGACACCGCTGCTGAAGATGGTTGCCGGGGACGCCCAGCTGCATCCCGGCGTGACGTTGCGCGAGCTCACCGCCGAGGGCGTCGGACCGGACTTCCAGGAGGCGGGCTTCCTGCGCCCCGCCGAGGTCGTGCTGATCGCCGGAGGCGTCTATCGCGACTGCCTCGTGTCGCCGCGCTCGGCGCTCGAGTACGGCGTCGCCACCAATGGCGCGTCGGGCGGCGAGGCGCCGGCCGCGATCGACATGGCGCCCGGCACGCTGCCCGAGGGGCGCGTGCTCGCCGAGCTCGGCACCGGCATCTACGTGAGCAATCTCTGGTACCTGAACTTCTCCGACCGCGCCGCGTGCCGGGCGACCGGGATGACGCGCTTTGCGACGTTCTGGGTCGAGCGCGGCGTCATCCAGGCGCCGGTCGAGGTGATGCGCTTCGACGAGACCGTCTACCGCATACTCGGCGAGCATCTCGTCGCGCTCACGGCCGAGCGCGAGTTCATCCTCGACCCCGGCACCTACGGGCAGCGGTCGACCGACAGTGCGCGTCTGCCCGGCGCGCTCGTCGATGATTTCACACTCACGCTGTGATTCGGGGCGGGCCGTGCCGGGTCATCCGCCCTGGCGGCGGCGGCCGGGTATGAGGCTGTTACGCTGTCAGGCTGTTGGCTGTCAGGGGCCGGACCTTCTCCCCTGACAGTGAGCAACCGAACAGCCCACCACGAACGGTTGCGGCACGACCGCGCCGCGGTCGCGGCGCTACCAGCAGAGCAGCGGGACGGTGTCGCCGCTGCTGCGGCAGTGCGGTGCGAGGCGGATGGCCGGGCGCGGCTCGTCACGGGACGGTGGCGGCGGCATCGCGGTGAGCTCGTACTCCGGCTCGGTGCGATCGGCCATCAGGATGGCGACGATCAGCACCACGGCGACGACGCCGGCGACGGCGGCGGGGATGATGTACTGCAGGTTGTCGTCATCCGCGGCGGCGCGCCGCGGAGCGAGCGCGGTCACCGCCAGGAACGCCATCGCCAGCAGGACCACCGCCACTCGTCGCATCATCCCATCCTCTCCTCGCCGGCTCGCATACCAGCTTCGCCCCCGCACGTCGATGTGCGGGGGCCGCGAACTTCCGCTTTCCGCGTGCCGCCGGCGGCGCTATGGAGCGGCGGCACATGGGATGGGGGGCCGGACGCGGTGGGGCGTCGGTGCTGCTCGTGCTGCTGCTCGCCATGCGCGCGGCGGCGCA
>CBFGUK010000001.1:0-129409 GCA_965651925.1 uncultured bacterium | reverse complement strand
GTAGCGAAATTCCTTGTCGGGTAAGTTCCGACCTGCACGAATGGCGTAACGACTGCCCCACTGTCTCAACCACGGACTCAGCGAAACTGCACTCTCGGTGAAGATACCGGGTACCCGCGGCAGGACGGAAAGACCCTGTGCACCTTTACTACAGCTTTGCAGTGGGCCTAGGAGCAGCATGTGTAGGATAGGTGGGAGGCTGTGAAGCCGGGGCGCTAGCTTCGGTGGAGCCATCCTTGAAATACCACCCTTGCTGCTTTTGGGTTCTAACCGACGACCTGTCATCCAGGTCCGGGACATTGCATGGCGGGTAGTTTGACTGGGGCGGTCGCCTCCCAAAGTGTAACGGAGGCGCGCGAAGGTCCCCTCAGGCTGAATGGAAACCAGCCGTCGAGTGTAAAGGCATAAGGGGGCTTGACTGCGAGAGAGACATCTCGAGCAGGTGCGAAAGCAGGTCTTAGTGATCCGGTGGTTCCGAATGGAAGGGCCATCGCTCAACGGATAAAAGGTACGCCGGGGATAACAGGCTTATCTCCCCCAAGAGTTCACATCGACGGGGAGGTTTGGCACCTCGATGTCGGCTCGTCACATCCTGGGGCTGGAGAAGGTCCCAAGGGTTCGGCTGTTCGCCGATTAAAGTGGCACGCGAGCTGGGTTCAGAACGTCGTGAGACAGTTTGGTCCCTATCCGCCGTGGGCGCAGGATACTTGAGGGGAGTTCTCCTTAGTACGAGAGGACCGGGAGGAACGCACCGCTAGTGTTCCGGTTGTGGCGCCAGCCGCAGCGCCGGGTAGCTATGTGCGGACGGGATAACCGCTGAAAGCATATAAGCGGGAAGCCCACCCCAAGATAAGGTATCCCTGGGCCGCAAGGCCCCTGAAGGCCCCTCGAAGACGACGAGGTTGATAGGCCGGGTGTGGAAGCGCAGCAATGCGTGGAGCTAACCGGTACTAATTGGCCGTGCGGCTTGACCACTATTTCTTCTGTCCGAACTACGAAGGCTTTCGATCCGTCCCGTATGCAGTTGTCAATGTTTTTCGATTTTCGGTGGCTATGGCGGAGGGGTCACACCCGTTCCCATTCCGAACACGGCAGTTAAGCCCTCCAGCGCCGATGGTACTTCTGGGTCGCCCAGTGGGAGAGTAGGACGCCGCCGGATCTAACAAAAAAGCCCAGCCGGGTTGCCGGCTGGGCTTTTTTTCGTCGCACACGCTGCGCGATGCGTTCAGTGCTTGAAGTCGATCTTCTTGCCGTAGGTCACCTCGCCCTTGTCGACGCGGAGGGAGAAGCCGCACTCGGGATTGGTGCACACCCATGCCTTGAAAAACACCGACGCGCCTTCCTGGCCGTAGTCCGACAGCGGGATCAACGCTCCTCGGTTGCACTTCAGGCACTTCGGGAAATCCATCACCGCCTCCTTCGCCCCTCGGGTGGGCCCGCCGACCCGAACCGGCGGCGGACGCTAGCGAACGACCGCAGCAAAATCAAGTCGAGATCGGTCGCAAGTGCAACGCCCCCGCCAGGAGTCGAACCTGGACTACAGGTTCCGGAGACCTGTGTGATATCCTTTTCACTACGGGGGCTTGTGCGTCGCCGTCCGGAACCCTCCGCGTACCATGGCCGCGCAGCGCGAATCAATGCGGCGTTGTTGAATCGCGGTTCAAGGCGCGCCCTGAACGGGCGGTGAAGTCGTGTCGCGGGCCGGCGGAGATCGCAGCGGATCCGATGCGTTCCGCGTTCGCGCACTGGAGACGCGTGCGCCGGCGAAGCTGAACCTGCGGCTCCACGTCGTGGGGCGGCGGCCCGACGGTTACCATCTCCTCGACTCTCTCGTCGCGCCGATCGGGCTGTGCGACCGCGTGCAGTTGCACATCGCCGACGCCGAGCACGCCGAGGTCCACATCTCGACATCGCCCCGCGCCGCGGCGCCGGCGGACAGCAGCAATCTCGGCGCCCGCGCCGCGATGCTGTTTCTCCAGCAAACCGGACTTGCGGCCCGCATCGACATCCGCCTGGCCAAGCGAATTCCCGCCGGTGCCGGTCTGGGCGGCGGCAGCAGCGATGCAGCCGCCGTGCTGCGCATGCTCAATGCAGCACTTCACGCTCCGGTCGCTGACCAGGTCCTCTCAAGCTGGGCGCTCGGCCTGGGGGCTGACGTGCCGTTCTTCCTCCTCGGCAACGCGGCTCGGATGAGGGGGATCGGCGAGCACCTCGAGCCGATCGAGATCCCGCGCCGGTTCGTTGTGGTGGCCTACCCGGGCGTTCCGCTCTCGACGCGGGATGTCTATGCACGATACGACCATTCGTTGACTTTGGAGAAGGCGGTCAGTAGGATCCGCCCGCCTACGAACAGCCATCGGCCGGCGCGAGCGGATCGCAATGATCTCGAGGCGGCGGCCTTCCAGCTCTTGCCACGATTACGGGATCTGAAGCGCCGGCTTCGCGCTCTCGGCGGTCGAGGCGTGTTGATGACTGGGAGTGGGTCGGCAGTGTTCGGATTCTGGGAGCGCCTCGCGGAAGCACGCGCTGCGGCCCGGGAGCTCGAGCAGGCCGGAACGTGGGCGAAGGCGACGTGGCTTCTGGATCGGATCTCAAACATCAAGGTACAGCGTGCGTGCGATGGGCGGTCGCCAAGCTGGTAAGGCCCCGGACTTTGGATCCGGTATTCGAAGGTTCGAATCCTTCCCGCCCAGCTCCGTCGGCGAGGTGTGATCGGTGAGAGACGCGATCCAGGTCTTCACGGGGAACTCGAACCGTCCGCTGGTGGCCGAGGTGTGCACCCAACTCGAGGTGCCGCTCGGTCAGGCCGAGGTGCGCCGGTTCAGCGACGGCGAGGTGATGGTCGAGATCGCCGAGAACGTCCGCGGCGGGGATGTCTTCGTCATCCAGTCGACGTGTACGCCGGTGAACGACACCCTCATGGAGCTGCTGCTCATGCTCGATGCGTTCCGGCGCGCATCGGCCAAGCGCATCACCGCCGTCATTCCGTACTTCGGATACGCCCGCCAGGATCGCAAGGTCTCTCCCCGCGTGCCGATCAGTGCCAAGCTGGTCGCCGATCTCATCTCGGCCGCTGGTGCGTCGCGCGTCCTCACCATCGATCTGCACGCCGGTCAGATCCAGGGATTCTTCGACATCCCTGTCGATAACCTGTTCGCCACGCCGGTCCTGCTCAAGGAGATGCAGGAGCGGCTGCAGAACGGTCCCGTCGCCGTCGTGTCGCCCGATCCCGGTGGTGTCGAACGCGCCCGCGCCTTCGCGAAGCGACTCGATGCGACGCTGGCGGTGATCGACAAGCGCCGCGCCCGCGCCAACGAGGTGGCGGAGATGCGCGTCGTCGGCGACGTCGAAGGGCAGACCGCCGTGATCGTCGACGACATCGTCGATACCGCCGGCACCCTGGCGGCGGCCGCCAGCGCGCTGCGCGAAGCCGGCGCGACCGAGGTCATCGCCTGCTGCACGCATCCGGTGCTTTCCGGGCCGGCGATCGATCGCATCTGCGATTCGCAGCTCTCGACGCTGGTCGTCACCGACACCATTCCGCTCTCCCGTGCCGGACAGCAGTGCGACAAGATCAAGGTTCTCTCGGTGGCGAGGCTGCTCGCGGAAGCCATCCGCCGCACCCACCGGGAAGAGTCGATCAGCTCGCTGTTCGTCTAAGAATTCAGCAGGAGCTTGTTCATGGAAACCATCGAACTCACCGTCCAGCCGCGCAGTGGAGCCGGCAAGGGAGCCGCGCGCGCCCTGCGTCGCGCCGGCACGATCCCCGGGGTGCTGTATGGCGCCCGCCGTCAACCGCAGCTGGTAGCCGTCGACCGCAAGGAGTTCGAGGCGAAGGTCGGCGTCCTCGAGGGGACGCACCTCATCCGGCTCAATTCGGCAGACGGCGAGCTCGGGGGACGGCTCGTGCTGGTCAAGGAGGTGCAGCGCGATCCCGTGCAGCGGCACCTGCTGCACGCGGACCTCTACGAGGTGGACGTGACGACGAAGATCCGCCTGCGCGTCCCGCTGCACTTCGTCGGTCGCGCTGCCGGCGTCGACCTCGGCGGCATCCTGCAGCCCATCCGTCGCGAAGTCGAGGTCAATTGTCTGCCGACCGAGATCCCCGATTATCTCGAGGTCGATGTCACCGAACTCGGCATCCACGACGCGGTCCACCTGAGCCAGGTCAAGGCGCCGGCCGGCGTGGATCTGATCATTGATACGGATGAGGCAGTGGTCTCGGTGCTGCCGCCGGTCGTTGAAGAGGTCAAGGTCGCCGCCGAAGGCGAAGGCGCCGCGGCGGCCGGCGCGCCGGGCGAAGCGGCCAAAGCGGAGGCCAAGACAGCCTGACGGCGATGTGGGTCGTCGTCGGACTGGGAAATCCAGGCCCACGCTATGCGCAGACTCGACACAATGCGGGATTCGACGTCGTCGATTGCCTTGCCCGTCGCTGGCAGATCACCCTGCGCGTCGATCCCGGTGCTCCACTGCGCCGCGGCTGTGGGACCATCGGTACGCAGCCGGTCGCGCTGCTCCAGCCGTGCGCGTACATGAACCGGAGTGGTGAAGTGGTCGCGGGCGCGATCGATGCCGGGGACAGCCTCGTCGTCGCGTTCGACGATCTCGACCTGCCGGAGGGCGCGCTGCGCGTGCGCGAGCACGGCGGTGCGGGCGGACACCGCGGCGTCGCGTCGATGCTCTCACACGTCGGCGACCGGTTCGTGCGGGTCCGGATCGGGATCGGGCGACCACCGGCAGGCGCGGACCCCGCTGCGTTCGTGCTCGAACCGCTCTCCGCACCGGCCGCTGCGACGCTGGCGGCGTCGGTCGATCGGGCGGCGGACGCGATCGAGTGCATCCTCAGCGATGGGGTCCCTGCCGCCATGAATCGCTTCAACGTGCGCCCCCCTGCATCCGCATCCGCATCCGTGTAAGGAGACAACGATGATCCGACGCTACGAGACCCTGATGGTCCTGCACCCCGAGCTGCCGGAAGCGCAGATCCGCGAGACGATCGACCGCGCCAAGCGCCTGGTTCAGGAGTCGGGTGGCACGACGCACGAATTCCAGGAATGGGGGATGCGCGAGCTCGCCTATCCCATTCGGAAGCTGCATCGCGGCTACTACGTGCTCGCCGAATACGATGCCGAGTCTGCCGTCGTGCGGGAGTTCGAGCGCACGTTGAAGATCGCCGACGAGGTCCTGCGCTTCGTGTCGGTCGCCAGCGATACACGCACGCCGAAGGTGAAGGCCGGAAAGGCCAGGAAAGCCGCCGAGACCGCGGCAGCGGCAGCGCCGACGCCGTCGGCGGAGTGAGGAGACGCAACAATGGCTATGCGAGGCAGACAGGACAGGAACGGCCCGGGGCGCGAGGATCGCGGCGGCTTTCGTCGCCGGCCAGGACGGCGCAAGGTGTGCCGGTTCTGTGCCGACAAGGAAGCGCGCATCGACTACAAGGATGCGCGCGGGCTTGGGAACTATCTCACCGAGCGCGGCAAGATCATTCCCAGCCGCATCACCGGCACCTGCGCGACCCACCAGCGGGCGCTGACCACCGCGATCAAGCGCGCCCGTTCGGTCGCGTTGCTGCCGTACACCGTCACCACCGTGTGACGGGCCCATTCCCGGAGACCATGCCATGGAAGTGATTCTGCGAGAGGATGTGCCGCATCTTGGGCACATCGGCGACATCGTGAAGGTGCGGCCCGGCTATGCGCGCAATTACCTGCTGCCTCGCGGGCTCGCGACCGTGGCGGACAAGCGCAACGTGCGCGTGCTCGAACACGAGAAGCGCCTGGTCGACGAAAAGCGCAAGCGTGCACTGTCGGCTGCCGAGCAACTGGCGAAGCAGCTCGCTGCGGCGAAAGTGACGATCGCTGCGCGCGCCGGCGAAGAAGGGAAGCTCTTCGGGTCGGTGACGAACATCGATGTCGAGCGCGCCCTGAGCGAGCTCGGCTTCTCGGTGGAACGGCGTCGCATTCGTCTCGACGATCCGATCAAGCAGGTCGGCGAGCACACCGTGGTGGTCTCGCTGGCTGCGGGCGTCCAGGCCGACGTCCGCGTCAACGTCACTCCCATCGAGGAGTAGCGCGTGCTGCCGCCGGCGCGCCCGATGCGCGCGCCGGCGACCATCACGTGAACCCCGGAGCGAGCTCCGGGCGCAGTGCGGCGCTGCCGCATTGCTTCGGCATCGCCTCGGTCGCGGCATTGCCCGGTGGTCTCCGTGCGCGTGGATGCGGTCAGGCGTTGACGCCCCGTCGATGACCTCCCGACTGCGACGCTCCTCGCCCCTGCGGGACGCCTTGCCCGCCTTGACACCGGCGGCGAATTGCCGGCACGAGTCGCACGTGCGTTGAGATTGCGGTCCGCCGCGCAAGCGGGAAGATGACGTCGAAGGAGCCGCGGATGAGCGTACGGGTCGAGACCGACACCATGGGCGCCGTGGAGGTGCCGGCGAGTGCCGCCTACGGCGCACAGACGGCGCGCGCGGCGGCGAATTTCCGCATCTCGCCGCTTCGCCTGCCGCGACGTTTCATCGCCGGGCTTGGATTCGTCAAAGCCGCCGCGGCGCGCACCAACCGCGCGCTCCGGCTGCTCGATCCGACACTCGCGGGCGCCATCGAACGCGCGGCACTCGAAGTGGCGGACGGGCGCTTCGACGACGATTTCGTGGTCGATGTGTTCCAGACCGGCTCCGGCACCTCGACGCACATGAATGCCAACGAGGTGGTCGCGAACCGGGCGTCGGAGCTGCTTGGGGGCCCGCGCGGCACGCAGCGCCTCGTCCACCCCAACGATCACGTCAACCTCGGCCAGAGCAGCAACGATGTGTTCCCGACGGTGTTGCACATCGCGGCACTCGACGCAGTCGAGCGCGAGCTGTTGCCGGCGCTCCACCGTCTTGCCGATGCCCTTGCCCGGAAGTCGGCCGAGTTCGCCGATGTGGTCAAGGCCGCGCGCACCCACCTCCAGGATGCCGTGCCGATCACCCTCGGTCAGGAGTTCAGCGGATACGAAAGCGTCGTCCGGCATGGGATCGCCCGGATCGAGTCGACCCGTGCCCACCTCGCAGAGCTGGCCATCGGCGGCAGTGCCGCAGGAACCGGGATCACGGTGCATCCGGACTTCGCGGCGGGCGTGATCACTGAATTGCGCCAGCTCACCGGCCTGATGGTGCGACGGGCAGACAACCCGTTCGAAGCGATGCAGAACCGCGACGCCGCACTGGAGCTGTCGGGTGCCTGCCGCACCGTGGCCGTGGGGTTGTTCAAGCTGGCGAACGACCTGCGGCTCCTCAGCTCGGGGCCGTTCACCGGCCTGGCCGAGATCGCGCTGCCGGACTTGCAGCCGGGTTCGAGCGTCATGCCCGGAAAGGTGAACCCGGTCATTCCCGAGGCGGTCAACATGGTCGCCGCGCGGGTGATCGGCAACGATGCGACGATCGCGGTCGGTGCGATGAACGGCTCGCTCGACCTGAATACGATGATGCCGATCATCGCCTATGCGCTACTCGAGTCGCTCGCCTTGCTGGCGACCGGATCGCGCGCGCTCGCCGATCAGTGCGTCGCGGGGATCACGGCCGACCGGTCCCGCTGCCGTGCGTATGCCGAGCAGTCGCCGTCGCTGGTGACCGCGCTGGCGCCGCGGCTCGGGTACGATCGCGCCGCGGCGATCGTCAAAGCCGCGCGGGAAAGCGGGCAGCCCATCCGCGAGGCGATCCGCGCGAGTGGCGCCGTTCCGGCCGAGCAACTGGACGAGCTGCTCGACCTGCAGGCGCTGACACGCGGTGGCCGGTCGTCGTGAGCCGCTCAGAACAGCGGCGCGTTCGGGCCGATCGCGTAGACGCCGCCGCCGACGCTCACCGTGCAGGTGGCCTCGCCGCCTGGACACTCGCCACCTGAGCCGAGACGCTGCCCCTCGCGCCCGATGTACACCGTGCCGTCGCTGTAGATCGCTGGCGACGACGCTCCGATCGAGGCACCGGTCGCGAACGTCCAGAGGACGGTGAAGGCATCCCCGTCGTCACGGATCGCATAGACCAGCCCATCGACCGGCACGGCCCTGCCGCCCACCGTTTCGAGAACATCCGCGGCCACGACGATGATGTCCTGCGTGCCGCCGATCGCCACCGCCGGCGACGAGGTGATCGGGCCGGCGGTGTCGAGACGCCAGCGGATCGCCCCGGTCGCGCGGTCCAGCGCATACACGGCGCCGCTTTCGTCGGCGATGTAGAGCGCACCGGCGCTGTCACGCCCGAGGGCCGGAGCGGCACTGATCGGCGCCGCCGCCGTGAACTCGAACTGTTCCAGGGGCGTGCCGGTTGCGAGATCGCCTGCGAACACCCGACCGTTCGCGTCGGCGATGTAGAAGACTTCGCTGCTCTCGTCGATCAGCACCGCGGCCCGGACGGTGGCCGACGCAAAGAATGACCAGCGCTGGCGACCGCGAATGGTGTACGCGCGGACCGTGCCGCCCAATCCCGCGGCAACGATGATCGGCGTGTTCTGATCCGGCTCGTTGGGGTCTTGCGCGATCGCCGCCGGCGACTGCGTCGCCGGGAAGCTCAGCAGGTACCGGCGCACGCCGTTCGGGCAGACGCCGGTGAACCCGCCTGCCAGCGTCCCGGCGTAAGTGGTGCCGTCGCCGCTCCAGATGTTTGGCGAGGCGGCCTCGAACCCGTTCAATGGCCCGCTGGTCTTGAGCCGCCCGTTGGCCCTGAACTGCGCGAGCACGCCGTTGCCGGGAACGAACAGCGTGCCGTCAGCGCCCTGGAGTGGCGTGCCGGTGATCGCTCCGGCGATCGCGATGTCGTCCTCGAGCTCGATCGGTTGCCCGTCATAGTCCAGCACGTAGACGTTGCCGTCGGATGACGCGAGATAGATCGCGTCCATCTGCTGTTCCGGTGGCGGATCGCTGATGATGAGTGTGCCGAGAATCGGGCTCGTCTGGACGGCGCCGATCGGTGTTGCCTCGGGTGCGGGGAACAGCAGCACGCCGTTGCCGGCATTGCCGCTCAGATCCACGGTCGTGCGCCCGCTGTTGGCGGAATCGGCATGGAACTTGGGCCAGGCCGAACTGGCGAGCTGGGTGCCCCCATCGAGGTTGCACGATGGGCCGTCATCGCTCGAACAGGACGGCAACAGGAGCAGGGCCGCCAACGCAAGGCAGCAACGATGCAGGTGTCTCATTCGATGATGTACAAACCGACGTCGGTGGTGACGTGGATCACGCCATTGGGGCCGATGACCGGCGACGAACGCACCGGCCCGCCATCGCCGAGATCCACGCAGCCGTCGAACCAGGGATTGGTGGGATCGTCGTCGTCGCCAGGGATCGACCCGTCCACGGCACGTACGCAGATCTGGCCGTCGACGGTACCGGCGACGAGGAACAGGTCGGCCGATAGCGCCGGTGAGGTGACGACAGGTACGGCGCCAGCGGACGAGATCGGCGTGATCGCCGGTCGCGCTTCGCACAGACCGACGTTGTTCGCCGCGCAGGTATCACGCGTGCAGGACTCGTCACTGAGCGAGCATCGATTGCTCACACACGTCCCCTCATCGGGCAGGCAGCTGTCCATCCGACATGAGCGCTCGGCATCGCCGCTGCAGCGCTGGATCGGCATCGGGAAGCCATCCTGGTCACGCACCGCATACATCGTTCCCTCGGCGTCGACGACATAAACGACGGTGTCAGCCGCGATGTCCGCCCCGTCGTCGATCACCTGTTCCGTGAATGCCGGCGATCCAGGCAGCGGGGCATCTGGCAGGAATTGCCACTTCAGCCCGCCATCGGGGTTGATGGCAAACAGCGCGCTCGATCCTCCGACCGCATACACCGATACGGCGGCCGCAGGAGACTGCTGGAGCTCGGTGAAGGGAGGGACGCCGATCGGGAAGGTCCATTGCGAACGACCAGCCGCGTCGATGGCCACCAGCAGGCCGTCCGGCGTCGTGATGAGAAAACCTCCACCGCTGGTGATGTTCACCGCCGGCGCGCTGGTGATCGCACCTGCCGCTGGCGCGCCGGCGGCGAAACTCCACCGCGGCGTTCCAGACCCGTTGATCGCCTGCAGCCGACCCTCTGCCGCGCCGATGAAGACGCCGAGGATCGAGAGATCGAGTGCATCGATCTGCACCTGCGGTGAGGACCGCAACGGACCGCCACCTTGCGGGGTGAAGGCCCACAGGCACTCGACCTCCCGGTTGCGTTCGCGCAGGGCGAAGACCTGGCCCGTGTCACTGCCGAAGACGACGTTCTGTCCCGGGGTCACGGTCGGAGAAGAGGATACTGATCCGATCTCGGTCGTTCCGGCTGCGGTCACACATTCGGTTGCACGCCAGCGCACACGGCCGCGCCGGTCGACCGAGACCACCCCGTTCCTGGTACCGAAGAACACGTTGCCGTCGCTGTCGACCGCCGGAGTCGAGCGTGTGACTTCGCCAGGAGGGAAGGTCTCGGTGGAATAGAGCAGGCTTACGTTGCCACGATTGCGCTCCAGCGCCGGGCCGGACGCGGAGTTCGAGGCGTCGTGACGAAAGCCTCCCCACGGAAGGATGGGAACGGTGTTGATTCCATCCGAGCTGTCGGAGCACGCCGCCAGGCCGAGCAGCAGGATGAACACCAGGGCGCGAAGCATCCGCGGCTGCGTGTCACAGTCCTGATGAAAACTCAATCGACGCGCGGTCGGCGCGCGACCAGCCTGGCGAGATACGCCGGCTCGCTCTCGGTTTCGAGCAGTCCTTCCTCGTACATCACCACGGCGAGATCGGACAGGCGCGCGGGCAACTCGCCGGGTTCGAGGAGGAATGCGGGATTGCGCGGGTGTCCGATGCGCGCCTGTTCGCGCAGGAACGTCTCGCACACCAGCATGCCGCCGGGTGCGAGGCTGGTCGCAATCGCCGGAAGCAGCGCGCGCTCCAGGTAGCGGACCTGCACCACCACCGCATAGCGAGCGATCGGCAACCGAAAGCTGGTCAGATCGGCCTGCACGGCGTGTACGGTCAGTCGTGCTTCGCGCGCGTGCGCCAGCAGCGTGCGCAATGCGGTATGTGAGCGATCGATCGCGTCGACCGTCCAGCCCGCTCGAGCGAGATACACCGCATTGCGCCCGTCGCCGCAGGCGAGATCGAGCGCGCGACCGGCCGGTAGCAGATCGCGGCATTGCACGAGCAGTGCGGAGGGAGGCGGCAACGGCCTGTCGGCACGCGCCGCGTATCGTGTGTCCCAGGTGTCGCGGTCGCTCATGCCGGATCCAGCGCGCGAGCGAGAACGAGTGCATCGACCCGCCGTGCACCGGCGCGGTTCAATACACGGGCGCACTCGTCGAGGGTCGCTCCGGTGGTCATCACGTCATCGACGAGCAGCACCGCCCGGCCGTCGATCAGATCCGGTCGGCGCAGCGTGAATGCATGACGGACATTCGCCCGCCGCTGTGCCGCCGGCAGCCCGACCTGCGGCGGAGTCGGCCGCCGGCGGGCCAGCGCCATCGGAGCGACCGGGAGCCCGCACTGCCGCGCCACCGCGCGAGCGAGTGGAACCGCCTGATTGAAGCCTCGCCAACGCAGGCGCGCACGGTGCAGCGGGATCGGTACGATCACGTCGTGATCGACGCGGAGTGGCAGATCCTCGAGCAGGAGAGCGGCGAGAATCGGTGCCATGGTGAAATCACGTCCGTACTTGAGGCGGTGCAGGAGGTCGATGGCCGGATTCTGCTGGCCGGGTCCGTACACCGTTCGCGCTCGGGCCACCGAGAACTGCGGGCGCCGCCGCACGCACGCCGCGCAGGCATGGCTGATACCCGTTCCGGCGAACGGCACGCCGCAGATTGAGCACGAGGGTGTGCCGATCCGGGGAACGCGCGTTCGGCACGGGGCGCAGAGCCCGACCACACGGGTGCGAACCGCGCAGGCGGGACAGCGTGGAGGAAAGACGAGATCGAGCACCGCCGTGAGCACGCGCATGCGATACGCCTACCCCGATCGCCGACGCCGCGCACGCCTCGTGCACGGACCGGGATGCCCCGATCAGTGGTCGAAACGCCTTTGACTGCGCCCCGGCGGCTGTCTAGACTCGCGCGCGGACAGGGCGGATGTTCAAGCGTTTCGTCATCGGGTTCGTGGTCGGCATCTGTGGGATGTACTGGTACATTCACCAGAGCGACCAGCTCATGTCCGACGCGAGTTCGTGGATGGAGCGGTCCGCCTCGCACTATCGAGGCGACCGGGATCACGAGCTCGTCGAGCAGCAGACCGGCCGGCGCTGAGCGCCCGACCGTTCACCGCATTGCCAAGGCACGCTTCGAGGTACCGTGGAACTACCCGTCATGCAGCGGCTCAAGAAGGAGCTCGACGAGCTCCGCTTTGAGTTGCGCCACAAGCTTCCCAAAGAGATCGAGGTCGCGCGCGCGCACGGCGATCTGCGTGAGAACGCCGAATACGAAGCCGCCAAGGAGCGGCAGGCGTTCGTCAATGCCCGGATCGGGCAGATCGAGCAGCGGATTCGCGACCTGTCGCTGTACTCGGTCAGTTCCATCCCGCGCGAGGCGGTTGGCTACGGCAGCAAGGTCACGCTCGAGAGCGAAGACGGCGGCGAAGAGCAGTACGAGCTCGTCTTCCCCGAGGAGGTCGACGCGGCGGCCGGCCTCATCTCGATCGGCTCACCGCTCGGCAAGGCGCTGCTCAACAAGGAAGTGGGCGACGACGTCGAGGTGATGACCCCGAAGGGCAAGCGGACGTACTCGATCGTCGAGCTCTCGACCTTTCACGATCGCAACCCGCCCCAGTCGACCTGAGAGCGGGCAAGCGCCCGTCGCATCTGGCAATTCTCATCTCGCCGGGCGGTGCGCAGCACAGCCGTCGGCGCCGGGATCCCTTGCGGCCGTGAGGAACCCTGTGCTATCGGACTTCCGTTAGTCTGGTCGCAATATCCGGTGGGCTGCGCGCCCACTTTTTTATTTCAAGAGCATGGACAGGTCGGTGATTGAGCGGGTGTGGAGAGCCGCGGACCCGCTAGTCACGAGTCATGGCATGGAGATCGTGGACATCGAGTATCGGCGTGAAGGTCGGGGAAACGTCCTGCGTTTCTATCTCGACCGCCCGGAAGGCGGGGTGACGCTGGACGAGCTGTCGGTGATGAGCCGGCGGCTCGGCGACCTCGTCGAGGTCCACGAGATCGTGCCCGGCAGCTACACGCTCGAGGTGTCGTCCCCGGGAATCAATCGCCGGCTCCGTCAGCCCGACCATTTCCGTCGCTACATCGGCGAACAGGTGCGGGTCCGCACGGTCGAGCCCATTGCCACGCGGCGAACGTTCGTCGGCACCCTGCAGGCGGTCCAGGCCGAGGGGATCGTCGTCGATGCGGGTGGCACCGAGCACTTCATTGCCTTCGACAATATCGCGCAGGCGAACTACGAGCACGACTTCTCCCGCCCGCGCCCGGCGCGGGCGACCGTGCGTTGAACCGAGGTGACGTATGCATCAGGAGTTGTCGCGGGTCATCGAACAGGTCAGCAAGGAGAAGGGCATCGATCGCGCCGTCGTCGTGCAGGCGGTGGAGAACGCCATGATGTCGGCCGCCAAGAAAGTGATCGGCGGCGACATGCGCATCGAGGCGCAGTACAACCCCGAAATCGGCGAGGTGGAGCTGTTCAAGATCCTCACCGTGGTCGAGGAAGTGACCAATGCGGAGCTCGAGATCTCTCTCGAGGACGCGCGCAAGAACCTCGATCCCGAGGCGCAGCTCGGGGATGAGCTGCTGGAAAAGCTGGCACAATCCTACGGGCGGATCGCGGCGCAGGCGGCGAAGCAGAACCTGATTCAGCGCCTGCGCGACGCCGAACGGGACATCATCTACAACGAGTTCAAGGACCGGAAGGGCGAGTTGACGCACTCCGGCATCGTGCAGCGCTTCGAGAAGAAGAACATCATCGTCAATCTCGGGCGCACCGACGCCATCCTGCCCGAAAAGGAGCAGATTCCGCGCGAGCGGTACCGCCAGGGCGATCGCATCCGCGCCTTCATCCTCGACGTCGAGATGGGCGGCAAGGGCCCGCAGATCGTCCTCTCGCGCACCCACCCCGGCTTCCTGATCAAGCTGTTCGAGCAGGAGGTGCCCGAGATCTACGAGGGCATCGTCGAAGTGAAGGGCGCCGCGCGGGAGCCGGGTGGACGCGCAAAGATCGCCGTGGTCTCGCACGACAGCGACGTCGATCCGGTCGGCGCATGCGTCGGGATGAAGGGGACGCGTGTGCAGAGCGTCGTTCAGGAGCTCCGCGGCGAGAAGATCGACATCGTGCACTGGACCCCCGACCCCGCCGAGTTCGTCGTCCGCGCCATGGCCCCGGCGCGCGTGTCGAAGATCGTCATGGACGAGGACGCGCACGCGATGGAAGTCATCGTGCCGGACGATCAGCTGTCGCTCGCGATCGGCAAGAAGGGCCAGAACGTGCGGCTCGCATCGCGCCTGACGGGATGGAACCTCGAGGTGCGCAGCGAGGCCGAGGCGGAAGAGGAATCCCGCCGGGCACGGCTGTCGCTCGGGGCGATTCCGGGGGTGGGCGATGTGACCGCGGAGCTCCTCTTCCAGCACGGCTTCAAGTCGGCGGAGGAGGTCGCGCAGGCCGACGAAGCGGCACTCGCCGAAGTCGACGGCATCGCGCCGGAAAAGATCCCCAACATCCTGCTCGCCGCCCGCGAGCACGTCGAGGAGTTGCAACGTCAGGCCGAACAGGCGGCAGCGTCTGCTGCTGCCGAGGTGGACGTCGCCTCGCCGCTGGACGAAGCCCCGGCAGCGATTGAACCCGAGGAGCAGGTGTGACGCGCTCCGTGCACATTCCGATTCGAACCTGCATGGCCTGCGGCGCGCGCGCCCCGCAGGCGGAGCTGCTGCGCGTCGTGCGCGATGCCGCCAACGGCCTGCAGCTCGACCCGCAGCGGCGTGCGCCGGGGCGGGGTGGCTACCTCCATCCGCTGCCCGATTGCTGGACGCGGTTTTCGCGACGCAAGGGCACTCTGCGTTCCCTGCGGGCCGCAGTCGACCGCGCCGCCCGCGAGGCCCTGGTGGCGGCGTTGCGGCCACATGTGGGCGAGTGAGGAACGGCGATGTCCCGGAGGTTGCAGGAACTGGCGAAGGAATGGGGGCTCGAAGCCAAGGAGCTCTCGGCGCGGCTGGAAAAGATCGGCCTGCGCAACAAGCGGGCGCAGAGCTCGCTGACGGATGAGGAAGTGCAGCGCGCAGCGGACGAGCTCGGGTTCGGTGACAAGCGGCAGGTGACGATCGGCGGCGAGCGCGTCGTCGTCGGCGAGGCCGGGCAGGCAGTGGTCGAGCGCCGCGTCGGCACGAAGGTGATCCGGCGCCGCGCCGCCGCCCAGCCCGCGCCGAGCGAGCTGCCGCTCGAACCACTCGAGCCGATCGGCTTGCCCGGTGAGGTGCTGCAGGCCTTCGTGGCGCCGGAGCCGCTCGCCGAGCCCTTCGAAGTTCCGCCGCCCCCGCCTCCTCCGCTGCCGGAGACGATCGACGAGGTGCCGGAAGAGGCGCCCCCGATGGACGTCGCACCACCTGAGCCGGTTGCCGAGGCACCGGCCGCCGATGTGCCACCGCCAGCGCCGCCGGTCGCGGCGCCGCCGCCCCCGCCGGCGCCCGCAGCGCCGGTGCAGCCGAAGGCTCCTGCGCGTCCTGCGGCGCCTCCGGTGACCGCGGCCCCTGCGGAGCCGTCGCTCGATCGGCCATTCGGCCCGAAGGTGCTCGGCCGCATCGATCTAAAGAAGGCCGAGGCCGAGCGAGCGGCAGCGGCGCGTGCTGCACGGCCCGCGACCGGGCCGGGGCGTGGCCGGACGGCCCCCGAGGTGCCGGCCGAGCAGATGCCGCAGTCGGACGATCGCGGCAAGAAGAAGAAGCGGCGGGTGATTCAGAAGCCCGAGTTCGCCGAGGTTGGCGAGCGCGACAAGCGGCCGGGAACGCGCTTGCCGCGCAAGAAGCGGGCGCTGCCGGGCAAGGAACAGCGGCAGACCGAGATCACGATGCCGAAGGCGAGCAAGCGCGTCGTGCGCGTCTCCGAGGTCATCTCGGTCGGCGATCTCGCCAAGGCGATGGGCGTCAAGGCCGGCGAAGTCGTCAAGAAGCTGATGGAATCGGGGATGATGGCGACCATCAACCAGCTCCTCGATGCCGATACGGCGACGCTGATCGCCTCGGAGTTCGGCTACAACGTCGAAAACGTCACCTTCGACGCCGAGGCCGCGGTCGAGGTCGGGCACGAGGTGGGCAGCGAGGAGCATCTGCAGCCGCGCCCGCCGGTGATCACGATCATGGGCCACGTCGATCACGGCAAGACCTCGCTCCTGGATGCGATCCGCGAAACCAACGTCACCGCTGGTGAGGCGGGCGGGATCACCCAGCACATCGGCGCCTACAAGGTGACGGTGAACGACCGCCACGTGACGTTCCTCGACACACCGGGCCACGAGGCGTTCACCGCCATGCGTGCGCGCGGCGCCAAGGTGACCGATATCGTCATCCTCGTCGTCGCGGCGGACGACGGCGTGATGCCGCAGACCGTCGAGGCGATCAACCACGCTCGCGCCGCGAGCGTGCCGATCGTCGTCGCGATCAACAAGATCGACAAGCCCGAGGCGAATCTCGACCGGATCAAGCAGGACCTCGCGAATCACGGTCTGGTGCCCGAGGATTGGGGCGGGGACACTGTCACCGTCCCGGTCTCGGCAAAGACCCGCGAGGGCCTGCCGTCCCTGCTGGAGATGCTGTTGCTGCAGGCCGACCTGCTGGACCTCAAGGCGAATCCCGACAAGGCGGCACGCGGGACGATCGTCGAGGCGAAGCTCGATCGTGGCCGCGGCCCGGTGGCGACGGTGCTCGTGCAGGAGGGCACGCTGAAGCCGGGGGATCCCTTCGTCTGCGGCCCCTATGCGGGACGCGTGCGGGCGATGATCGACGACAAGGGCCACAAGGTCACGTCGGCCGATCCGTCGACTCCCGTCGAGATCCTCGGCCTGCCGTCCGTGCCGGAGGCCGGCAGCTCGTTCGTCGTGGTGGCTGACGAGGCGACGGCACGACAGGTCGCCGAGCACCGCGCCGCCAAGCACCGCGAGGCCTCGCTGCTCAAGACCTCGAAGGTGTCGCTCGAGGATCTCTATCGTCAGGTGCAGGCCGGCGACACGAAGGAACTGCGCATCGTCATCAAGGCCGACGTGCAGGGGTCGGTCGAGGCCCTGTCGGAGGCGCTCTCGCGCCTGTCCACCGACGAGGTGCGCCTGAACGTGATCCACGCCTCCGTCGGCGGCATCACCGAGAGCGACGTGATGCTCGCGTCGGCCTCGAACACGGTCGTCATCGGCTTCAACGTGCGGCCGGAGGCGAAGGCCACGGCGGCGGCCGAGCGCGAGGGCGTCGATGTGCGGCTGTACGAGATCATCTACGACGCGATCAACGACGTCCGCGACGCGATGGAAGGCCTGCTCGAGCCGACGTACAAGGAGAAGGTGCTCGGCCGCGCCGAGGTGCGCAACACGTTCAACATCCCGGGCATCGGCGTCATCGCCGGCTGCTACGTGCGCGACGGCAAGATCACCCGCAACGCGCAGGCCCGCCTGGTGCGTGACAGCATCGTCGTCCACAACGGCAAGATCGGCAGCCTGAAGCGGTTCAAGGACGATGCGCGCGAGGTGCAGTCCGGGTACGAGTGCGGCATCGGCCTCGACAATTTCTCCGACGTCAAGGTTGGCGACGTGATCGAAGCGTACGAGATGGAACAGGTCGTGCGGCGCCTCGGTGCCCCGACGCGCGGCGCCACCGCCGAGCGCTCGCTCTGAGCAGCAGGGGATGGTCGTCGGCGTGCTCAGGCTCACGCTCTTCATCCCCGAAAACCATTCGCTGAAGGGCAAGCGCGGCGTTCTCAACAAGATCAAGGCGCGTGTGACGAACACGTTCAATGTCTCGATCGCGGAATGCGAGGATCAGGACCTGTGGCAGCGCGCGGTGCTCGGCGTGGCGCAGGTCGGCAGCGATGCCGCCTACGTCGAGGGCGCGTTGCGCCAGGTGGTCCGCTTCATCGACGAGCTGCACGTCGCCGAGCTCGGCGAGGAGTCGATCGAGGTCCTGCGCTGCTGATCGGCCAGGCGGGCGCCGGAGGGCCGGTCGATGACGCGGCGCACTGACCGCGTCGGCGAGGCGATTCAGGAGCTCGTGGCCGGTCTCCTGGTGCGCGAGATCAAGGATCCGCGCGTCGGACTCGTGACCATCACCACGGTGCGCGTGTCCCCCGATCTCCGTCACGCCCGGGTGTACTTCAGCTCGCTGGGCGACGAGGCACAACGCGAACAGTCGTTGCGCGGCCTGCGCAGTGCCGCCGGCTTCGTCCGGACGCAGATCGCCCGGCGACTCAATCTGCGCGTCGCCCCGGAAATCGTCTTCGAGTATGATCCGAGCCTCGCGCGCGCGGATCGGCTCACCCGGCTGCTGCGCGACGACACGCCGCCCGAGGACGAGTCGTGAACGACGGGCTGGTGCTGCTCGACAAGCCGGCCGGCTGCACCTCGGCCGACGTCGTCCGCCACGTCAAGCGCGCCCTGCCGCGCGGCGTGAAGGTCGGTCATCTCGGTACCCTCGATCCGTTCGCGACCGGTCTGCTGCCGCTGTGCGTTGGCGAGGCAACGAAAATTGCCCAGTTTCTCAACGCCGCTGACAAGTCCTATGTCGGCGTCATCCAGTGCGGCGCGGCCACGGATACCGGCGATCGCACGGGAACGGTGACGCAGACCACGCCGGTGCCGCCCTTCACCGACGCCGACCTGCGCCGGGTGGAGCGCGAGCTGGTCGGCGAACACATGCAGGTGCCGCCGATGTACTCCGCCATCAAGCAGGGCGGCGTGCCGCTCTACCGCCTGGCCCGGCAGGGACAGGACGTGTCGCGTGCGCCACGCGCCGTCCGGATCGACGCGTTGACGCTCGACGTCGACGGCCCCCAGCGCATCCGGTTCGCCGTTTCGTGCTCGAAGGGCACCTACGTGCGCGTCCTCGCGGAGACGATCGGTGCCGCGCTGGGCTGCGCCGCGCACCTGCTGGACCTGCGCCGCACGCGCTTCGGTCCGTTCACGATCGATCAGGCCGTTGCGCCGGGCGACTGGTCGCCGGAGCGGCCTGCCGGCTGGGTCGACATCCGCACCGCACTCGCGCACCTGCCGAGCCGGCGACTCGACGCCGCCGCGGCCGACGCCGCGCGCCATGGGAAGAATCGCGTGCTGGCACGGCTCGGGAGGCCCGTCGGCAGTGAGCCGTGCGTGCTGCTCGACCCCGACGGTGCGGTTGCCGCGGTCGTGGTCCCCGACGGCGATGCGTGGCGCTTCGGCCGGGTCCTCGCACCAACACGGCCTTTACTTGCAGAGATGCCCGTGGTACCCACGACGGTTGAATAAAAACGGAGGAACGATGGGAGTCGCGCAGCAACGCACGAAGGAGCTGGTCGAGCAGTTTCGCCAGCATCCAACCGATACCGGGTCGCCCGAAGTCCAGATCGCGTTGCTGAGCGAGCGAATCGACTACCTGACGGAGCATTTCAAGACCCACACGAAGGATCACCACTCGCGCCGCGGGCTGCTCAAGCTCGTGGGACAGCGACGCCGCCTGCTCGACTACCTCAAGCGGTCGAGCACGGACCGGTACAAGAGCGTCATCGAACGTCTCGGGCTCCGCCGCTGAGCCCTTCCTTCACCCGCTGCGGGTCGACTCCGCCACTCGGTCATCCCTCCCTCGTCTAGGGCGCATCCGCCCGGGAGGTTCGTATGTACCACAAGATCCAGATCGACTTTCACGGTCGACCCCTGTCCATCGAGGTCGGCCGTCTGGCCCGTCAGGCCGGTGGCGCGGCGCTCGTCCAGTATGGCGAGACCGTCGTGCTCGCCACGGCGACGGCCAGCCAGAGCCCCCGGGCCGGAATCGATTTCTTTCCGCTCACGGTCGACTACCAGGAGAAGAGCTTCGCCGCGGGCAAGATTCCCGGCGGCTTCTTCAAGCGCGAGGGCCGTCCGTCCGAAAAGGAGGTGCTCACCTCCCGGCTGATCGATCGGCCGATTCGGCCGCTGTTCGCGGACGGCTTCCGGTGCGAGACGCAGGTGATCGCCACGGTGCTCTCGTTCGATCGCGAGAACGATGCCGACACCGTCGCGATGCTGGGCGCCTCGGCAGCCCTGCACGTGTCGGACATTCCGTTCCTCGGCCCGATCGCCGGGGTGCGCATCGGTCGCCGTGACGGGCAGTTCATCGTCAATCCGCGCATCAGCGAGCTCGAGACGAGCGATCTCAATTTGATGGTCGCCGGCACGCGCGACAGCATCGTCATGGTCGAAGGCGGCGCCCGGATGCTGCCGGAAGAGACGATGCTCGATGCGCTCTATGCGGCGCTCGATGCGCTGCAGCCGCTGATCGCGATGCAGGACGAGCTGCGCGCGAAGGTCGGCAAGCCGAAGCGCGAGGTCAGCGTGGCGGCGATCGACGGCGCGCTCGAGGAGCGGGTCGAGGCTCTCGCGATGCCGCGCATCCGAGAGGCGATGGCGGTCAGCGGCAAGCTCGAGCGGCGCGCCGCCGTCGCGGCGGCGCAGGCCGACGTCCTCGCCACCGCGCTGCAGGAGTTCCCCGAGCAGGAGTCGACGATTGCGCACGTCGTCGAAGAGGTCGAGAGCAAGGCGATGCGACAGATGATCGTCGCGCAGAAGCGCCGGCTCGATGGCCGCGGGCCGACCGACGTGCGCCAGATCAGCTGCGAGGTGGAAGTGCTGCCGCGCACGCATGGCTCGGCGCTCTTCACGCGCGGCGAGACGCAGGCGCTGGCGACGACCACGCTCGGCACCGCCTCCGACGAGCAGCGCGTCGATGCGCTGATCGGTGAGTCGTTCCGCAAGTTCATGCTGCACTACAACTTCCCGCCGTTCAGCGTCGGGGAGACGAAGCCGCTGCGCAGCCCCGGGCGGCGCGAGATCGGCCACGGGGCACTCGCCGAGCGGGCGCTCACCGCCGTGCTGCCCGATGACAAGACGTTCCCGTACACCATCCGTATCGTGTCCGAGATTCTCGAGTCGAACGGTTCCTCGTCGATGGCGACGGTGTGCGCCGGCAGCATGTCGATGATGGACGCCGGCGTGCCGATCGCCGCGCCGGTCGCCGGCATCGCGATGGGGTTGATCAAGGAGGGCGAGGACATCGTCGTCCTCTCCGACATCCTCGGTGACGAGGATCACCTCGGCGACATGGACTTCAAGGTCGCCGGCACTGCCGAGGGCGTCACCGCCCTGCAGATGGACATCAAGATCCACGGCGTCACGAAGGCGATCATGCGCCAGGCCCTCAACCAGGCGCGCGAAGGTCGGTTGCACATCCTCGAGGTCATGGGGCGGACGCTGTCGAGCGCGCGCGGCACCATCTCCGCGCATGCGCCGCGCATCGTGTCGATCAAGGTCCGGCAGGACAAGATCCGCGACATCATCGGCCCCGGCGGCAAGATCATCCGCGGCATCGTCGAGGAGACCGGCTGCAAGATCGACATCGAGGACGACGGGACGGTCTTCATCGCCTCGAGCGAGGAAGCGGGCATGCGGCGCGCCATCGAGATCATCGAGGGGATCACGATGGAGGCGCAGGTCGGGAAGATCTACAAGGGCATCGTGCGGCGCATCGTCGACTTCGGTGCGTTCGTCGAGATCCTGCCCGGCACCGACGGGCTGCTGCACATCTCGCAGATCGGCCCCGGCCGCGTGCAGCGCGTCTCGGACGTGCTGAAGGAAGGCGACGAGATCCCGGTGAAGGTGCTCGAGATCGACAAGTCGGGCAAGATCCGCCTCAGCCGCAAGGAGGCGATGCAGGAGCAGGAGACGGCGCAGCAGCCGGCGGGTGGCAGCTGACGATGGTGCGGCGAACCGCGCTGCCGAACGGCCTGCGCATCGTCACCGAGCAGCTCGACGGCGTGCCGTCGCTCACGCTCGGGATCTGGGTGGAAAGCGGTTCGCGCTTCGAGCCGCCCCACCTCGCCGGCATCTCGCATTTTCTCGAGCACCTGCTCTTCAAGGGGACCGAACGCCGGTCGGCGGCGGCGATCGCCGAGGAGATCGACGCGATCGGTGGCGTGCTGAACGCGTTCACCGGCAAGGAATACACGTGTTACTACGCGCGGGTGCTCGCCGAGCATGGCGCGGTGGCGACCGACCTGCTCGCCGACCTGTTCCTGCACTCGCGCTTCGATCCGATCGAGATCGATCGCGAGCGCAGCGTGGTGCTGCAGGAAATCTCGCAGAGCGAAGACACGCCTGACGACCACATCCACGACCTCTTCAACCAGGCGTACTGGCCGCGTCACGCGCTCGGGACGCCGGTGTGCGGAACCAGCACCTCGGTCAGCGCGCTCACCCGCGACCACTTCATCGACTTCCTCGAGGCACGCTACCGGCCCGATCGCGTCATCGTGGCCGCCGCCGGCGATGTCCGGCACGAGCAGATCGCCGACTGGGCCGCCACGGCCTTCGGTGGCCTGACCGGCTCCGCGTCGCTGATTGACGGCGGACCGCCGCGCGGGCACCCCGGTGTGTTCGTCACCGAGAAGGATCTCGAACAGGTGCACCTCTGCTTCGGTGCGCCGGGTGTCGCTCAGGAGTCCGAGGAGCGCTACGCCGCCTACCTGCTCAACACCGCACTCGGTGGCGGCATGAGCTCGCGGCTCTTCCAGGAAGTCCGTGAACGCCGCGGGCACGCCTATGCGGTGTATTCCTTCCTGTCGTCGTACCGCGATGCGGGGTATTTCGGCGTCTACGTCGGCACCTCGCCGGACTGGGTCGAAGAGGTCGTGACCGTCATCGCCCAGGAGCTCGACGCGGTGGCCCGCGACGGGCTGCGCCCCGACGAGCTGGCGCGTGCCAAGACGCAGCTGAAGGGCAACATGCTGCTCGGCCTGGAGACCAGCGACAGCCGCATGAGCCGGGTGGCGAAAAACGAGATCTACTATCGCCGCGAGGTGCCGATCAGCGAGCTGGCGGCCCGGATCGACGCGGTGACGAATGACGACATCGTCGCCCTTGCGTCGCGTCTGCTCGCCCCGGACGGTCGCGCCTTGGCGCTGCTCGGTGACCTGGGTGGCCGGCGCATCGACGCATCGCTGCTCGCCGCCTGACCATGGCGACCGCGCCGGTGTCGGGCGCCATTGCCATCCGTGTCCGTCGCCTGCGCGCGGCGGACGGGGCACGACTGCCGTTGCCGGCGTATCAGACCGCCGGCGCCTCCGGCATGGATCTGCTCGCGGATCTGGTCGAGCCGCTCGCGCTGGCACCCGGCGAGCGGGCGCTGGTGCCGACCGGGCTCGCCATCGAAATTCCTGCCGGGTTGGAGGGGCAGGTGCGGCCGCGCAGCGGGCTCGCCCTGCGCCAGGGCCTCACCGTGCTGAACGCCCCGGGGACGATCGACGCCGACTACCGCGGTGAGGTGCAGGTGGTGCTCGTCAACCTGGGGACGGAACGGGTCGAGATCCGACACGGCGACCGCATCGCGCAGCTGGTGATTGCGCCGGTGGTCCGCGCCGGCTGGACCGAGGTGGACGAGCTGAGTGACACGCCACGCGCCGGCGGCGGCTTCGGCCATACCGGCGGCCGATGATCCTGCGCGTCCGCGCGGCAGCACGCCCTGCGGGGAGGGGGCTACGCGACGCGGACGGCGCGAGGTGCTATGGAAACAGTTCGGCGGCGGGGTCCCTCCGCTGCCACTACAGCGGCTGAGTGAAGGAGACTGTGGTGCGCGCGAAGGTCTACGTGACCCTGAAGCCCGGAGTGCTCGATCCGGCCGGCAAGGCGATCGAGCATGCGCTGCACGCGCTCGGGTTTGAAGAGGCGCACGATGTGCGGCTCGGCAAGTACATCGAGCTGCGCGTCGACGGGGACGCGGCCACGGTGCCGGCCCGGCTGGACGACATGTGTCGCAAGCTTCTCGCCAACGGCGTGATCGAGGACTACCGCTTCGAGGTGGGTGAGTGATGCGCTGGGGCGTGGTCACGTTCCCGGGATCGCTCGACAACGCCGACACGCGGTACGCCCTCGAGCAGGTCCTCGGCGATCCGGCCGTCAGTCTCTGGCACAAGGATCGATCGCTGCACGGGGTCGACTGCGTCGTGCTGCCCGGCGGGTTTTCGTACGGTGACTACCTGCGTGCCGGTGCGCTGGCCCGCTTCTCGCCGGTGATGGAGAGCGTCGTCCGCTTCGCCGCCGACGGCGGCCTCGTGCTCGGCATCTGCAACGGCTTCCAGGTCCTGTGCGAAAGCGGCCTGCTGCCCGGTGCCCTGATCCGCAACCGCGGCCTGCGATTCCTGTGCGACACCGTGCACTGCCGGGTCGAGGAGACCGACACACCGTTCACCCATACCTACGCCCAGGCCGAGGTGCTGACGCTGCCGATCAAGCATGGCGAAGGGTGCTATGTCGCCGATCCGCAGACTCTGCAGGCGCTCGAGGACCAGCGACAGATCGTCCTGCGCTATGTCGATGCCACCGGCCGTGCCACCGAGGAGGCGAACCCCAACGGCTCGCTGCGCAACATCGCCGGGATCGTCAATGCCGGCCGCAACGTCTTCGGTCTGATGCCGCATCCCGAACATGCCGTCGAGGCGCTCTGCGGCGGGACGGACGGCCTCGGCATTTTCCGCTCGGTGCGTGCCGCGACCTCCGACGGGCTGCCGGCACGTACGGCATCGGTGCCCCCCGGTCTATGACCCAGTCACTCCCTCCGGTCAGTGAAGCACAGGCCCTCGAGCACGGGCTGACGGCGGACGAGTTCCGCCGCTTCTGTGACGCGATCGGCCGTGTGCCGAACCTCGTCGAGCTCGGCGTCTGCTCGGTGATGTGGTCCGAGCACTGCAGCTACAAGAGTTCACGCGCCGTGCTCCGCGGCCTGCCGACAACCGGACCGCGGGTGTTGCAGGGGCCCGGGGAGAATGCGGGAGCGATTGCGATCGGCGACGGCCTGGCGGTGGTGTTCAAGATCGAGAGTCACAACCATCCGTCGTACATCGAACCGTACCAGGGCGCGGCAACCGGGGTCGGCGGCATCATGCGCGACGTCTTCACGATGGGGGCGCGCCCGATCGCCAATCTCAACTCGCTGCGGTTCGGCAGCTTCGACCATCCGCGCACGCGCTATCTGGTCAGTGGCGTCGTTGCCGGCATCGGCGGCTACGGGAACTGTGTCGGCGTGCCGACGGTCGGCGGCGAGATCTACTTCGATCCGGGCTACAACGGGAACATTCTCGTCAATGCGTTCACCCTCGGTATCGCACGCGCCGACCGCATCTTCCGCGCCCGCGCCGCCGGTGTGGGCAATCCGGTGATCTACGTCGGCTCGAAGACGGGTCGCGACGGCATCCACGGCGCGAGTCTCCTGGCGTCGGCCGAGTTCGACGATACCAGCGAGCAGAAGCGCCCGACCGTGCAGGTGGGCGATCCGTTCACCGAGAAACTGCTGATCGAGGCCTGCCTCGAGCTCATGGAGCAGGACGCGATCGTCGCGATCCAGGACATGGGCGCGGCCGGGCTGACCAGTTCCTCGGTCGAGATGGCGGCGCGCGGCGGGCTCGGGATCGCCATCGATCTCGATTGCGTCCCCAAGCGCGAGGCGAATCTCTCGCCGTACGAGATCCTGCTGTCCGAATCGCAGGAGCGCATGCTGATCGTCGCCCGCGCCGGCGCCGAGCAGGCGGTGATGTCGGTGTTCGCGAAGTGGGATCTCGACGCCAACGTGATCGGATCGGTCACCGATGACGGATTGCTGCGTGTCTCGGCCGGCGGACAGGATGTCGTTCGTCTGCCGATCGAGCCGCTCGCGCACGGTGCCCCTGTCTACGAACGCCCCGCTGCGCCTCCGGCCACGCTCGACGAGCAGCAGCGGCTCGACGTCGGGCAGCTGCCGCTGCCGGGCGATTACGGTCAGCTGCTGCTCCGCCTCCTCGCGACACCGAACATCGCCTCGAAGGCGTGGGTGTACCGGCAGTACGACACGATGGTCGGCAGCAACACCGTCGTCGGGCCGGGATCGGACGCCGCCGTGCTGCGCGTCAAGGGAACGACCAAGGGCGTCGCGCTGAGCGTCGACTGCAACAGCCGGTACTGCCAGCTCGACCCCTATGTCGGCGCGATGACCGCGGTGGTCGAAGCCGCACGCAACGTGGTGTGCAGCGGCGCCGAGCCGATCGGCGTCACCGACTGTCTCAACTTCGGCAACCCCGAGAAGCCGGAAGTGATGTGGCAGTTCCGCGAGGCCGTGCGCGGGCTGCGTGATGCCTGCAACGCCCTCGGTGTGCCCGTCGTCAGCGGCAACGTCAGCTTCTACAACGAGACCGACGGCCGCTCGATTCCGCCCACCCCGACGGTGGCGATGGTCGGCCTGCTCGCCGACCTCAACCAGCACATCACGCAATGGTTCAAGGGCGAGGGCGACGTGGTAATGTTGCTCGGCCGGACGCGCGAAGAGCTCGGCGGCTGCGAGTACCTCACGCTCGAGCACGGTCTGGTGCGCGGCACGCCGCCGTGGATCGACCTGTCGGTCGAGATCCAGGTGCAGCAGGTCTGCCTGCAGGCGATCCGCGAGGGGCTGATCCGCTCGGCACACGACGTCTCCGAAGGCGGACTCGCCGTCGCGCTGGCCGAGAAGTGCATCTCCGGCCCCGGCGAGCCGCTCGGCGCGGAAATCGAGATGGAAGCGGCGATGCGGCCCGATGCCTGGCTGTTCGGCGAAAGTCAGTCGCGCATCGTCGTCTCCGTGCGACGCAAGCACGCCGGGCGGGTGCGCGAGCTCGCCCGGGCGGCGGACGTGCCGTGCACCGTGCTCGGCGAGGTGCGCGGCCGCCGGCTGCGCATCGGCGCGCTCATCGACGTCAACGCAGCCGACCTGCAGCGCGCCTGGCGCGACGCGCTGGCGGAGCGCATGGGCGAATGAGCGACGGCGACCCCCGCTCCGATCGCTTCCACGAGGAATGCGCCTTGATGGGGGTCTACGGCCATCCGGAGGCGGCGAATCTCGCCTATCTCGGGCTGTACGCGCAGCAGCATCGCGGTCAGGAGGGCGCCGGCATCGTGTCGTCCGACGGCACCCTGCTGCTCTCGCACCGCGGCCTCGGTCTCGTCGCCGACGTGTTCGATCAGGAGGTCCTCGATCGGCTGAACGGCAGCATGGCGATCGGGCACAACCGCTACGCGACGAGCGGGCGCACGCTGCTGAAGAACACCCAGCCGTTCGTCGTCGAGTTCGCGCGCGGCGGACTGGCGGTGGCGCACAACGGCAACCTGGTCAACGCCCTCGCGCTGCGCGAGTCGCTCGAGGCGCGCGGCGCGATCTTCCAGTCGTCAGTGGATACCGAGGTGATCGTTCACCTCATCGCCGGCGCCACAGGCGAGACGCTCGTCGAGCGCATCATCGCCGCGCTCGGCGCCGTGCGCGGTGCGTATTCGCTGCTCTTCCTCAGCAAGGACGAGCTGATCGCGGTCCGCGATCCGAACGGCTTCCGCCCGCTGGTCATGGGACGCATCAAGGAGGCGGTCGTGTTCGCCTCCGAGACGTGCGCCCTCGACCTGATCGGGGCGACGTACGAACGCGAGCTGCAGGCCGGCGAAGTGGTCGTCGTGTCGGAAAGCGGTGTGCGCAGTCTCTTCCCGTTCCCCAGTGCGCCCGCGACCCGCTGCGTCTTCGAGTACGTCTACTTCGCGCGGCCGGACAGCACCGTGTTCGGCCGCAACGTCTACCAGGTACGCAAGGCCCTCGGCCGGGAGCTGGCGCGCGAGCAGCCTGCCGAGGCCGACCTGGTCGTCCCCGTGCCCGACTCCGGCGTGCCCGCGGCGCTCGGCTTCGCCGAGGAATCGGGGCTGCCGTTCGACTTCGGCCTGATCCGCAACCACTACGTCGGCCGCACGTTCATCGAGCCGCAGGATGCGATCCGCCACTTCGGCGTGAAGGTGAAGCTCAACGCCCAGCGGCAGGTGCTCGAGGGCAAGCGCGTCGTGGTCATCGATGATTCGATCGTCCGCGGCACGACGAGTCGCAAGATCGTCACCATGCTGCGTGCCGCCGGTGCACGCGAGGTGCACATGCGCATCAGCTCGCCGCCGACGATCGGTCCCTGTTACTACGGAGTCGACACGCCGACGCGGTCGGAGCTGATCGCCTCGGCGCAGTCGATCGAGTCGATCCGCGAGTACATCACCGCGGACACGCTCGGCTTCCTCAGCGAGCGGGGCCTCTATCCATTCGCCGGTGGCAAGGGCGAGGGCTTCTGCGATGCCTGCTTCACGGGCCGCTATCCCCTGCCGGGCTCGGACGACATCCGGTCGCGCCAGCTCGTGCTGTTCGAGGTCCGCAACCCGTGAGTACGCCCGGCGGGGCCCGTTTGCTGCCCTCCGGCTCATGCGGTAACGCAGGCCAGCCGCGATGAAGTGCCCGTTCTGTCACGACCTCGAGAACAAGGTCATCGATTCGCGCCTCACCAAGGATGACGGCGCGATCCGCCGCCGCCGCGAGTGCGCGAAGTGCGGCCGGCGCTTCACGACCTACGAACGGGTCGAGGAGATGCTGCCGCTGATCGTCAAGAAGGACGGCCGCCGCGAGCCGTACGATCGCGCCAAGATCGTCGCCGGGCTGAAGAAGGCCTGCGAAAAGCGGCCGGTCAGCGCGACCGCCATCGAGCACTCGGCCGACCGCGTCGAACGCCTGGTGCAGGAGCGCGGCGAGAAGGAAGTGCCGAGCTCGGTCGTCGGCGAGGCGGTGATGCGCGAGCTGCACAAGCTCGATCAGGTCGCCTACGTCCGCTTCGCCTCGGTCTACCGCTCCTTCCAGGATGTCGGCGAGTTCATGCGCGAGCTGCAGGATCTGGTGAAGGAAGGCCAGCGCTCCCGCCGCGGACGCGGCCAGCCGGCTCCCGGCTCGGCGTGAGCACCGACGCCGCCTTCATGCGCCAGGCCATCGCCCTGGCGCGTCGCGGGCTCGGCAGGACCAGCCCCAATCCGCCGGTGGGCGCGGTCATCGTCGCCGACGGTCGCATCGTCGGTCGCGGCTGGCACCGGCGCGCCGGTGCCCCGCATGCGGAAGCGGCGGCGCTGCGCGCTGCCGGCGCGCAGGCGCGCGGCGCGACGCTCTACGTGACGCTCGAGCCGTGCAACCATCACGGCCGCACGCCGCCCTGCGCCGACGCCGTGCTCGCAGCGGGCGTCCGGCGGGTCGTCTTCGGCGCGCGCGATCCGAATCCGCACGTGCGCGGCGGCGGCGCGGCCCGGCTGCGGCGCGCCGGCGTCGAGGTCGTCGGCGGGGTCGAGGCCGCCGCCTGCGCCGAGCTGATCGAGGGGTTCACCAGCCTCGTGCGGCGTGGGCGGCCGCTGGTGACGCTGAAGCTCGCCGCGACGCTCGATGGCCGCATCGCGACGCGTACCGGGGCCTCGCGCTGGATCACCGGCCCCGCCGCCCGTTCGCTCGTGCACCGTCTGCGCAACGAGACCGATGCCGTCATGGTCGGCGCCGGCACCATCCTCGCCGACGACCCGCAGCTCACCTGCCGGCTGCGTGGTGGCCGCGACCCGCTGCGCGTCATCATCGACGGCCGTCTGCGCATCCCACTGTCGGCCCGGGTGCTGACAAAGGAGGCGGCCCCAGCTACGCTCGTGGCCACTGTGACGACCGAGGGACGCAAGCTCGCCGCGCTGCGTGCCCGCGGGGCGACGGTACTCGCCCTGCCCGGCCGCGACGGCCGTCTGTCGCTGCGCCGGCTGCTGCGCCGGCTCGGGGCACGGGGCATCAGCACCGTGCTGCTCGAGGGCGGCGGGACCCTGGCTGCGGCCGCCCTGCGGGAGCGGGTCGTGGACCGGCTACTGCTCTTCCTCGCGCCGACGCTGATCGGCGGTGACGGGCGGCCGATGCTCGCCTCGCTCGGTGTGTCCGGCCTCGCCGGCGCCCTGCAGCTGCGCATCGAGGACGTGCGGTCGGTCGGCCGTGACTGGCTGGTCCGGGCGGTCCCCGCGGAGGCGCGCCATGGCCGGTGAGCCGATCGACGCCGCCGTCGCCGACTTGCGTGCCGGTCGCTTCGTGATCCTGACCGAGGCCGAATCGGGGGAATCGCAGCTCTGCATGGCGGCCGAGTGCGTCACGCCCGAGGCGGTCAACTTCATGGCGATGCACGGGCGCGGGCTGGTCTGCCTTGCCCTGACCGACGACCGACTGCGCCGGCTCGGGATTCCGCTGATCGCCCCCGAGGCGCCGTCGGTCGTGCGGCGCTCCTACGGGGCGTCCATCGAGGCGCGGCGCGGCGTGACGACCGGCATTTCGGCGGCCGATCGCGCCACGACAATCCAGGCGGCAATGGCGCCGGACGCCACCGCGGACGACATCGTCATGCCGGGCCACGTCGTGCCGATCGTCGGCCGTGCCGGCGGCGTGCTGGCGCGAGCGGGGCTCACCGAGGCGGCCATCGATCTCGTCCGACTCGCCGGCTGCCAGCCGGCGGCGGCGGTGTGTGCGATCCTGACCGATGACGGCAGCCTTGCCCGGCGCGAGGACCTCGAGGCGCTCGCCGAGCTGTTCGATCTGCGCATCGTGGGGATTCCGGCATTGGTCGCCCATCGCCTGCGCAGCGAATCGCTCGTCGAACGGGTCGCGGACCGGTCGATTTCGATTCGCACCGGCGGGCGGTTCCGCGCGCTCGTCTACCGCAACGCGGTCGACGGCCACGAGCACATGGCGATGGTCAAGGGGACGGTCGAGGGGCGCGAGGACGTGCTCGTCCGCCTGCACTCGCAGTGTCTCACCGGCGATGTGTTCGGCTCGGAGCGCTGCGACTGCGGCGACCAGCTCGACCGCGCGCTGCAAATGATCGCCGCCGCCCGGCGCGGCGTGCTCGTGTACCTGCATCAGGAGGGGCGCGGCATCGGGCTGGCGAACAAGCTGCGCGCCTATGCGCTCCAGGATCAGGGCCGCGATACGGTGGAGGCGAACCTCGAGCTCGGGTTCCAGGAGGATGGGCGCGATTACGGCATCGGCGCCCAGATCCTGCGCGACCTCGGCGCGCGCAGCATCCGGCTGATCACGAACAATCCGAAGAAGATCGAAGGCCTGGAAACGTACGGCATCCGCGTCACCGGCCGCGAGCCGATCGAGGTGCCGCCGCATCCGGGTACCATCCGTTACCTGCGCACCAAGCAGGAGAAGCTCGGGCACCTGCTCACCCGGTTGACGATCTCCTGAGGGCGAGGATGCGACACTTCGCGAGTGCAGTGGACGGGGCGGGGCTGCGGATTGGCGTGGCCGTCTCCCGTTTCAACACCGTCGTCACCGAGCGGCTGCTGCAGGGGGCCCTCGACGGTCTCACGCAGCACGGCGTCGCCTCGGGCGCGATCGAGGTCGCGCACGTGCCGGGCGCATTCGAGCTGCCGCTGCTCTGCGACTGGTACGCGCGCAGTCACCGCATCGACGCCATCGTCTCGCTCGGGGCCGTCGTGCGCGGCGAGACGCCCCACTTCGACATGATCGCGCAGTGGGTCGTCGCGGAGCTCGGGCGCCTGTCCATCGAGCGCCGGATGCCGATCGCGCTCGGCGTGCTGACGACGAATACGCTCGAACAGGCGCTCGAGCGTGCCGGAGGGGCCCACGGCAACAAAGGCTACGATGCGGCGCTGGTCGCCATCGAGATGGCGACTCTCGGCCGTCAGTTCGAGTGAGCACCGCCCGCGTCAAACGCTACTCTCGTACGCACCAGCTCATGAGTGTCCGACGCAAGGGGCGCGAGCTTGCCCTGCAGGTTCTCTATCAGCTCGAGATGAGCGGGCAGTCCTCGGAACAGGGACTGCACGCATTCGCCGAGAGTTTCGAGACCGGTCCGCGCGTGCGCGAGTTCGCGTGGCAGCTGGTGCGCGGCGTGCGTGACCGCCGCGCCGAGCTCGACGAGCTGATCGCGCCGGTATCGGAGCACTGGCGACTCGACCGCCTGGCGCAGGTCGACGCCATGGTGATCCGCATCGCCGTCCACGAGATGACCCGCGGGTTGCCGCGCGAGATCGCGATCAACGAAGCGGTCGAGGTGGCGCGCAAGTACGGCACGACGGAGTCCGCCGCCTTCGTCAACGGCGTGCTCGATGCCGTCGCGGATCGCCTCAACCTCGCGCGCGGCCAGAAGGCCGCGGCCGCCGAGGACTAGGGCAGGGCAGAACCGGGCGGGCAGGCGGGCCGGACGCGTCCCCCCGTCGTGAGCCGCGCGTGCCCGTCTGATCGCCCGGTCCCGCGCCGCCGGCTCGCTAGAATTGCCGGCACCCCTCTGGTAGCTCCGGAACGATCGCATGCGCTACGATCCCGCCGCCATCGAGCCCAAATGGCAGCAGGTCTGGGAAGAGCGGCGCACCTTTCGCGCTCCGACCGACCCCGCCGAGTGGGCGGCCCGCCCGAAGTACTACATCCTCGACATGTTCCCGTACCCGTCCGGGGCGGGACTGCACGTCGGACATCCCGAGGGCTACACCGCGACCGACGTGCTCGCGCGGCTCAAGCGCATGCAGGGGTACAACGTCCTGCATCCGATGGGCTGGGATGCGTTCGGCCTGCCGGCCGAACGCGCCGCCATGCGGGAGAACATCCACCCCGCGGTGATCACCGAGCGCAACGTCGACACCTTCCGCCGGCAGATCAAGCGCCTCGGCTTCAGCTACGACTGGGATCGCGAGATCAGCACGGCGCGTCCGGACTACTACCGCTGGACGCAGTGGATCTTCCTGCGCCTGTACGAGCGCGGCCTCGCGTACGTCGCCGAGATGCCGGTGAACTGGTGTCCGGCGCTCGGCACGGTGCTGGCGAACGAGGAAGTGAAGGACGGCCGCTACGTGGAGACCGGCGACCCGGTCGAGCGCCGCAACATGCAGCAGTGGATGCTGCGCATCACCGCCTACGCCGAACGCCTGCTCGCCGACCTCGACGGCCTCGACTGGCCCGACGGGGTCAAGGACATGCAGCGCAACTGGATCGGCAAGTCGGTCGGCGCCGAGATCACGTTCCGCGTCGCGGACCACGACCTGTCGTTCCCGGTCTTCACGACCCGCCCCGACACGCTCTTCGGCTGCACGTACTGCGTGCTGTCACCGGAGCATCCGCTGGTCGCGCAGATCACCGGCAGTGCACAGCGTGCTGCGGTGCAGGCGTACGTCGCCGAGGCCGCCGGGCGCACCCAGCCTGCGGGGAGCGATGCCGCGAAGACCGGTGTCTACACCGGTGCCGACGCGCTGCACCCGGTTACCGGCGAGCGCCTGCCGATCTGGATCGCCGATTACGTCCTGATGGGCTACGGCCACGGCGCGATCATGGCGGTGCCGGCGCACGACGAGCGCGATCACGCGTTTGCCCGGCAGTTCGGCCTGCCGATCCGCGAGGTGGTGAGCGGCGGTGCGGTATCCGTCGCCGATGCGGCGCACGTCGGCGACGGACGCCTGGTGAACTCGCAGTTCCTCGACGGGCTCGAGGTGCCGGCGGCGCAGGCGCGCATGATCACGTGGCTCGAGGAGCATGGCGCCGGTACCGCCCGCGTCCAGTACCGTCTGCGCGACTGGTTGTTCTCCCGCCAGCGCTACTGGGGCGAGCCGATTCCGGTCGTGTGGCTCGAGGATGGCACCGCGGTACCGATTCCCGACGCCGACCTGCCGGTGACCCTCCCACCGATCGACGAATACCGGCCGACCGATGACGGCAAGCCGCCGCTGGCCCGCGCCGGTGACGATTGGCTCATGGTCACGCTGCCGGACGGTCGCGTCGGCGTGCGCGAGACCAACACCATGCCGCAGTGGGCGGGCTCGTGCTGGTACTACCTGCGCTATCTCGATCCGCAGAACGCCGACGCGCCGTGGTCGCCCGAGGCCGAACGCTACTGGATGCCGGTCGACCTCTACGTCGGTGGCGTCGAGCACGCCGTCCTGCACCTGCTCTACGCGCGCTTCTGGCACAAGGTGCTCTACGATTGCGGCCTCGTGCACACCCCGGAGCCGTTCCAGCGCCTGTTCAACCAGGGGATGATTCTCGCCTACAGCTACCAGGACGCGCGCGGGAAGTACTACCATCCGAGCGAGGTCGCGGAGCGCGACGGGCAGTCGGTCGTGGCGGCGACCGGTGAGCGGCTGACGACGCAGATCGAGAAGATGTCGAAGTCGCGCCTGAACGTCGTCAGCCCCGACGAGGTCGTCGACCAGTACGGCGCCGATGCGATGCGGCTCTACGAGCTGTTCATGGGGCCGCTCGATCAGGTGAAGCCGTGGCAGATGTCGGGCGTCGAGGGCGTCTTCCGCTTCCTGCAGCGCGTCTGGCGGCTCGTCGTCGACGAGCGCACCGGCGCGCTCGGCGCGCGTCTGACCGACACGCCGGCGGAGAGCGAGCCGGCGTTGCGTCGCACGCTGCACGTCACGATCGGCAAGGTGCTCGAGGACACCGAGGCGCTGCGCTTCAACACCGCGATCGCGCAGATGATGGTGTTCGTCAACGAGGCGACGAACAGCGCGACGCTGCCGCGCGCCATCGTGCGCGACTTCCTGCGCGTGCTCGGGCCCTATGCGCCGCACATCGCCGAGGAGCTGTGGGCGCGGCTCGGCGAAGCGGAGCTGATCGCCGCGGCGTCGTGGCCGGTGCACGATCCCGCGCTGTGCATCGAGGATGCGATCGAGCTTGCGGTCCAGGTGAACGGCAAGCGGCGCGACGTGATCACGGTGCCGCGTGATGCCGACACCGCGGCGATCGAGGCGGCGGCCCTGGCCTGTGAGGGGGTCGTGCGCACGCTCGAGGGGCGCGCGCCGCGCAAGCTGATCGTCGTCCCCGGCCGCCTGGTCAATGTGGTCGTCTGAGGCCCGCGGCGACGCGCGGCGGATCTGCTGGCGCCTGCTGGCGACCGCCTGTCTGATGCTGCTCGGCGGCTGCGGGTACACGCTGGCCGGCACCCAGACCCGCATCCCGGGCGGCATTCGCAGCATCGCGGTCGGCGATTTCCTCAACCACTCGCGCCAGGAGGGCCTCGACAAGAGGCTCGCGTTCGCCATCGAGCGCGAGTTCTACGAGCGCGGCGTGCTGCCGGTGCGGGAAACCGAGGGCGACGGGGTGATCACCGGGACGATCCGCGAGTTCCGCACCCGACCGGTGTCATTCGATGCGGAGGATGACGCGCTGCAGTACGAAGCGCGACTCTCGCTCGACGTCGTGCTCACCCGGCAGGCGGACGGCACGGTGCTGTGGCGGGGAAACCGGATGGAGGCGGTCGACGACTACAGCGTCAGCCGTCAGACCGTGGTGCCGAGCTCGTCGCAGTTCCAGCAGGGGACGCTCGACTTCTCCGATCTCGCGAACCTGACCGACATCCAGCTCGCCGAGACGGAGAAACAGCGCGCGATCGCGCGGCTGGTTCGCGCGCTGGCCAGCGACGTCCACGACCGCATCCTGGACGACTTCTGAATGTCGCCCGGTGACGCGGCAGCGGACGAGGGGATCAGCTCGCGGTGCGCTGCAGCGCCGCGACCTGCTTGCTGAGCCGGCCGATGCGACGCGCCGCCGCGTTCTTGTGCAGAATGCCCTTCGAGGCCGCCTTGCTCAGCTCCTTGATCGCGGTCTTCAGCTCGGTCGCGGCGGTCGAGGCGTCCTGCCCGGCCACGGCCTCGCGCACCTTGCGCACTTCGGTGCGCACCTTCGCGCGCGCAGCGCGGTTGCGCAGGCGGCGCTTCTCATTCTGCCGGTTCCGCTTGATCGCGGACGCGTGCCGGTTGGCCACGGGGGTTCCTCCTCGTTGGAAACCGCACGCCTACCATGGGCCCGGTGCCAAGGCAATCTGACCCGGAGCAGCCGGGTCGCAGCGAATCCCGACGCATTGCCCGGGCGGCGGGCCTGATCAGCGGCCTCACGCTGGCCAGCCGGGTCACGGGTCTCCTGCGCGATGCGGTGGTCGGGTATTTCTTCGGCGCGGGGCCGGCCGCGGACGCCTTTTTCGTCGCCTTCCGCCTGCCCAACCTGCTGCGCCGCTTCGTCGGCGAGGGGGCGATGAGCGTGGCGTTCGTGCCGGTGTTCGCGGCCTGGCGGCAGAACGCTCCACCCGCCGAGGCCGAGCGTGCGCTGCGTGCCGTGGCGACCGGGTTCGGCGTCCTGCTCGTCGGACTGACCCTGCTCGGCGTCCTCCTCGCTCCGGGATGGTTGGCCCTGCTCGCCCCGGGATTCGCCGCCGAGCCGGAAGCCGCCGCGCACACGGTCACGCTCGCCCGCTGGCTGTTCCTGTACCTGCCGCTGATCTGCCTGGTCGCGGTCTATGGGGCGTGGCTGAACGTCGGCCGGCACTTCCTCGCGCCCGCCGTGTCGCCCGTGCTCCTCAACCTGGCGATCATCGCCGCCGCGGCGCTGCTCAGCCGCCGTCTCGGCATCGAGGCGCTCGTCATCGGCGTGCTCGCCGGCGGCGCGCTACAGGTCGCCAGCCAGCTCCTCGTGCTGCGCGCCTCGGGGGTGTCCGCGGCTCCCCTGTGGGCGCCAGGACATCCCGCTCTGCGCCGTGCGCTGCGGCTCCTTGCGCCCGCCGCGCTCGGCGCCGCGATGTACCAGATCAATGTCCTGCTCAGCACCAGCCTCGCGACGCTGCTGCCCGCCGGCAGTGTGTCGGCGCTCTGGTACGCCGGGCGACTGCTCGAATTCCCGATCGGACTCGTCGCGGTGGCGCTCGGCACGGCCGCACTGCCGAGCTTCGCCGAGCAGGCGGTGCGCGGGGCGCACGCGGCGATGCGGGAGAGCCTCGGCTTCGCCCTCGCGGTCACCAACTACGTGGCCATGCCGGCGGCGCTGGGACTGCTGATGCTCGCCGAGCCGATTACCGCGGTGCTCTTCCAGCGCGGCGCGTTCACCTCCCTCGACGTCGGCCGGACCGCCAGCGCGCTGCAGTGTTATGCCATCGGTCTCTGGGCACTCAGTGTCGTCCGCATCGTCGCGCCCGCCTTCTACGCGCTACGCGACCCCCGCACGCCGCTGCGCGCTGCCGGGGCAGCGTTCGTCGTCAACCTCGTTGCCAGCCTGGCGCTCGTCGGACCGCTCGCGGACCCGCAGGGGTCGCGGCTCGGCGCCATCGTCGCCACCCTTGCCGCCTCGGTAGAAGTCGCGCCGCTGGCCCACGACGGCCTGGCGCTCGCCGCCTCGCTTGCCGTGACGCTCAACGCCGTGTTGCTGCTCGTTCCGATCCACCGCCGGCTCGGCGGAATCGATCTCGCTGGATTCGCCGCTTCCCTGCTGCGTGCGGGGCTCGCCGGCCTGCCCATGCTGCTCGTCATCGGCCATGCGGCGCGACTGATCGACTGGACTGGAGCGGTGCCCTGGTCGGTCAAAGCGGCCGCGCTCGCGGGAATCATCGCTGCGGGCGGAACCGCATACGGCCTCGCGGCACTGCTGCTCGGCGGGCCGCAGGTCAGCGCGCTGCGGCGTGCGTGGCGACGCTGAGCCACCAGTCGCCGTGTCTCACGACGTGGCGAGGGCCGACTTCGCCGCCTCCCAGAGCGCGTCGAGCTCGTCGGGCGAGGCATCGCGCAGATCGCGTTGCTGCGCGGCCAGTGCCGCCTCCATGTGGCGGACGCGGGCCGAAAAGCGGTCCGCCGCCTGCTTGACCTCGTCCTCGGCGACCACGCCGAGATGGCGGGCGAGCGAGGTGGCCGCGTAGAGCAGGTCGCCGAGCTCGGCACCCGCGGCGGTGCGATCGTCGGCGTCGAGCGCCTGCGCGATCTCGTCGATCTCCTCGCGCAGCTTGTCCAGCACGCCACGCGCATCGCTCCAGTCGAAGCCCGCATGCGCGGCCTTCTCGCCGAGCCGCTGCGCACGCAGGAGCCCCGGCATCGCGCGCGGCACGCCGGCGAGGACCGAGGCATCCGCACTCGTGCGGCGCTCCTCGGCCTTGATGCGCGACCAGTTGCGCAGCACCTCGTCGGCGCCGCTCACCTCCGTGTCGCCAAAGACGTGCGGGTGGCGGCGGACCATCTTGTCGCTGATCGCGCGCACCACGTCGCCGATCGCAAAGGCGCGCCGCTCGGAGGCCATCTCCGCGTGGAACACGATCTGCAGCAGCAGGTCGCCGAGCTCGGTGCACAGCTCGCGGTCGTCGCCGGCATCGATCGCCTCGACGACCTCGTAGGCCTCCTCGATCGTGTAGGGCTTGATCGATGCGTGCGTCTGCTCGCCGTCCCACGGGCACCCGCCCGGCGCGCGCAGACGGTGCATGATGCGCACGAGCTCCTCGAACGCTTCGCCGACCGTCATTCCGGCGGGCTAGCGCAGCGTCGGCGGTGAATCAACGTGGAGCCCCCGGAGCCCCGCCGCCCCCAATTGCCGGTCCGGGACGGGAACGGTACACACCGGCCATGGCCGCCGTGCGCATCTACACGAGCATTTCGTGCCCCTACTGCATCCAGGCGAAGCGCCTGCTCGATCGGAAAGGGATCTCCTATGAGGAGATCGACGTCACGGGCAATGCGGAGCAACGGCGCGAGATGATGGAGGCGTCGGGGCGGCGCACCGTCCCGCAGATCTTCATCGGCGACCAGTCGATCGGCGGCTTCGATGAGCTGTGGGCGCTCGAGCAGGCGGGCGACCTCGACGGGCTGCTGCGGGCCGAGTGACACCGGGGGGTTGGCGGCCGTCCCGGGGCTGCCGCCCTCTCGCCGCTCCGCAGGTGTGCGTTGTGTGTGCCGGCACGCCTGTGGCATATCCCCGGATGGCGCGGCGCGCCGAGGTCCTGTGCGTCGCCGAACGACAGTCAGCAGCACGACTTCCCGCGGAGCAGGAACATGTCGGGTCATTCCAAGTGGAGCACCATCAAGCACAAGAAGGCGGCGAAGGACGCCAAGCGCGGCAAGCTGTTCACCAAGCTGATCAAGGAGATCACGGTGGCGGCGAAGCTCGGCGGCGGTGACATCAACGCGAACCCGCGCCTGCGCACCGCGGTGAACACCGCGCGCGCGAACAGCATGCCGCTCGACAACATCGACCGCGCGATCAAGAAGGGCACCGGCGAGCTCGAGGGCGTCAACTACGAAGAGGTGACGTACGAGGGCTACGGCCCCGGCGGCGCCGCGGTGCTGGTCATGGCGATGACGGACAATCGCAACCGCACGGTATCGGAGCTCCGGCACCTGTTCGGTCGCTTCGGCGGCAACATGGGGGAATCGGGCTGCGTCGCCTGGATGTTCTCCAAGAAGGGGCAGATCAGCATCGACAAGGGGGCTGCGGACGAGGAGCGCCTCATGGAGCTGGCGCTCGAGGCGGGGGCCGAGGACGTCACCGACGACGGCGACACCTTCACCGTCACGTGTCCGCCGGACGTGTTCGAGGCGGTGAAGGCCGCAATCGAGGGGGCCGGGATCGCCATCGCCAGCGCAGCGGTCGCAATGGTCCCCGCGAACACGCTGAGTCTCACCGGCACGCAGGCGGAACAGACGCTGAAGCTGGTCGAGGAGCTCGAGGACCATGACGACGTCCAGGAAGTCGCCTCGAACTTCGACATCCCGCAGGAAGAGCTCGAACGCCTGAGCGCCGCCTGATGCCGCACTGACGGCCCGCCGGCGGACGAAGGGGGGAGGGGTGGCAGGAATTCGTCGGGCCGGAACACGTGCGACCGCCGGCGCGACGTGCCCGACGCCGCCGTCGAGCGTACGCGTGCTCGGCATCGATCCCGGCACGGTCGTGCTCGGCTGGGGGCTCGTCGATGCGCACGGGACGCGGCTGTCGCGCGTCGCCAGCGGCATGCTGCGGTGTCGCGGGGCGCGCGCCGACCGCCTGGCGGCGATCTGCGCCGAAGTCGAGGCGCTCTGCGCGCGCTTCCACCCGACGGCGCTGAGCCTCGAGCAGAGTTTCGTCGGCGACAACGTCCAGTCCGCCTTCCGGCTCGGCGAGGCGCGCGGAGCGGTAATGGTCGCCGCCAGCCGCGCCGGCATCGGTGTCGCCGAGTACAGCCCGGCGCAGATCAAGCTCGCCGTCGCCGGCAGCGGCCGGGCGACGAAGGCGCAGATGCAGCTCATGATCGGGCGCCTGCTGGCGCTCGACGACGCACTGGGCGCCGACGAGGCGGACGCACTCGGCGCGGCGGTGTGTCACGTCCACGCCGGACAGTTCGGCGCCCTGCTCGCGCAGGCGACGGCGCAGGCATGGGGCGGCGCGGGACGCAGCCGCCGCGGCGGGTGGCGGGGATGATCGCGCGGCTGACCGGCCGTCTCGTGCAGAAGTCGCCCGAGGCGCTGATCATCGACGTGCACGGCGTCGGCTATCGCGTGCTCGTCTCGCTGACGGCGTTTGCCGCCCTGCCCGCCGAAGGCGGGGAGGTCACGCTGTCGGTCCACACGCACGTGCGCGAGACGGCGATCGAGCTGTTCGGGTTCGCGAATGCCGCCGAGCAGGCCCTGTTCAGCGCGCTGATCACCGTCTCGGGCATCGGGCCGCGCATGGCGCTCAACATCCTGTCCGGGGTGCCGGCCGACGAGCTCGCCGAGGCGCTCTCCGGCGGCAACGTCGCGCGCCTGATCGCGATTCCCGGGGTCGGCAAACGGACGGCCGAGCGGCTGATCGTCGAGCTGCAGGAACGCGCGCGCACGCTGCTGCGCACACCCGCCGCGCCCGCCGGCACGGCGTCGGCCGACAACGCCGAAGCGGTTTCCGCGCTCGTCAATCTCGGCTACCGTCAGGCCGATGCCGAACGGGCGGTACGCACGGTGACGGGACGCGGCGTGCGTGAGCTCGCTGACGTGATCCGGAAGGCGCTGCACGAGCTGAGCGGATGAGCGACGTCGAACCGACCTCCCGCCTGGTGTCGGGAGCCCTGGCGGACGACGAGGCCTCGATCGACTCGGCGCTGCGGCCGACGACGCTCGACGACTACATCGGGCAGGAGTCGGTGAAGGCCAATCTGCGCGTCGCAATCGAGGCGGCGCGCGGGCGCGCCGAGAGCATCGATCACACGCTCCTCTACGGCCCGCCGGGGCTCGGCAAGACCTCACTCGCCTACGTCATCGCGCGCGAGATGGGCGTGCAGGTGCGCTCGACCTCGGGGCCGGTGATCGAGCGCCCAGGCGATCTGGCCGCGCTGCTCACCAACCTCGAACAAGGCGACGTGCTGTTCATCGACGAGATCCACCGCCTCAACCGCGTCGTCGAGGAAATCCTGTACCCGGCAATGGAGGACTTCCAGATCGACGTGATGATCGGGCAGGGGCCCTCCGCCCGGTCGATCAAGCTCGACCTGAAGCGGTACACCCTCGTGGGCGCGACGACGCGTGCCGGGCTGCTGAGCGGTCCGTTGCGCAACCGCTTCGGTGTCAGCCTGCGGCTCGACTTCTACCGCCCCGAGGAGCTCGCCGAGATCGTTCGCCGCGCCGCGGCCAAGCTCGATGTGCCGATCGAGCCGGACGGCGCGACGGAGATCGCGCGCCGTGCGCGCGGCACGCCGCGCGTCGCCAACCGCCTGCTGCGGCGCGTGCGCGACTTCGCGCAGGTGCGCGCCGACGGCGTGATCACGCGCGCCGTGGCGGCGGATGGCCTGGCGCTGCTCGAGGTCGACGAGCGCGGGTTCGACCGCATGGATCGCGCCCTGCTGCTGGCGATCATCGACAAGTTCGGTGGCGGTCCGGTGGGCGTCGACACGCTTGCCGCCGCAATCGGCGAAGAAGCCGACACGATCGAGGACGTCTACGAGCCGTTCCTCATCCAGGAGGGCTTCCTCACCCGTACGCCGAAGGGCCGGGTCGCCACCCCGCTGGCCTACGGCCATTTCGGCCGCGCACAGCGCCGGCCGGCAGCACCACAAGGCACGCTGTTCGAGTAGACTGGACGCATGCGCGATCTCGGCCGCCTGCTGATGATCCTCGGTGCGGTGGTGTTCGTGATCGGTGCCGTCCTGACCCTCGCCGGCCGGTTGCCATGGCTCGGCCGCCTGCCCGGCGACATCGTCGTCGAGCGCGGGCCGGTGACGTTCTACTTTCCGATCGTCACCTCGATCATCATCAGCGTCGTCCTGACCCTGCTGTTCTGGCTGTTCCGGCGCTGATATCCGCGGTCGCGGGCAGTCCCGTCATCCCAGCTTGCCCCGCCTCCCGGGCCCCCCTAGACTCGCTCCGCTTGCTTCCGCAGTGGCTCAGAAGGCTGCGCCTCGGCGCGCCGGATCTGCCGGCAGACGAGGTGCGGCGCCGGCGTCGCGAGGCGGTGCTGATCGCCCTGACGGCGATCGCCTTCACCGTTTTTGCCGTCTTTCAGGCGCGCCTGCCGGAGTTCCAGGACAGCCCCTCGCAGTCCAGCAACATCGTCTTCTTCCTCCTCATCAACCTCAACCTCATCCTCCTCATCTTCCTCGTCTTTCTCGTCGCGCGGAACCTCACGAAACTGATCGTCGAACGGCGCCGGCGCATCCTCGGCGCCCGGCTGCGCACGCGCCTGGTGCTTGCCTTCGCGAGCCTGTCCCTCGTGCCGACGGTGCTGCTGTTTCTCGTCGCGCAGGGCTTCTTCGCCAGTGTGATCGAGAACTGGTTCGGCCTGCGCGTGCAGACGGCGCTCACCGGCGCCCTCGACGTCGCCCACCGGCTCTACCAGCAGGCAGCCGACGACGCGCTGTCCGCCGGGGACCGGCTGGCGCGCGAGATCGAGCGCCGCGGCCTGCTGGCGAGCCCGCGGCGCGCGGAGCTCCAAGCGCTGCTGGCCGAGCAGCGGCTCGTGCTGCGCGTCGACGGCATCGATCTCGTCTCGCCCGCCGGTCCGGTCGTCGTCGTGCACGGCGATCGCGTCGCGGCGCGGGGTGTCCCCCTGCCGCGTGGCGACCTGCGCGCGCTGTTCGCCCAGGGGCAGGAGTTCGCGCGGACCGAACGCGCCGGACGCAGCGACATCGTCGTTGGCGGGGTGCCGGTCCGCGATGCCGAGGGGGCGATCGCCGCCGCCGTCCTGGTCGCCGAGGTGATCCCGCAGGACGTCGCGATGGCCGCGCGCCGCACGGCGCGCGCCGTCGACGAGTATCGGCAGCTCAAGGTGCTCAAGCAGCCGATCCGCAGCGGCTACACGATCACGTTCCTGCTCATCACCATGGTGGTGCTCTTTTCCGCCACCTGGTTCGGCTTCTACTTCGCCAAGGGCATCACCGGGCCGATCCAGCGCCTCGGCGAGGGCATGCGCGAAGTTGCCCAGGGCAACTGGGAGTACCGCGCCGCGCGCGGTGGCGACGAGGAGATCGCGACGCTGGTCACGTCGTTCAACCACATGGCCGAGGATCTGAAGACGATCCACGGCGAGCTCGCCGAGCGGCACCGCTACATCGAGAGCATCCTCGAGAACATCACCGCCGGCGTCGTGTCGCTCGCGCCGGACGGCCGCGTCGCCACCGTCAACCCGGCCGCCGCGAGCATGCTCTCGCTGCGGTCCGATGAGGCCTGCGGACGGGAGTGGCGTGCCGTGTTCGCCCGGCCGGACCTGCAGCCGATCGGCGAGCTGCTCGAGCGGATCCAGGTCGACGGGCAGGATCGGCTCGAGCAGCAGCTCAAGCTGGCCGGCACCGCGCGCGCGATCACCGTGTTCGCCACCGCGACGGTCCTGCGCGACGAGCACGGGGCGCCGCTCGGCCACATCCTGTTCCTCGAGGACGTCACATTCCTGCTGCGCGTCGAGCGCATGGAAGCCTGGCGCGAGGTCGCGCGCCGCATCGCGCACGAGATCAAGAACCCGCTGACCCCGATCCAGCTCTCGGCGCAGCGCCTGCGCAAGCGCTATGCGGGCACCCTGCAGGGCGAGGATGCGGCGCTGCTCGACGAGTGCACGCGCACGATCAGCAGCCAGGTGGAACAGCTCAAGCACCTCGTCAACGAGTTCTCGACCTTCGCGCGCATGCCGACGCTGGCGATCGCGCGCCACGAGCTGCGCCCGGTGGTCGAGGAGGCGGTCGTGCTCTACCGCGAGGCACACCGCGACATCACGTTCACGTTCTCGGCCGAGCCCGATCTGCCGCCCGTCGACATCGATCCCGCCGCGATCAAGCGGGTGGTGATCAACCTGCTCGAGAACGCGGTGGCCGCGTGCACGGCGGCGGGGCCGGGCGGCGCGGTCGAGGTGACGCTGCGGGCCGACCCGCTCGTCGAGGTGCTGCGCCTCGAGGTTGCCGACAACGGCATCGGCATGACCCCGGCCGTGCAGGCGCGCATGTTCGAGCCATACTTCTCGACGAAGAAGGACGGCACCGGACTGGGGTTGACGATCGTCTCGGCGATCGTCGCGGACCACCACGCCTACATCCGGGTGCGTGACAATGCCCCGCGCGGCGTGCGCATGGTGATCGAGTTCCCGCTGCGTCAGGCGCCGCGTCTGCGGGCAGTGGGGAGCGCGTGAGCGGGAGAGGAGGCTGCATGGCGACGGTTCTGGTGGTGGACGACGAAAGCGAGATCCGCGCCTCGCTGCGCGGCGTGCTCGGGGATGAAGGGCTGCGCGTCCTCGAAGCCGACGATGGCGGGCAGGCGCTGCACCTCGTGCGCACCGAGCATCCCGAGCTCGTGCTGCTCGATGTCTGGATGCCGGCGGTCGACGGGATCGAGCTGCTGCGCCGCCTGCAGGAGGAACCCGAGCGCCCGCAGGTGATCATGATCTCCGGGCACGGCAACATCGAAACCGCCGTGCAGGCGACGAAGCTCGGCGCCTTCGATTTCATCGAGAAGCCGTTCTCGATCGATGCGCTGCTCGCCGTGGTCAACCGCGCCCTCGAACAGCATGCCCAGCGCGCCCAGCTCGGCACCCCGGATGCCGTCGCCCGTCCGGCGCTGAACGGCCAGGTGCGCACCGTGCCGGAGCGCACGCTGCGCAAGGCGGTGATCGCGAGCGGCCACGGGCTGCACACCGGCGTGAAATCAGGGCTGATCCTCAACCCGGCGCCGGCCGGGCGCGGCATCACCTTCGCGAACGTGACGAGCGGCGCCTCGGTCCCGGCACACCTCGATTACGTCGACTCGACGGGGTACGCCACCTCGCTGCACGGCGGCTCGATGACGGTCGCGACCGTCGAGCACCTGCTCGCGACGCTGCATTGCTACGGCATCACCAACGCGGTCATCAAGGTGCAGAGCGAGGTCCCGGCGATGGACGGCTCGGCGCTCGAATTCTGCAAGCTGCTCGAGCAGGCGGGTATCGAGGAGCAGGGCGGCGGCATCGAGCCGATCGTCATCCAGGAGCCGCTGCACGTCGGTGGCACGGGGCCGGACGACGAAGGGATCTCCATCGAACCGGCCGACGGCTTCAGCGTCGAGTACACGCTCAGCTATCCCGCGCCCGTCGGCCGCCAGTGCTACACGTACGAGCACCGCGACGGGGACTCGTTCAAGGCGGAGATCGCGCCGGCGCGCACGTTCGGCTTCATGCGCGACATGAAGGCGCTGTCCTCGATGGGGCTCGCCAGCGGCGGGCGGCTCGACAACTTCATCCTCATCGACGACGAGCGGGTCGTGAACACGCAGCTGCGCTTCCCGAACGAGCTCGCGCGGCACAAGATTCTCGACGTGCTCGGCGACCTCTACCTGCTCGGGCGGCCGCTGCGCGGCCGGGTGATCGCGCGCAAGACCGGGCACAGCGACAACATCGCGCTCCTGCGCCTGATCCAGGCGGCGTACGGTCGCTGAACCGTCCGCCGGCGTGCCGCCGCGGGAGGCCGCGCCAGCCGCCGTTCAGCGGCTGGCGGTGATGACCGGATCGAGCTTCAGCGTCCGGCCGAGCGTCTGCGCGGCCCGGCGGGCGGCGTCGCGCGACGCGAAGTTGCGCACCACGACCTGGAAATGCTTGCCGCGCGAACGGATCTCGGCGCGGTAGCCGCGCTTCGCGAGGTCACGGGCGAGCTGCTGTGCGCGCGTCCGGCTGCGGTAGGCGCCGAGCTCGACGTGGTAGCGCAACTGCGCTCGGCGCAGGTCTTCGCGATCGCCCTGCGGTTCCGCGCGCCGCGTCCCGCGTGAGGCCACCGTGGTGCGGGACTGCGTGGTGGCCTTCGCCGGCGGCCGCGCGGCCACGGCGGCGCGGCGCTCGCTCGTCGCCGACGGCGGCGGAGCCGGCAGGCGCCGCGCGGTGCTGCGGGTGGCGGGCACCGCTGGCGCGACCGCGGCTTGCTGCATGCCGGCGCGGCGCCGCCAGTCGTCGTGGGCCGGAATGCCGCGCGCGAGCCCGTGATGACTCAGCAGCTCGACGTCGCCCCACAGGTCGCGCGAGCCGAGGATGGCGATGACGATGTCGCGGCCGTTTGCCGAGGCGGCGCCGACGAAGCAGCGCTTTGCCGCGCGGGTCCAGCCGGTCTTGCCGATCACCTGCAGATCGTCCCGCCAGAGCATGCGGTTCGTCGAGCGCAGCGCGATGCGCTGCGCTCGCCCGCTCACCGGTTCGATCACCTCGGTGCGCGTCGACAGGAGCTTGCGCATGCCGGGCAGGCGCAGCGCGGCCCGCATGATCTGCGCGAGGTCGTGCACGGTCGAGTAGTGCCCCTTGGCGGGCAGGCCGTTCGGATTGACGAACCGCGAGTTCGTCGCGCCGAGCGTCCGCGCCGTTTCGTTCATCATGCGCGAGAAGCCCGACACCGAGCCGCCGATGTGCTCGGCGATGACGACGCTCGCATCGTTCGACGAGCGCAGCATCAGGGCATGGAGCAGGTCGCGGCTGGTGTAGATCGACCCCGCACGCAGATAGGCTTTCGAGGGCGGCATGCTCGCCGCGTGTGCGCTGACGCGCATCAGCTCGTCGGGCGCGGTGTGGCGCATGGCGAGAATCGCGGTCAGCAGCTTCGTCGTGCTCGCCGGCGGCAGCGCCGTGTACGGATCGCGGGCGTAGTAGATCTCGCCGGTCTGCGCGTCGACGGCGATCGCCGCTTTGGCCGTGAGCCGCGGGAGCTCGTCGCGGGCGACCGACGCACTTGCGGCACCGACCACCACCGCCACCACCAGCAGACGCCACAGCGCCATATGCCGCATACTCACCCGCGTCCCACTCCGCTGCTGGCTTTTGACAGGAATCGACGCCGGGATGCAACCGCGAAATCCGTGCCGACGCATGCTTTGGCGCTGACCGCGCGGCGTCCGCCACGCGCAGGCGCACAGCGTGCGGCGGGGCGGCTTGTCGAGGCGACGCGCGACCGGCTATGAGACCGCGCCCATGGCCGATGACGTTCTGCGCAAGGTTCCACCGCACAGCATCGAGGCAGAGGAGGCGGTCATCGGCGGGATTCTGCTCGACAATGCCGCGATGGACCGCGCCATCGAGCTGATCGGCTCGGAGGACTTCTATCGCGAGGCGCATCGCAAGATCTTCCGCGCCATGCTCGACCTCGGCGAACGCCACGAGCCGGTCGATCTGATCACGCTCTCCGACGCGCTCGGCTCGCGCAACGAGCTGCAGGAGGTCGGCGGCGCCGCCTATCTGGCGGAGCTCGTCGAGCGGGTGCCGACGGCGGCGAACGTCGCCTATTACGCCCGCATCGTGAAGGACAAGGCCGTGCTGCGCGCCCTGATCAGCACGACCACGGACATCGCGCTGCGCAGCTACGAGGCGCCGGCAGACGTCGACAACTTCCTCGACCAGGCCGAGCACCAGATCTTCCAGCTGAGCGAGCGCAAGGCGCGGAAATCGTTCTTTCGCGTCAGCGAGATCGTCGTCGAGTCGATGAAGGCGGTCGAGCAGCTCTACGAACGCCAGGAGCTGGTCACCGGCGTGCCGTCCGGCTTCGTCGACCTCGACAAGAAAACCGCCGGCCTGCAACCCGGCGATCTGATCATCGTCGCCGGCCGGCCGAGCATGGGCAAGACCGCCTTCGCGCTGAACATGGCGCAGTATGCCGGTCTCGAGGCGGGCATCGGCGTCGCGGTGTTCTCGCTCGAGATGTCGAAGGAGCAGCTCGTGCTCCGCATGCTGTGCTGCGAGGCGCGCGTCGACCAGTCGAAGGTGCGCGCCGGATTCGCCGCCCAGCGCGATTACCCGAAGCTGGCGATCGCCGCCGAGCGGCTCTCGGAGGCCCCGATCTACATCGACGACACGCCGGCGCTGAGCGTGCTCGAACTGCGCGCCAAGGCGCGGCGGCTGAAGCGCGAGCGCGACGCGAACCTCGGCCTCATCATCGTCGACTATCTGCAGCTGATGCGCGGCATCGCCACCGACAGCCGCGAGCAGGAGATCTCGAGCATCTCGCGGTCGCTGAAGGCGCTCGCCAAGGAACTGAACGTGCCGGTGATTGCGCTCTCACAGCTCAACCGGGCGGTCGAGTCGCGCGCCGACAAGCGCCCGATCATGGCCGACCTGCGCGAGTCGGGCGCCATCGAGCAGGACGCGGACGTCATCATGTTCCTGTATCGGCCGTGGGTCTACGATCCGAAGAATGCCGATGAGCGCGAGGCCGAGGTGATCATCGGCAAGCAGCGTAACGGACCGACCGGCACGGTGCCGCTGACGTTCTTCTCGGAGTACACGCGCTTCGACAATCGCGTGCAGGACGACGTCGACTACCCGGCCGAGATCGACGAGCTGTAACCCGGCAGTCCGCGGCACCCGACTCGTCGCCGGAACGCGGGAGGGTGCCGCCGGTGCCGCTCACGCCCGTGCGGCATCGCGCAGGGCGCGCATCGCCGCCGCGGGGTCGCGCGCGCCGGCGAGCGCGCCGATCACGGCGACGGCGTCGGCGCCGGCGTTGCGCACGGCGCCGATCGTGGACGCATCAATGCCGCCGATGGCGACCAGCGGCAGCGCGCAGCGCACCCGCACGGCGGCGAGCGTGTCGAGTCCCTGCGCCGGATCGGGATTGCGCTTGCTGCGCGTCGCGTAGATCGGCCCGAACGCGAGATAGTCGATCGCGCCGGCGTCGAGCACGGCATCGACCTGCGCGAGCGTGTGCGTCGAGAAGCCGATGATGGCCCCGGGCCCGAGCTGCGCCCGGGCGGCCGCGGGGGGCAGATCGTCCTGGCCGAGGTGTACGCCGGCGGCGCCGACGAGCCGCGCGACATCGGCGCGGTCGTTGATGATCAGGGCCGTGCCGGCGCGCGTCGTCACGTTCCGGACGGCACGGGCGAGCGCAATGAGCTCGCCCGTCGACGCGTGCTTGGCGCGGAGCTGCAGGAGGCGCGCGCCGCCGGCGATCACGGCACGGGCGAGCGCCACCACGTCGGCGGTGCTGTCGGCGTCGACGATCGGATAGAGCGGATCCGCGAAGCGGAACATGCCGCGGTGCCGCCGGCGCGGCTCACTCCTGTGTGGCACCGCGCCGCGGGGTGATCTTCAGCGTCGCGATCTTCTTGCGCAGCGTGTTGCGGTTGATGCCGAGGATCGCCGCGGCCTGGAGCTGGTTGCCGCCGGTGCGCTCGAGCGTCAGCTCGATCAGCGGCCGCTCGACGCGTTCGAGGATGAGCGCGTAGAGATCCGACGGCTCGACGTCGCCGGTCTGGCGGAAATACTCGCGCAGCTTGAGGCGGACGATGTCCTCGAGCGACAGGTCGCCATAGCGCGCCGGCGATGGTTCCTGCGCGGCGAGTGCCAGATCCCGGCCCATCAGCGTCGGACCGGAGGCGAGCACGGCGGCGCGCACGAGCGTGTTCTCCAGCTCGCGGACGTTGCCCGGCCAGTTGTGGCGCACGAGCAGCTCGCGCGCGTCGGGCGACAGCCCGGTGACCTGCGTGCCCATCTCGCGATTGATCTTGTCGAGGAAGAACGCGATCAGCTCGGGGATGTCGCCGCGCCGCTCGCGCAGTGGCGGAACCTGGATCGGCACGACGTTCAGGCGGAAGAAGAGGTCCTCGCGGAAGCGGCCCTGCTTCGCCGCGCGTTCGAGCGACTGATTGGTGGCGGCGAGGATGCGGCAGTCGACCTTGAGCGTCTCGCGCCCGCCGAGCCGCGTCACCTCGCGCTCCTGCAGGACGCGCAGCAGTTTCGCCTGCAGCTCGAGCGGCATGTCCGCGATCTCGTCGAGCAGGATCGTCCCGCCCTGTGCGAGCTCGAACTTGCCCGGCCGCTGTTCGGTGGCGCCGGTGAATGCGCCCTTCTCGTAGCCGAACAGCTCGCTTTCCAGCAGGTCACGCGGAATCGCCGAGCAGTTGATCGCCAGGAACGGCCCGCTCCAGCGAGGCGAATGGTAGTGAATCACCTTGGCGATGAGCTCCTTGCCGGTGCCGCTCTCGCCCTGGACGAGCACCGTCGCGTCGGTGTTCGCGATGCGCCCGATGGTCTTGTAGATCTCCTGCATCGCCGGGCTGTTGCCGACGATCGCGACGCCGACCTCGAAGCGACCGCGCAGCTCGCGCTCGACGCGCTTGAGGTCGGTCGACAGGCGCGCCATCTCGAGCGCGCGCGCGGCGACGGCCTGGACCTCGTCGATGTTGAACGGCTTGGCGATATAGTCGTACGCGCCGCGCTTCATCGCCTCGATCGCGTTGTCCATCGTGTTCTGCGCGGTGACGATGACGATCGGGGTGGTGATGCCGGCTTCGCGCGCGTCGGCGAGCACGCGCAGGCCGTCGCAGTCGGGCATGCGCAGGTCGACGAAGGCGAGATCGAAGCGGCTGCCGCGCAGCTGCTCGAGCGCCTCGTGTCCGCTGCTCGCCTGCGCAACGGCATGGCCGGCGCTCTCGAGTGCGCGCACGAGCACGAACCGGACGCTGTCTTCGTCGTCGGCGACCAGGATCGTGCCGGATGGGGCGGAGGTCATCGTCATCCTTTCGCGACGGGCAGCGAAATCGTCACCACCGTCCCGTGCGGGTGGTTGGCGCCGGCGCGGATGATGCCGCCGTGCTCGGCGATGATCTTCGCGGAGATGGCGAGGCCGAGCCCGGTGCCGCGCGCCTTCGTCGTGTAGAACGGCTCGAACATCTGTGCCGCCGTCTCGGCATCGAGGCCGCCACCCTGATCGGCGAACTCGACACGCAGGAAGCTGCGTCGCTCGCCGCGCAGGATGTGGAAGTCGGTCTCCATGCGCGTGCCGATGGTCAGGACGTTGCGCTCGGGATCGGCCGTGCCGCCGGGCGCCATCGCCTCGAGCGCGTTGCGCACGACGTTGAGGAACACCTGGCTGAGCTGCGCGGCGTCGGCCTGCACGTCCGGCAGGCTCGGATCGAAGCCGTACTGCAGGCGGATGCGCGCCCGCACGAGCTCCGGCTGCGCGACGGCAACGACTTCCTGGATGATGCGGTGCACGTTGAGCGGCGCGAGGCGCGGCTTCGGCGGGGCGCCGAGCGTCAGCAGGTCCTCGACGAGCGCGCTCAACCGGTCGACTTCGCGGACGATGACCGTCGTGTACTCGCCGAGCGTGGGTGCGGCGTCGGCATGGGAGGCGAGGAGCTGCGCGGCGCCCTTGATGCCGGCGAGCGGGTTGCGGACTTCGTGGGCGAGGCCGGCGACCAGTGTCCCGAGGCGCGCCAGGCTCTCGTTGCGGCGGACGGATTCCTCGAGCGTGCGCTGATAGCCGAGATCATGAATGACCAGCGCGGTGCCGGCGACCTCGTCGCGCTCGTTCCACAGCGGCGAGCAGGTGATGCGCACCGGCACGGCGCGCCGGTTGCGGACCAGCCACTCCTCGTTGCGGGACTCGCTCTGGCCGAGCGTCGTCACACGCTGCACGATCGCGGCGATCAGCGGCGTTTCCGCAAACACGGCGTCCGCCGCGCTGCCGAGCGCACGGCGCTGCGGCAGCCCGATCAGCTCCTCGGCCGCGGGGTTGAAGAGCACGACGCGCCGCTCGGCATCGAGGACGATCACGGCGTCGGTCAGGGCCGCCAGCAGATCCGTGAGCGACGGCACGGTCGTCTCGGATGCGGGCGTCCCGCGGGCGCGGAAACGCGGCTTCATGGGCAGGAAACAGCTTCGACTACCACAGTGCGTGCAGTGGGGGAACAAAGTCCGCGCGACTTCACATAAGCGCGGCGCGCGGGGGCTCATAAGCGGGGACGATCGGGTGGGCGTGCGTTGACAACGCCGGCAGGCGGTGCGTAGCGTCCGCGCACCCGCGATGATCAGTGTCCGTGACGCGCTCGACCGTGTGCTCCAGGACCTGCCGCGTGTGGGCGCCGAGCAGGTGTCGCTGCCGGACGCGCACGGCCGCGTGCTCGCCAACGCGATCCGCTCGCCGCGCGACGTGCCGCCCTTCCGCAATTCGGCGATGGACGGCTACGCCGTCCGCAGCGCCGATGTGGCACGCGCGTCCGCCGCGGCGCCGGTGACCCTGCGCGTCCTGGAGACGGTCGGCGCCGGCGCGGTGCCGTCGCAGCCGGTCGGTCCGGGAACGGCGATCCGCATCATGACCGGCGCGCCGGTGCCCGATGGCGCGGACGCGGTGGTACGCGTCGAGGACACCACCGCCGGGGACGGCGCCGTCGTCGTGCATGGCGCCGTCCGGGCGCACGGCAACGTCCGCGAGGCCGGTGAGGACGTGCGTGCGGGAGAGAACGTGCTCGACCCCGGCCGCCCGCTGCGCCCGGCCGACATCGGTCTTCTGGCGTCGATCGGCTGCGCGACGGTGCGCGTCGTCCGCCGCCCGCTGGTGGCAATCCTGGCGACCGGCGACGAGCTCGTCGACCTCGGCGAGGCGCTCGGACCGGGGCAGATCGTCAACAGCAATGCGTACATGCTGGCCGCCGCGGTCGCCGAGGCGGGCGGGGAGCCATGGGTGGTCGGCATCGTGCCCGACCGGCCCGAGGTGCTGCGCGCCGCGTTTGCCGAAGCGATGACGGCCGATGTCGTGGTGTCGACTGGCGGTGTATCGGTCGGCAACTTCGACCACGTCCGCGAGGCGCTCGCCGCGTGCGGCTACGCGGAGGAATTCTGGAAGGTCGCACAGCGCCCGGGCAAGCCGCTGACGTTCGGGCGCTGCGGCCGTGTGCCGGTGTTCGGCCTGCCCGGCAACCCGGTGTCCTCACTGGTCTGCTTCCACCTGTACGTCTTTCCCGCGCTGCGCACGATGGGCGGGCACACGCGGGTGCATCTGCCGAGCGCGACCGCGACGCTCGACGATTCCGTGCGCACGGCTGCCGGCTTGACTGAGTTCGTGCGCTGCACGCTCGCGGGCGCTCCTGGAGCCTGGCGCGTGCGCAGCACGGGCTCGCAGAGCTCGGGGGTCCTGCGCTCGCTGTCGCTCGGCGACGCACTGCTCGTCGCCGCACCGGAGGTCACCGAGCTGCCCGCGGGGGCGTCGGTGCCGATCATTCTGCTCGCCGCCGGCGCGGCGAGCGCCGCGGCGCCGTTCTGACGATGCCGGTCCGCGGCGCGCCGCGCATCGGGCAGGGGTGGGACATTCACCGCCTCGTCCCCGACCGACCGCTGATGCTCGGCGGCATCGAGATCCCGTACGAGCGCGGGCTGCTCGGCCATTCCGACGGTGATGCGGTCCTGCACGCCATCGCCGATGCCCTGCTCGGGGCCCTGGCGCTCGGCGACCTCGGGGAGCACTTTCCGGACACCGATCCGCGCTACCGCGGGGCGGACAGCGCGCTGCTGCTCGGGCACGTCCTTCGCCTCGTGCGCCGCCGCGGCTGGCGGCCGCGCAACGTCGACGTCACGGTGCTCGTCGAGCGGCCGAAGCTCGCCCCGCACGCTGCGGCCATGCGGGCGCGCATGGCCGCGCTGCTCGGGCTCGGCGAGGCGGACGTCGGCCTGAAGGCGCGTACGATGGAGGGCCTGGGGGCGATCGGCGCCGGCGAGGCGATCGGCGCGCTGGCGGTCGTGCTCATCGAACCGCGCCCGCTCGCTGCCGTGCCCAAGTCGGGGCGTGCCGCGGCGACCACGACGCGCAGCAGCCGTCGCGGCTCCACCCAGCGCCCGCCGGCGCGTCGCCCCCCGCGCCGCCGCGGCCCGGACGAGCCGTCGGCCTAGCGCGATTTGACGGTGAAGCCGCGCTCGTTGTGGACGAGCGTCTGCGGCTTGCCGCCAATCACGGTGTCGAGCGTCACCTCGCGCTGCCAGAGCTGGTGGACGAACGACAGCGTGCGCTCGGCGTACTCGGGGTGGAGGTCGCGGCCGTCGTGGACGTGCTCGAGGGCGAGGGCGCGCTTGCCGCCGCCGTCGCCGTCGGTGACCCGGATCACCGGCACGCCGTTCATGCCGACGGAGGCGATCAGCGTGTCGCGCACGGTGCGCCAGCCCTCCTCGTCGGCGACCTCGGTGATCACGAAATCGTTGCCCTTGCGCTGGTACTGGAACAGATCGAGCTCGCGGACGAGCTCCTCGTGCAGGTGACGGCGCAGGAACGAGGCGTCGCGATCGGTCTCGCGGACGAGGAAGATCGCCTCGTCGCCCGCCGCGCCGCCGCCGGCGCGCCGGTGGATGTCTTCCCAGATGCGCAGACCGATGTGGTACGGATTGATGCTGCCTTCGTGGGGGCGCACGACCTGATTGTGGCGCACGATGAACTCGAGCTGCAGGTCGGTGTCGAGGTCGAGGCTGTCGAGGATCCGCTTGTGCCAGTACGAGGCCCAGCCCTCGTTCATGATCTTGGTTTCGATCTGCGGCACGAAGTACTGCGCTTCCTCGTGCACGATGGTGAGCAGGTCCTTCTCCCACTCACTGAGATACGGGTTGTGGTCGCGGATGAAGAGCAGCAGGTCCTCGTCCGGCACGAGCGGGGTGCGGCGCAGGTCGGGTTCCTCGACCGGCTGCGGACGGTGGATGCGCTGGAACGGGTCTTCCTGCGGTCGGGCGGCCTCGATGGCCGCCTGGCGGGCATCGGCTTCCGAGAGCTTGCGCACCGCGAGGTTGCGCCGGCACTGCAGCGACAGCGCGTGCGCCGCGTCGAGGATGCTCTCGACGCGATCGAGCCCGATGCTCGGATCCTCCTGGTAGCGGCGCACGCGCTCGGCGTGCGCCTTGAAGGTGCTGATCGTGTACTCGGCGCGGGTCGAGCGGAACGTGAAATTGTTCTTGAAGAAGTCGTTGTGCCCGTAGACGTGTGCGATCGTGAGGATCTGCAGGCACAGCGAGTTGTCGCGCATGAGATAGGCGAGCGCCGGGTTGGAATTGATCACCATCTCGTACGGCAACCCCGAGACACCGTGATCGTAGAGCGTCTTCAGCTTCTCGAACGACTTGCCGTACGACCAGTGCGGGTAGTGTGACGGCATGCCCGAGTACGCCATGAAGGCGAGCATCTGGTTGTGGTCGCAGACCTCGAACTCCTGCGGGTAGCAGTCGAGCCCCTCGGCGATGACGCGCGCGCGGATGCGATCGTCCCACGCCTCGAGGTCGGCGATGTCCCAGATGCGCGGCATGGCGGCGGTCAGGCCTGGGCCGTCTCGGCGACGCGTTCTTTCGCGAGCAGTGCCTTGAAGCTCGGCCACACGTCTTCCTTGCGCTCGATCAGTACGGTCTGGAAGTTGTCCGCATCGAGGCGGCGGAAGACGTTCAGCATCGAGCTTTCGTACGCCCGCGAACCCATCGGCTTGATCTCGCCGTACCCGAACAGGTTGCACACCTCGGTGAGCTCCTTGGCGGTGCGCAGGGCCTGCGGGTTGTCGGTGTCGAAGTTGTCGCCGTCCGAGCAGTGGAACGCGTAGATGTTCCACAGCGACGGATGGTAGCGCTCGGTGATGATGTCGAGCGCCTTCTGGTAACCGGACGAGATGATCGTCCCGCCCGATTCGCCCTTGTGGAAGAACTCCTCCTCGGTCACTTCGCGGGCTTCGGTGTGATGCGCGATGAAGACGATCTCGACGTTGCGGTACTTCGAGCGGATGAACTGGTAGAGCAGGAAGAAGAAGCAGCGGGCGAGATACTTCTTCATCGTGTCCATGGATCCCGAGGTATCCATGATGCAGACGACGACGGCGTTCGACTCCTCGCGCACATCGGTGACGAGGTGCTTGAACGTCAGGTCGTCGTCGTGGAACGGAAAGCGCCGTTCGTCGGCGCCGGGATCCCGCTCGCGTGTCGCCATCATGCGCTTGACGCGCGCGCGCACCGTGCGGCGCTTGTCGAGCCGCTGGCGGATGCCGACCTGGCGGTAGCCCTTGCGCTTCGCCGAACGGTCCGACGGGATCTCGCGCATGCGCTTGCGTTCGAGATCGGGCAGCTCGAGGTCCTCGAACATCAGGTCGATGAGCTCGTCGAGCCGGACGTCGGTTTCGTAATAGTCGATCCCCGGGCGGTCGCCGGCGCGGTCGGGCTGCCCCTGCGCATCGCCCTGCTGGCGGCCGACGACCTGACCCGGCTGCGACTGGCCGTCGCCCTGGCCGACGCCCGGCGCGCCGTTGCCGTAGATGAAGCGGTACTCCTTGATGCCGCGGATCGGGACCTTGATGATGCGATCGCGATCCTTCCCGATGATCGATTCCTCGGCGATGATGTCGGCGATGTTGTCGCGGATCGCCTGCCGCACCTTGTCGCGGTGCCGGCTGCGGTCGCCGGCGGCGCGATCGCTGCGTTCGGCGTCGGCGGGACGAAACGGACGGAAGACGCTGTCGACGGGCATCGAGGCTCCGGGCTGCGGCGGGCGGCCGGGGATCAGCCGCCCGCCAGTGGCCCCGTCAGTCCTTCCACAGGTTGTTCGCGGCGTACTTGAGCACGACGTCGACGCAGTTCTGGCAGTAGCCGTTCTCGATCAGGTTCGAGACCATCGCCGCGTACTTCTCGGTCTGCTCCTCGTCGCGCGTGCGGGCCTTGGTGATGATGCGGCTGATGTCGCGCACCGACGTCATCAACCGCTTCTCGATCGCTTCGCGCAGCGGCTCGTAGCTCTGGTACGACACGCGCGTGCCGCGGCGGCTCGCCGCCCACAGGTACGCGATCACCTCCTGCCGGAACCCCTCCGCCGCCGAGCCGATGATCGCGATCTGTTCCTCGATGGACTTCAGGAACGCCTCGTCGGGCTGCAGCTCTTCCTTCGTGTTCCGGTCCTTGACGCGCGTCTTGTTCACGTACGCTTCGGCATGGTCCAGATAGTTCTGGAACAGCGATTCCGCCTGCTCTTGGTAGGAGTACACGAACGCCTTCGTGATCTCCTTCTCGAGCAGCTCGAGGTACTCCTTGTGCAGCACGTCCTGGAGGAAATCGAGGTACTGCTTGCGCGTGTCGTCGGGCAGGTCGGTTTCCTTCACCATGCCGATCAGCGCCTCGCGGACGTTGATCGGATTGATGCAGTTGCCGCCGGTGTTGTCGGAGAGCGCGTTGTCGAGTGCCTTCATGATGAAGCGCGTCGAGATGCCGCTCATGCCTTCGCGCTTCACGTCCTCGCGCAGCTCGCGCACGTCGATCTTCTTCGTGCGGCCCTTCTCGACGACTTCCTCACCGCTGTAGAGCTTGAGCTTGGTCATCAGATCGCACTTCGGCGTCGGCTCGAGGCGCGAGAGAATCGCGAACATCGACGCGATCTCCAGCGTGTGGGGTGCGACGTGGGCGCGGAAATCCGAGTGCTTGATGATCTTCTGGTAGATCTTCACCTCTTCGGAGAGGCGCAGGTTGTACGGCACCTTCACCACGACGATGCGGTCGAGGATCGCCTCGTTCGTGTGGTCGGCCTTGAACTTCTGCCATTCCGCCTCGTTCGAGTGGGCGACGATCACCGTGTCGACGTAGACCATCCCGTGCCGTCCCGGCGCCGGGATCACCTTCTCCTGTGTCGCGGTGATCATCGCGTGCAGGTACTCGATCTCGTTCTTGAACACCTCGATGAACTCGACGATGCCGCGGTTGCCGACGTTCAGGGCGCCATTGAGATCGAGGACGCGCGGGTCGCCCTCGGAGTAGCGGTCGAGCTTCGAGATGTCCTCGCTGCCGATCAGCACCGAGGTATCCTGGTTGTTCGGATCGACCGGTGGCACGACCCCGATGCCGACGCGGTTGCGCTTCGAGAACGAGCGCAGCACGACCGGCACCTCCTCGTAGCGGGTACCGAATTCCTCCTTGAGCCGGTAGCGGCATACCGGGCAGAGATCGCCCTCGATGTGCACGCCGAGCATCTTCTCGAACTCGCGGCGCAGGTGCCGGGGCAGCAGATGCAGCGGTTCCTCCTGCATCGGGCAGCCCTCGATCGCATACACCGGCGGCAGCTCCTCGAGGCCGCGCTGCAGGCGCTCGACCAGTGAGCTCTTGCCCGAGCCCACCGGACCCATGAGGTAGAGCACCTGCCGGCTCTCCTCGCCCTTGAGGGCGGCGGAGTGGAAGTAGCGCACGATCTGCGCGACGGTCCGTTCGATGCCGAAGAACTCGTCGGCGAAGAATTCGTAGACGCGTACCGGCTCGTCCTTGAAGAGGCGCTTCACCCGCGGATCGTCGGTGTCGAGGATGTCCCGCGATCCCGGCGCGGTGATCATCTCGTACACCCGCGAGTGGGCCAGTTTGGTGATCGAGGGGTCCTCACGCACCCGCTCGAGGTATTCCAGGAAGGTCCCGCGCCAGCGATGCGACTCGCGCGCGGCGCGATCTTCGCGAATCAGCTTTTCGAAGATGGCCTTGTCAGACTCCATGTCCCGCTCCTTTGCCGGCAAGCACCGCCCCATCCCTGGTGATCGGCCACCTGTATGTGCGTGTCACCGTGGTCAGCCAGACGCAGCTCCTTGCGAGACAGCATCCAGTCGCGCGCTAGTAGTGCAAGCGGAGGAACGTTGCGGTGGCGGGGTACGTGACGGAGGGACAGAGAGACCGGAGACCGATGATGCGGTCGTCACGTGCGCTCCTGCTGGAATGCCATCAACGTGCTTGCACGCTACCACCACGTATTGTGGACAGTCAATGTTTGTCTCCCCACATCTTGGTACGATCGTCCGCCCCGGATGCCGGCGATGAGTTCGCGCATCATTGCTCGCGAATCAGAGCAACGTTCGCGCCGCGTCGAGCCGACCAAGGATGCCCGCGCGAATGTGCCGACGCGGCGCGCCGGTGCCCAAGGACTGCCCGACAATGTGCGCAAGAACCGTCACGCCCCGTTACGAATGAGCCGCTCCAGCGGTGCAGATGGACCGCTGGCCGCCGCCATGATCGTGCGGCGGCCTGCCGCTCGGTACCGGCCGGGCTCGCCGACGGTGGCACGCAATCAGCTGATTACCGGCGCGAGAGGGGCGACCATGAGACATATCGCCGCGGTGAACACGCGCCTGTTGCAGGTCGGGACGGAGGTCTTCCCGGTCTACGGCGACGAGCGATCGGGCTGGAGCATGGATCCGGTGGACCTCGCACCGGAGGTGCCGAAGTGGCTGCGGTACGAGTCGCTCGACGAACTGTTTTTCGCGCTGCTCAACCTGAACGTGACGCCCGAGGGGCGGGCGTAGCGCGGCGCCGCGCGGGCGAACCGGTGGCGATCACCGCCTGCACCTCGATGCCGGCCGCTTCGAGCGCGGTCACGATGTCGTCGACCTGCCTTGCCTTCACCCGCACGTCGAGGCGTGGCGGCCGCGCGCGCGGCGCCCGGTGCATCCAGCGGATCTCGCCGCCATGCTCGGTGATCACCTCGCGCGTGCGGGCCTGCGGGTCGCGGCCGTTTCCGGCCGAGAGCACCAGGCGGTAGGTCGGCTCGGCGACGCCCGACAGGACCACGAAGGCGTCGAGCACGTCCGAGATGGTGATGATGCCGACCAGCTCGTGCCCATCGACCACCGGCAGCGCGCCGATCTTGTAGGTGCGCAGGAGATGTGCGGCCTCATCGACGGCGGCATCGGGCGCGACGACGAACGGCTTCGCGGTCATGATCTGCGAAACCGTGCGTGCCGACGTTGGCGCGCTGCGCACGTCGCGCTGCGTGACGATGCCGACGAGTTTCCCGCCGCGCAGCACCGGCACCTGCCGAATCCGGTGTCGTGTCAGCAGATCCATCGCCGCACGGGTCGACTGGTCGGCGTCGATGGTGATGACCTTGCCTGTCATGTGATCGCGGACCAGCATCACGATCCCTCCCTCGCCATGCAGACCACCTGCGGTCGGGTCTCCGCGCCGTGTTCGGCGCCGGTTGCTTGATTCTTGCTGACCGGCGGTTCTAGCTTGCCGGACGGCACAGCACGCGCGACACCCGCGCCGGTGCGGCCGCTGACGCTTCCATGACAAAATATCGCGCGACCATCCACGTGTCCGGCATCACCAGCGAAACTCCGACGGCGGCTCGAGCCGAGCTCGAAGCGTTGCTCCGCCAGTGCGGGATCGAGAACTGCCGCGTCATCAGCGTCGATCCCGAAGGCCTGGCCGCCCGGCCGGCGCAGCGCCATCCCGTGGCCGCGGCGCCCGACGCGGCCTGGCGGCGGCAGTCCAACGCCGGCGGCCTGCTCCTGGTGGCGGCCGCTGCGTGGGCGATCTGGTTCTTCTGGTGGATGCTGTCGCACGGTCACGAGTAATCGTCCTCTAGCAGAGAACGCTGTCGGCAATAATGCCGGAAGTGCACGACGCCGGGCGCGCCCGGGCGGGTGATTCGCCCGCAGTTGCGGCAGTCGCGGGCGCCTGCGTACAATCGGTGCGTGCGGTACGGGTTCGTCCTGCTGACAGCCGTGATGCTGGTCGCGCCAGCGGCGCACGGCGATATCCTCTCGTGGCGTGATGCGGCCGGCATCCGCCATCTGACGAATCGCGTCGAGTCGATCCCGCCCGAGTACCGCGCCGGAGCCGAGGTCGTGGTGGCGATCGCGCCCGAGCTGGCCGCCGCGCCCGCGCCAGCGCCGGCCGAGGCGACCGCACTGCCGCCGGTGTCCGATGCCGATCTCGAGGCCGCGTATCGCGCCGGGATGCAGGCGGGCGCGCAGCTGGCCGGTGGTGGAGGGGGCGGCGGGGGCGCCGCCGAAGGCGGGGCGGTCGAAGTCACCGGGCCGTTGTCTGTGACGAATGTGCACGTCGACCCGTACGCCGGCTATCCGCTGTGGCCTGATCCCGTCGTATGGCCGTATGAGTATCCGCTCGTCACCACCGGGTTCGATCGCGGTCGCTCGCGCCATCAGACCATTCGCATGCTCCTGCAGGAGCAGTTCCAGATCGATCGCAACGGCCCGTATGCGTACGCGCGCTGGAGCCGTCCGGGTGTCGGTCCCCGGCTAGCGCCCTTTCTGCCGCGCGGGCTGCCGCTGCCGGTTCAGCAGTTCGGCCGTGTGCTGTATCGCTGACCGCTGATGCGTTGTCCCGCATCCCGCGAGGACGGGCGCGAATGACCGCGGCGCCCCGTATGCTCGACCATGCCCGCAGCGCGCTGGTCGTCATCGACGTGCAGGAGGGCTATCGCGACCGCACGGTCGAGCACGCGCGCCTGGTGCGCGGTGTGCGCATCCTGATCGAGGCGGCGAAGGTGATGGGCGTGCCGATCATCGCGACCGAGCAGTACCCGAAGGGACTCGGGCATATGCAACCCGAAGTCGCCGAGGGGTTTCCGCCCGGCACGCCGGTCATCGAGAAGCTGTCGATGAGCTGTTGTGGACAGCCGCGCTTCGTCGAGGCGCTCGAGGCGCTGGCGCGCGCGCAGGTCGTGGTGTGCGGGATCGAGGCACACGCGTGTGTCAATCAGACCGTGCACGACCTGTTGGCGCGCGGCTACACGGTGCACCTCCCCTACGACGCGATCTCGGCCCGCACCGAGCTCGATTACCGCATCGGGTGGGAAAAGCTGATCGGGTCGGGCGCGATCCCGGCGAGCGTGGAGATGGTCTGTCTGGAGTGGGTGCGCAGCGCCGAGTCGCCGCTCTTCAAGGCGATCCACAAGCTGATCAAGTAACGCCGCTGGACGGCACCGCTCCGCCCGTGCCGGTCCATCTTGCGCCACGGCCGATGGTGCGCCATGGAGCGGACATCCCCATGCGTCCCGATCAGCAGGAGATCGTCGAGCGGGAGCTCAGCGAGCTGCTCTACCGCATTGGCGTGGTGCGCTTCGGCACCTTCACGCTGAAGGATGGCCGCACCTCGCCGTTCTACCTCGACATGCGCGTGCTCATCTCGCACCCGGCGGCGCTCGCTCGCGTCGCGCGCGCGATGCTGCAGCGTTCGGCGGCGCTGCACTACGACCGCCTTGCCGGGCTGCCGTATGCCGGCCTGCCGATCGCCGTCGCGATGGCGCTGATCGGCGAGCGCCCGATGATCTATGCGCGCAAGGAAGCCAAGACCTACGGCACGGCGCAGCGCATCGAGGGGATGTTCGCGCCCGGCGAACGCGTGCTGATGATCGACGACGTCGTGACCAGTGGCGGGGCGAAGCTCGAAGCGGCGGAGCCGTTCCGCGATGCGGGGCTGATCGTCGAGGACGTGCTGGTCATCGTCGATCGCAGCGAGGATGCCGCCGCCGCGCTCGCCGCCGCCGGCCTGCGGCTGCACAGCGTGCTGCACGTGCGGGCGCTGCTCGCGCAGCTGGGCGCGAGCGGTCTGGTGCCGTCGTCCGACGTCGAGCGCGCGATGGCCTTCGTCGCCGGACCGGCGCGCTGATCCTCGGCATGATCACGCGTTTCCGCACGCGGGGGCTGCGCGTCGTCCACCAGCATCAGGCTGGCCGGCTGACCGCCATCGCCCTCACCATCCGCGCCGGCGCCCGCTGCGACGGTCGTCATGCCGGGCTCGCACACCTGGCCGAGCACATGCTGTTTCAGGGCACGACGACGTACGACCAGGTGGCGCTCAACCGCCGCGCCGCCGAGCTCGGCGGTGAGCACAACGCGGACACGGGCTACGAGGACATCTCGCTCACCTTCGAGGTGTTCAACGAGGATCTCGACGAAGCGCTCGCGCTGCTCGCCGAGCAGTTCTACCGCACCGCCGTCGAGCCGCGCCGCCTGCGCAAGGAGCAGCGCGTGGTGATCGAAGAGATCCGGGGCCGTCTCGACGATCCCGCCGACCGCGTGTACCGGCGCGCCTGGGGGCGCATGTTCGGCGGCGCCATCGCGCATCCGGTCGCCGGCACCATCGCCAGCGTGTCGCGCATCCGCGCCGCGGATGTCGCCCGCTTTCTGCGACGCCGCCTGACGCATGCCAATGCGGTCCTGGCGATCGTTGGCGGTGCGACGCTCCCCCGCGTGCGCGCCGCCGTGTCGCGGCATTTCCGTCATGGGCAACCGGGACCGCCGACGCCGGTACCACCGGTTCGGCATGGGGTCGGCGGCAGCGTCCGGGTGCACGACCGCGACAGCAGCCAGGCGTATCTGACGCTGCTCATGCCGGTGCGGTCGCAACCGCGGACACTGCTCGCCAGCGGCGTCGCCGTCGACATCGTCGGCTCCGATCCCGACAGCCGTCTCTTCCAGGAGCTGCGGGAACGCCTCGGGCTCAGCTACGAGGTCGGCGCGCATCTCGAATGGGGGCCGGACTGGGCCTGCGCGGTGATCGGCGCCAGTGCCGCGCGCAGTCGCGCCGCCCGCCTGGCGCGCGCCGTCGAGGAGATCTGCCGCCGTGCCGCCAGCGAGGGCTTCGCTGCCGACGAGCTCGATCGCGCCCGCAAGAAGCTGCGCTATCGCTACGCGATTCTCGCCGACAGCCGCCTCGATCTCGCCGTCGCCCTGGCCGAGAGCGCGTTGTGGAGCTTCCCCACGCCGCAGGAGGCGGAGCGGATCATCGCGCGACTCACGCAGCGCGAGATCGAACGCGCCTGGCGGACGGCGGTCTTCGGGCGCGGCGTCCGCGCCATTCTCACCTGACGCGACCGCCGGCGCCGCGCACTCAGCGGCGATAGCGGAACTTCAGCAGCAGGATCGCCGTGCTGAGCACCAGCGTAACGCCGTTGGCGACGATCACCGGCAGGTCGGCGCGCAGCAGCCCGTATGCGAACCAGAGCAGAATGCCGAGGCTGAACGCTCCGAACATGCCGTAGGAGAGATCGTCGGCCGACTTCGACCGCCACACCTTCGTGAGCTGCGGAACGAACGAACACGTGGTGAGTGTCGCTGCCGACAGCCCGAGCGCGGTGATCGCATCCATCGCGCCGCACAGCGCCACAGGCGGGCGCTGAAGGCAACAGGGCATCGCGTTCACGCCGGCTGACTGCCGGCGTATGTGGTCGAGGCGTCGATGTTTCGCGGTCTTGCCGCTCCGCCGGCGCTGCGCGCGAATGAGGCGCAGGCGCGACGCGCCCGCCCGGCGAATGCTCCGGCGCCGTGCGCGTCGCCAGCGGAGGCGACATGGCATCACGCTCCTGGACGCTCGGTGTGCTTCTGACCGGATTCCCCGTGCTCGTATGCGCCGCGGCGCCGGCGCACGCGGGGCCCCTCGCACACGCGGCCCGCGGCGATCGTGCCCCGTTCATCATCGGCACCCCCGGTCGGGCGGACGCGCCCGGCGATCGGCGGGAACCACGGCGTCGCGCCGGCACCGCTGCGGGCCTTGCCGCCTACGTCGATCTCGAGGTGGTGCAGGATGCGACCTGGCTCGTGCACGAGGTCGAAGCGTATGCCCGCCGCCGCGGCACCTGCGTCGGCGAGGCGACCATGTCGTGCGCGTACGGACGGCGCGCGCTGCTCGGTCAGACCGTGCTCGCCGTGCAGCGCGGGCACCGCGCCGAGATCGTCTGGACCTCGGGACCTCACGCCGTGCGACTCGGTTGGCGCCGCATCATCGACACCGCGTCCGGCACGATGCTGGTCGAGGATCCGCCCGCCGAGCTCACCGTCGAGCTGCTCGCCGCCTACCCGAGCGGGTTGCCGCCAACCGGCCCCGACGCGACGCAGTTCCAGGACGACGAAATCGACCGGCTGCTCCACTACGCCGAGCGCGCACTCGGCGCGTGGCCGGCGCAGCCCGACATCATTCAGCGCGAGGCGGCCTGGCGCCTGGTCTACGGCAATCTCGCGGTGGTGCTGGCGCGCGGCGTCGCCGGTGCACCGCTGCGGCGTGGCGAGGAGGGAGGCGCGATGACGCGCGCTATACTCGCGGACCGGCTCGCGGCGTTACAGGCGGCACGGCAGGCGGCGCGTCAGTGCCGCGCGACGCCTGTGCTCGTCTGCCCCGCCGACGGTCTCCTCACGGAGTCCGTCTCGCCGACCGATCAGAACGGGATGTCGTCGTCGCCGTGATCGGGGCCCGACGGGACGTCCTCGCCCGGCGGCGGTGTGAAGCCGCTGTCGCGCATGCCGCCGCCCTGACCACCGCCGCCGAGGAACCGCACATCACGCGCGACGATCTCGGTGATGTACCGCTTGTTCCCGTCCTTGTCGTCGTAGCTGCGGTTCGTGATCCGGCCCTCGACGTACACCTGGCGACCCTTGGTGAGGTACTGACCGCAGTGCTCCGCCTGCTTCCCCCAGACGACGATATTGTGCCACTCGGTCTTTTCCTGCTTCTGGCCGTTCTGATCCGTCCACCGCTCGGTGGTGGCGACGGAGAACTTCGCCATCGCGCGTCCGCTGGGGGTGAAGCGTACTTCGGGATCGCGTCCCAGATTGCCGATGATGATGGCCTTGTTGACCACGGCGCCCTCGTTTCGGTGCGGCGGCCGCGCTGCGCGCGGTCGCGGGAATGCTGTAAAGTGCGCCGGACGCTAGACCGGCTCTTGGGAAGCGTCAAGGCTGCGACCCAGCGATGCCGTGCATGCAGTGCGCGGCACACTGCGCGCGTTGACTCGCTATCCGGTGCGGCCTAATCTCGACCATGGGTGGTGCTGGGGTGATGTGGAAAGACAGTCTCGCGCGGCGGGACGTGAGTCCCCGGCGCCGGCGCGTCGCGCCATGAATGACGGTACCCTGCGTGTCGTTCCCCTCGGCGGTCTCGGGGAGATCGGCCTCAATTGTCTCGTACTCGAGTACGAAGGCGAGGCGATCGCGATCGACTGCGGCGTGATGTTCCCGGATCCGACGCTGCTCGGCGTGGATCTGGTCATTCCCGAATTCGACTATCTGCGGCAGCTCGGCGATCGCTTCCGCGGCTTCGTGATCACGCACGGCCACGAAGACCACATCGGCGCGCTGCCCTACGCGCTGCGCGACTTCCCGGTTCCGGTCTGGGCGACGCCCATGGCCGCGGGGCTGATCGGATCGCGACTGCGCGAGCACGGGGTCGATGCCGACCTGCGTACCTATCGCCCGCGCGAACGCTGGGAAGCCGGCCCGTTCGCGATCGACCCGATTCACGTCACGCACTCGATCGTCGACGCCGTCGGGCTCGCGATCACGACGCCGCTCGGGGTCGTGATCCACACCGGCGATTTCAAGATCGACCACACGCCGATCGACGGTCGCGGTCCCGACATCCAGACGTTCGCGGAATACGGCAGGCGCGGTGTGCTCCTGCTGCTGTCCGATTCGACCAACGTCGAGCGCGCCGGCGCAACCGGCTCCGAGCGCACCGTGCGGCACGGGCTGGAGAGCGTCTTCCAGGGCTCCGCGGGGCGCATCTTCTTCTCGACGTTTTCATCGCACGTACACCGGCTGCAGCAGGTGATCGACCTGTCCGAGGTGACCGACCGGCAGGTCGTGATCGTCGGCCGCAGTCTCGTCAACAGCGTGCGCATCGCGACCGAGCTCGGGTATCTGCGCGCCCCGCTGACCCGCTATGCGGATGTCGCCGAGCTCGCCAGCCTGCCGCGCGATCGCGTCACCGTGCTCACGTCCGGCAGTCAGGGCGAACCGATGTCGGCGCTGACGCGCATCGCCATGGGCGATCACCGCAACGTCCGGATGGAACCGGGCGACACCGTCGTGCTCTCGTCGCGCATCATCCCCGGCAACGAGCGGCTGATCGGCAACATGATCAACCACATGTACCGTCGCGGCGCCCAGGTGTTCACCTCGCGCAATGCCGACGTGCACGTGTCGGGGCACGCGAGCCAGGACGAGCTGGCGCTCATGCTGAACCTCGTGCGCCCGCGCTACTTCGTCCCGGTGCATGGGGAGTTCCGGCATCTCGCCGAGCACGTGCGCCTCGCGCACGGCATCGGCCTGGCGCAGGATGCGGTCCACCTGCTCGAAGACGGGCAGGTTCTCGAGATCACCGCCGGCGACGCGCGGCGCGCCGAGCCGGTCACTGCCGGCCGCGTGCTCGTCGACGGCAAGGGCATCGGCGACATCAGCGACATCGTGCTGCGCGACCGGCGCCATCTCTCGCAGGACGGCCTGCTGCTCGCGGTGCTGGCGCTCGACCAGCACACCGGCGATCTGATCGCCGGACCCGATTTTTCGGCGCGCGGCGTCGTCGCCGAGAGCGATCAGTCCCGCATGTTCGATGAAGCGCGCGACGTGGTGCTCGCCGCGCTGAACGATCTGGCGCCCGAGTCGCGCACCGATGCGATCGAGGTGACCGAGGAAGTCCGCAAGGCCCTGCGCCGCTATCTGAGCCGCACGCTCGATCGTCGTCCGGTCGTCGTCCCGTTCGTCATGGAGATGTGAATGGCGCGCGGGCGGGCGGCGGAGGCGGCAGCAGCAGCGGCGGCGAACGAGGACACGCCGCGCGAGGCCGGATTGCTCGATGAGGTGGCGGCGGTCGTGTGCCTCGCGGCGGCGGCCTTTCTCGCGTTGAGCTTCGTTGCGTATCAGAACGAGCTGCCGAGCCTGAACCTCGCCGGCCGGGTCGGGCGCGGGCTCGCCGACCTCACCGTGCAGGCGATCGGATTCGCTGCCTATTTGCTGCCCGGCTACGCGGCGATCGCCGCGCTGCAGCTCTTCCGGCATCGCGCGCACGAGCTGACGCTGCCGCGCTGCGCGGCGGCGATCGTGCTGATTCCCTGCATCGCGATTCTCGTCGCGCTCGCCCTTCCGGAGGCGACGCCGGTCGCGCGCGCCGGGGGCTGGCTCGGCGGCTTCCTCGCCGAGCTGCTCGCCGAGCCGTTCGGTGCCGGCGGGTCGATCATCGTCGTCGGTGGCGTCGCCATTCTCGCGTTCATCGCCGCGACGCGCCTGTCGCTGATCGGCCTCGGACGCGCGGCGGGGCTGACGCTCGTTGGTTCGCTGCGCCGGGCGAAGACCGTGGCCGAACGCACCGAGCCGGCGGCCCCGCAGCTCCTGCGCAAGCCGAAGGCGAACGTGAAACGACCGGCAGCCAGCGAGGAACCCGCGCCGGTCATCGTGCTCGATCGCCGCCCGGCGGCGGCGGCGAAGAAGCCGCGCGTGATCCAGGAAGAGCTGCCGTTCGGCGATGATCGGTATCAGAGCCCGCCGACGCGACTGCTGCACGCGCCGCAGCACGACGGGCCGCGGATCGACGAGGACGCGCTGCGTCGCAGCTCGCAGATCCTCGAGGCGAAGCTCGCCGACTTCGGCATCACGGGACGGGTCGTCGAGGTGCGACCCGGTCCGGTCATCACGACCTTCGACATCGAGCCCGCGCCGGGCGTGAAGGTGAACCGCATCACCAGCCTCGGCGACGACCTGGCGATGGCGCTGCGCGTGCCCGGCGTCCGCATCCTCGCGCCGGTGCCCGGCAAGGCGGTGGTCGGCATCGAGGTGGCGAACCCGCGTCGCGAGGAGGTCGCCCTGCGCGAGCTCCTCGAGGTCGACGAGTTCCAGCAGTCGTCCTCACCGCTCGCCCTGGCGCTCGGCAAGGATACGGCCGGGCAGTGCGTCATCGGCGACCTGACGAAAATGCCGCATTTGATGATCGCGGGCGCCACCGGCAGCGGCAAGTCGGTGGCGATCAACGCGATGATCATGAGCATCCTCTTCAAGGCGCCGCCGCGCGAGGTGCGCTTCGTGATGATCGACCTCAAGATGCTCGAGCTGTCGGTCTACGAGGACATTCCGCATCTGCTCGTGCCGGTGGTCACCGATCCCAAGCAGGCGGTGTACGTGCTCAACAACATCGTCGAGCTGATGGAAGAGCGCTACCGGCTGATGAAGAAGCGCGGCGTGCGCAACATCGACGGCTACAACAAGCTGATCGACGAGGAGCGTGCCGAGATCGGCGGCGGCGTGATCGAGCTCGCCGAGGTGGCCGACGATGCCGACGACGACGAGGTCGTCACCGCGACGGCACTGCCCGAGCGGCTGCCGAAGCTGGTGGTGATCATCGACGAGCTCGCCGACCTGATGATGACGATGGGGCGCAAGGTCGAGGAGCCGATCACGCGCCTGGCGCAGAAGGCGCGCGCCGCCGGCATCCATCTGATCGTCGCCACCCAGCGCCCGTCGGTCGACGTCATCACCGGCCTGATCAAGGCGAACTTCCCGTCGCGCATCTCGTTTCAGGTGACCGCGCGCGTCGATTCGCGAACCATCCTCGACCACATCGGCGCCGAACGCCTGCTCGGCCGCGGCGACATGCTGTACATGTCCTCGGGCAGCGCGCGCGTGCAGCGCCTGCACGGGCCGCTGGTGACCGAAGAGGAGATCCATCGCGCCGTCGCGTTCATCAAGAAACAGGGCAAGCCGCAGTACGCGTTCGCGCTGCTCGAGGCGCCGGAAGGCGAGGAGGAGGGCGGCGCCGCGGACGACGATCTCAGCGACGAGCTGTACGACCAGGCGGTGGCGCTGGTGACCAGCAGCCGCCAGGCGTCGATTTCCTGGGTGCAGCGCCGCCTGCGCGTCGGCTACAACCGTGCCGCGCGGATGATCGAGCGGATGGAGCGCGATGGGGTCGTGTCGGCCAGCGAGGGCGGCCGACCGCGCGAGGTGCTCGCTCCGCCGCCGGTCGACGAGTGATCCGCGCCCGAAGCGTCGTGGACCTCGGCTGCGAGACACGCTAGCCACGTCGAATGCGCCTGCGTCTAATTGTATGCGTCGCTGCCTGCCTGTTCTGGGCATCCGCCGTGACGGGAGCCGTGGCGGACGATGATGCGGTCGTCGATCAGGTGCAGGCGCGCTACGATGCGACCCGCGACTTCACCGCCCGTGTCCGGCAGGAGCTCGTGCCCGCGAGCGGCGGCAAGCCGGTGGTGGCCAGCGGAACGCTCGCGTTTCAGAAGCCCGGTCGGATGCGCTGGACACTGACCGAGGGCGTCGCGCAGGTGATCGTCGCAGACGGGACGACGCTCTGGTTCTACGAGCCGGATGCGAAACAGGTCCTGAAGGCGCCGTTCGAGGCGGCGTTCCGCTCGACGACGCCGATCTCGTTCCTGACCGGCGTCGGCCGCCTGCGTGACGATTTCACCGTCCGGGTCGAACGTCCGGCGGATGCGCCGCTGCGGCTCGTGCTGACCCCGCGTCGGGATGGCGAGCTCGGGACGCTGATCCTGAGCGTCGACCGATCGAGCTACGACATCGTCGGCGCGGAAATAACGGATCCGGTCGGGAATGTGACGCGGCTGCGCTTCTCGGATCTCGTGCGGAATGCCGGCATCGACAGCGAGGTGTTCCGCTTCGAGATCCCGTCGGACGTCGACGTCGTCGAGGCGCCGATCGGCAGCTGAATCCAGAGAAGGAGGTCCGCAATGGCGTCGTTCGACGTCGTGTCGGAGGTCGACGCGCAGGAGATCGACAACGCCGTCAACCAGGCGCGGAAGGAAGTCGCGCAGCGCTACGACTTCAAGGGCACCGACACGGAGATCGAGGTTGAGGGCAACCAGATCCGCATCGTCTCCGCGGACGAGTTCAAGGTGAAGGCGGTCGTCGAGGTCCTGCAGGGCAAGGCGGCAAAGCGGCAGATCCCGCTGAAGGCATTCGTGTACGGCAAGATCGAGCCGGCCGCCGGGGGCCGCGCGCGGCAGGTGGTCACCGTTCAGCAGGGCATCGCGACCGAGAAGGCGCGCACGATCGTCAAGCTCCTGAAGGACGCGAAGCTGAAGGTGCAGGCCCAGATCCAGAACGATCAGGTGCGGGTGTCCGGGAAGCAGCGCGACGAGCTGCAGCGCGCGATGCAGCTGCTCCGCGGCGAGGATCTCGACCTGCCGCTGCAGTTCACCAATCTGCGCGATTGATGCGTGTGAGCGGATGATCCCCCGATCCAGGAATCTCCGCCGCGATCGTCGCCATCCCGCGCGCGACTGAACGCCATGCGCCGCGGGCGGCGGGAGATCGCCGGGCGAGTGGTGGCGATCACCGGGTCCGGTGGCGGGCTCGGGGCCGCGTACGCCCGGGCGTTCGCGGCGGCGGGAGCGACGGTGGCGTTGCTCGACGTCGATGAGGAGGCGGCCGCAGCGCGCGCGGCGGAGATCGGCGCCGCCGGGGGGCAGGCCTGGAGCCTTGGGTGTGATGTGTCCGACGAGTCGCAGTGTCGGGCTGCGATCACGGCCGTCACCACGCGCACCGGCGGCATCGACGTCCTCATCAACAACGCCGGGATCACACATCGCAGCGCGTTCGCCGACACGACGAGCGAGGTCTACCGCCGGGTGATGGCGGTGAACTTCTTCGGTGCGTTGTACTGCACGCAGGCCGCGCTGCCCACCCTGCGCGAGCGTCGCGGGATGATCGTCGCGATCAGTTCGGTGGCCGGCTTCGCGCCCCTGCTCGGACGCTCAGGGTATGCCGCCAGCAAGCATGCGCTCCACGGGCTGTTCGGTTCGCTGCGCTGCGAGCTTGCGGCCACCGGGGTCGACGTGATGATCGTCTGCCCCGGCTTCACCGCCACCGGCATCGGTGCCGCGGCACTCGACGCCGACGGGCGTCGCACCCTGCACCCGCAGTCCACCATCGGCCGCGTTGCCGACCCGGATGACGTCGCGTGCGCCGTCGTCGACGCGGTCCGGCGGCGTCGCTCCCTGCTCGTCCTCACCAGCGCTGGCAAGGCGAGCTGGTGGATTTCCCGAATCGCGCCCGGACTTTACGAACGGCTGATGGCGCGCAGCCTGCGCCGCGAGCTCGAGCGTTGAGAGCCGCTCAGGCGACGGCGGGCTGCGGCGTCTGCGGCGCCTGCAGCAGCTCGCTTTCGGTGAACACCGACCAGCGATCCCGAAACGGAGCATACCGCCCGCGGTAGGGCTTCGTGCCCGCTCCGTGCAGACTGAACGTCGGCCCCGAGACCGCGCTGGCGGGGATCACGAACACCTCGTCGGCGCCGCTGCGGCGCTTGGCGATACAGACGAAGACGTCGCAGTACTTGCGATCCCACCGTCCGTGACGGTGGAAGTTGAAGCTCCAGCTGCGGTAATTGTACGTGTACCGCTTGCCGCCCACCGTGACCGTGTGTGCGTAGCGCCCGGGAAAAGCCACCCGGAGGGCGACGCGGATTTCGCCGTTTACGAGGAGGTCGTAGCCCTTGGTGCGGGGCACATCCTCGACGCCAAAGCCCATCGAGCCAAGCTTGGCGGCAACGGCGGACCGGGCCTTCTGGTGCTTCGACTGACGATTCATCGGAGTCCATGCGGGCCTGTCCAGTCCCGAGCCCACCCGCTCCGTGAATCCCACCACCCCGTCAGGGGATAGCCCGTGAAAAAACGTATACTGCGCAGGTATTTCAGTGGCAATCATTTTCTTGCATGGCGCCCGTTCGGAGGGGCATTGACACTCCATAGGGCCGCGTTTAAGCTCCGCCGCCCGTTGCACGGGCCTGGAAGGAGACAATGCGCAAGACGACGCTCAAGAATGCGAAGCAGCTGTTGCTCGACATGAAACGGACGATCCTGCGCGAGATCAACGAGGATCTGCGGCACGGTCGTGAAGGTGCCAAGGACGACGGGATGGACACCTACGATCTGGCGAGCGAGGAGCGCGATCGCGAGATCAACTTCATCCTGAACGACCGCGAGCGCGAGAAGCTGCAGGCGATCGAAGAGGCGCTCGAGCGGATTGACGAGGGCACGTACGGCATCTGCGAAAGCTGCGAATCCGAGATTGCGGCGGGCCGGCTCGAGGCCATGCCGTTCAGCCGTCTGTGTGTCAGCTGTCAGGCCGAGCGCGAGAAGGAAGCGAAGCAGCAGCGCCGGTTCGAGGACGAACGGGCCTACCGCCGGCTCGCCTCCGCCGACGTCGACGAAGAGAACGGCTGATCCACACGTAAGCGCGACGCAGCGACGTGCCGGCCGACGCTGACTGGCAGGCAGCCCGGCGCGACCTGGCCGCGATCTTCACCGCCGCCATCGCCGCGGTCGATCCCGCGCGGCTGGTCGGCGAATTCCTCGTCGGCCCGGCGCGTCCCGCGTGGCTGGGCGGTGCGCCGGCAGTGGCCGTGGTTGGCGCCGGCAAGGCCGCCGCGCGCATGGCCGCAGGCGTCGAAGCGACGCTCGGCCCAACCACCCTGACCGGCATCGCCGTCGTGCCGCCGGGTGACACGACGCCACTTCGCGCCATTCGCGTCGTTCATGGCAGTCACCCGTTGCCCGACGAGCGCTCGTGTGCCGCGGCCGGAGAGGTAGCAGCGTTCCTTGCCGCTACACCGGCGGAAACGCCACTGCTCTGGCTCATCAGCGGCGGCGCATCCAGCCTGCTCGTCGAGCCGCGCCCGCCGCTGACCCTCGCAGACAAGCTCGCGGTCCACGACCTGCTGCTTCGTTCGGGCGTCGCAATCGATGACGTCAATGCCGTTCGCAAGCACCTGTCGACGGTCAAGGGCGGCGGGCTGCTGCGCGCTGCCGCCGGACATGCGATGCAGACGTTGCTCCTGTCGGATGTCGTCGGCGACGATCCCGCCGTGATCGGGTCGGGGCCCACCGTGCCCGATCCCACCACCTACGGCGACGCGCTTGCCATTCTCGCGCGCCACGGGCTTACCGGGCGCGTCCCGAAATCCGTCATCGAGCTGCTTCATCGCGGCGCCCGCGGCGAGATCGACGAGACCGTCAAACCCGACGATCCTCTTGCCGCCGCGGCGCCAGCGGCAGTGATCGGCAGCAACCGTGTCGCGCTGCGCGCGGCGGCGTGCGCCGCGAAGCAGCTCGGGTACCAGCCGGTGGTCGAAGAGGCGCCGCTGGTCGGCGACACGACGCGTGCCGCACAGGCCTGGGCGGAGCGTGTACGCGCGCAATCCGGGGCTGCGAGCGCGAGATGGTGCCTTCTCGCCGGCGGCGAAACGACCGTCATGGTTCGCGGTCGCGGGCGGGGCGGCCGCAATCAGGAGTTTGCGCTGGCAGCCGCGGGACGCCTCGCCGGCCGCCCGGTTGCGGCGCTCAGCGCCGGTACCGACGGCATCGATGGACCGACCGATGCGGCCGGCGCCTTCGTTGATGGCCGAACGTGCGAGCGCGCGCGGCAGGCGGGTCTCGACCCTGCCGGCGCGCTGGCGGCGAACGACTCGCATTCGTTCTTTGCCGCGCTCGGCGACCTGCATCGCTGCGGCCCGACCGGAACCAATGTCATGGACATCAAGGTGGCGCTGCGGGTGGGTTCCGCCCCTTGAAGGGCGTGTGATACCTCCCGGGCGTGGCGGACGGGTATCTTTCCGAGATTTTCTCCTCGTTTCAGGGCGAGGGGGTCCATGCCGGGCGCCGGCAGCTCTTCATCCGCCTTGCCGGCTGCAATCTCCGCTGCCGCTACTGTGACACCCCGGACAGCCTCGAACGCGTGCCGTCGTTCCATGTCAGTCTCGCGGCGGGGGAGAGCCGGACGTATGCCAATCCGGTCGCACCCGACGCGGCGCGGGAGCTGGCACTCGATGCGCTCGCCGGCGGACCGCCGGTCGACGGCGTTGCGATCACTGGCGGCGAGCCGCTCCTGCAGCCGGAGTTTCTGCTCGCCCTGCTCGACGATGAGCGGCTGCCCCATCCCCGCCTGCTCGAGACCAACGGGATGCTGCCGGACGCCCTGCGGCGCGTCCTGCCGGTCATCGACGTGGTCAGCATGGACATCAAGCTGCCGTCGAACAGCGGCGAGCGGGCGCTCTGGGAGCAGCATGCGCGATTTCTCGCGGTGGCGGGCTCGAAGGCGTACGTGAAGGTGCTGGTCGACGCGGCAACCAGCGAGGACGACGTCGAGCGCGCCGCGGAGCTGCTCGAGGAGCTCGCCACCCAGGTGCCGTGTTTCCTGCAGCCGATCACGACACCGGAGGGTCGGACCGACATCGGTGCCGCGGCGCTCGCACGTCACTTCGCCACGGTCCGGCAGCATGTTCGCGACGTGCGCGTCCTGCCCCAGACGCACAAGATGCTGGGTATTCCGTGAGCGACCGGAAGCCGCACCGGATTACCCTGATTCCGGGCGATGGTGTCGGACCGGAAGTGATCGCCGCGGCGACGCAGGTCGTCGAGGCGAGCGGCGTGCCCGTCGTCTGGGACAGCCAGCTCGCCGGTGCCGCGGCGCTCGCGCAGCAGGGCACGCCGATCCCAGAGGCGCTGCTCACATCGATTCGCCGCAACCGCGTGGCGCTGAAGGGCCCCCTCGAGACCCAGGTCGGCATCGGCTTTCGCAGCGTCAACGTCGCGTTGCGCAAGGCGTTCGATCTCTACGCGAACCTGCGCCCGGTCAGTAACCTTCCCGGCATTCGCTCGGCGTTCGAGAACGTCGACCTCGTCGTCGTCCGCGAAAACACCGAAGACGTGTACGCCGGCATCGAGCATGAGATCGCTCCGGGTGTGGTCGAGGCGGTGAAGGTCATCACCGCGCGCGCGTCGCGCCGCATCGCGGCGTTCGCCTTCGAGCACGCCAAACGCTCCGGTCGGAAGCGCGTCACCGCCATCCACAAGGCGAACATCATGAAGCTCGCCGACGGCCTGTTCCTCTCCTGCGCCCGCAAGGTCGCCCGGCGCTATCCCGAGATCGCGTACGAGGAGATGATCGTCGACAACGCGTGCATGCAGCTCGTGCTGCGACCGCACCGTTTCGACGTGCTGCTGCTCGAAAATCTGTACGGAGACATCGTCTCGGACCTCTGTGCCGGGCTGGTCGGCGGCCTTGGCGTGGTGCCTGGGGCGAACCTCGGTGACCGGGTCGCGATCTTCGAGGCTGTGCACGGCACGGCACCGGACATCGCCGGGCAGAACGTCGCCAATCCGATTGCCGCGACCCTCTCGGCGGCGCTCATGGTCGAACACCTCGGGTACCCGGACGCCGCCCAGCGCATCCGCCGCGCGATCAACAAGACCCTGAAAACGAAGAAGATTCTCACGCGCGACCTCGGTGGCCGGGCCGGTACGAGCGAGATGGCCGCTGCCATCTGCGACTCACTCTGAACGCCCCTTTTGGCGCAGCCCCCGTGACCGATTCGACTGCTCAGGAAAGAGGCAGCCGGCTGCAAATCGTGCACCGGTCCGGAGATTCTCATTGACACCTTTGACACCCGTGATGTATCCCCCTCGTTATCTCGTTCTAAAATTGAGAGGTTACGGGGCGTCGGCGCTGGTCGCATGCTCCGTGTCGAGGGCATGGCGGCACAAACGAACCTGACCAAGAGGGACGCCAACATGCTGGCGGCCGAATATGGGCTGCCAAAAGTATTGAGCGTCCGCACCGTTCGCGAAGGCTCGGTCAATTCGCACTACCTGCTGGAGACCGGCCGCGGAAAGTTCGTCGTCAAGATCGACGAGGTGAAGAGCGAGATCGAGGTGAAGCGCGAGCTCGATCTGCTGCTCTTCCTGCGCAAGCACGGGTTCCCCTGTCCGGCGCCCCTGGCGGATCGTCGCGGGCGCCACTGCCGCGACTGGACCGGCGATCAACTGTCGGTCTACCGCTACATCGACGGCCACGCCGTCGATCCCGAGGACCTCTCGGCGCCGCAGCTCGAGAACATCGGCCGCGTGATGGCCGATCTTCACCTCGTGACCAAGGCGTACAAGAAAGGCGTCGACTCGCGCTTCAGCTTCGACCGCGTCGCCGAGATTTACGCCAGTGTGCGCGGCCGCCTGCCGGTCTACCTGAAGAAGATCGTGCGCACGCTCGACGAGGAGCTCGAGTACCTGCAGAACTACCTCGAGAACAAGCTGCCCAAGGGCATGATCCACGGCGACGTCTTCCCCGACCATCTGATGCTCAAGGGCGAGAAGGTCGTCGCGCTGCTCGACTTCGAGGCCGCCGGCCGCGGCAAGTTCATCTTCGATCTCGCCACGGCGGTGAATGCGCTCTGCTTCGACAAGGGTCGTTACGCGCTGGAGAAGTTCCAGTCGCTGATCGCCGGTTACGAGACGCTGCGGACCTTGTCGCTCGCCGAGTGGGATGCCTTCCCGAACGAGCTGCGGTTCTCGGCGTTCCGCTTCACCGTCACGCGCCTGCGCGACTTCTTCCTCAATCCGGTCGACGAGCGGCGCCGCGCCAACAAGGATTTCCAGGACTTCTACGAGCGGTTGCTGATCCTGCGGCGCGAGAAGGACGGCGGCATGGAAGCCATGCTGATGGCGATGGCGACCGGCTACGACTACCGCAAGTACCAGAAGGTGAAGGCGGTCGAGCGCCGCAGCCGTTGACCACGAGCGCCGAGCACGTCGCGCGCACCGGCTGTCGCGGTGTGCTTGGCCCCCGACCACGCGAGCGCTAGGATCTCGCGATGGCCACCGATACACTGACCGAACACGTGCGCGGCATGCTCGCCGAGCTCGGCGAGGACGCGCAGCGTGAGGGACTCCTCAAGACGCCCGACCGCGTTGCGCGCGCGCTGCGCTTCCTCACCAAAGGCTACGCCGAGGATCCGAAGTCGGTGATCAACGGGGCCCTGTTCACCGAGGACTATCAGGAGATGATCGTCCTCAAGGACCTCGACTACTTCTCCCTCTGCGAGCACCACCTGCTGCCGTTCTTCGGCAAAGCGCACGTCGCGTACATCCCGAAGCGCAAGATCGTCGGCATCAGCAAGCTCGCCCGGCTGGTCGAAGTGTTCGCCCGCCGGCTGCAGGTGCAGGAGCGGATGACGACGCAGATCGCGAACACGCTGATGGAAGAGCTCGACCCCCAGGGGGTCGGCGTGGTGCTGCAGGCCGAGCATCTCTGCATGCGCATGCGTGGCGTCGAGAAGCAGAACTCGGTGGTGATGACGAGTGCGATGCTCGGCGTGTTCCGCTCGCATCAGGAGACCCGACAGGAGTTCATGAGTCTGGTCGCCAACGGCCTCGCGCGGTGACCCGCGCGGCGTCCGGCCCGCGTTGACTCTGCAGGATCGATCCGGTAGCACCGCACAGTCTGCTTCAAAACTATCCCTGCACGACTGGCGCTGCGTGGAATCGACCACGGGGGAGTGCTGACCGGCAGTAGGCCGTACGCCTGGGCCTCTGAAATGGAGAGGTTCGGGCTCCGTCGCCTCGAACTCGTGAGGATACCGTGATCAAGCAACTGCTGCTCGCCCCCGGTCCGACCCCTGTGCCGTCGCGCGTCCGTCTGGCGATGGCACAGCCGATGTTCCACCATCGCACGCCGCAGTTCAGCGCCTTGTTCGGCGAGGTGCGGACGCAGCTGCGCGAGCTGTTCCAGACGGAGCAGGACGTGCTGATGCTCGCCGCCTCCGGCACCGGCGCGATGGAAGCCGCGGTGAACAACTGCTTCGCGCCGGGCGACCAGGTCGTGGTCGTCAACGGCGGGAAGTTCGGCGAACGCTGGGGCAAGCTCGCCACCACGTTCGGCATCGAGCCGATCGAGATCCGCGTCGAATGGGGCCGCGCGGTGCGCCCCGAGCAGGTCGAGCAGGCGCTCGCGGAGCATCCGCGCGTCCGGGGCGTGCTCGTCCAGGCGAGCGAGACCTCGACGACCGCCGTGCACCCGATCCGCGAGCTGGCGGCGATCACGCGGCGCACGGACGCGTTGCTCGTCGTCGACGGCATCACCGCGGTCGGCGTGTACGACATCCCGATGGATGCGTGGGGCGTCGACGTCCTGATCACCGGATCGCAGAAGGCGCTCATGCTGCCTCCCGGGCTGGCGGTGCTGGCGCTGAGCGAACGCGCCTGGCAGCGCGTCGAGGCCGTGCGCCAGCCGCGCTTCTACTTCGACCTGACCCGCGAGCGCAGCAACCAGGCGAAGAACACGACCGCGTACACGCCGGCGATCTCGCTGGTCATCGGCCTGCACGAGGCGCTGCGCATGATGCAGGAAGAGGGCTTCCCGAACGTCTTCGCGCGGCACGAGCGGCTCGCGCGCGCGACGCGGGCCGCGGCTGTCGCGCTCGATCTGCGGCTGGTGGCGCCGGACAATCCGAGTCCCGCGGTCACCGGCATCTACGTTCCCGAGGGCGTCGACGGCAGCAAGCTGTTCGCCTATCTGCGCGACAAGATGCAGGTCGTCTTTGCCGGCGGCCAGGATCAGCTCAAGGGGCGCATCATCCGCATCGCCCACCTCGGCTACATCGGGGCGTTCGATACGATCACGGCGATCGCGGCGCTCGAGATGGCGCTCAAGCACTTCGGGCACCCGGTCGAGCTCGGCCGCGGCGTCGGCGCGGCCCAGGCCGAGCTGATGTCCGCGCTGCCGGCGTGAGGTCCGCCATGGATCGGGTTCTGGTCGCGGACAAGCTCGCCGCCGAAGGCATGGCCATCCTGCGCCGCGCCGCCGAGGCGGGGCAGCTGCAGGTCGATGAGCGCGTCGGGATGACGCCCGCGGAGCTGCGTGCGGCGGTGACCGACTACGATGCGCTCATCGTGCGCAGCGCGAGCACGGTGACTGCCGAGGTGATCGAGGCGGCGTCCCGCCTGCGCGTCATCGGACGCGCCGGCATCGGCGTCGACAACATCGACGTCGCGGCGGCGACGCGCCGCGGTATCGCGGTGATGAACACGCCCGGCGGGAACAACGTCACCACCGCCGAGCACGCGATCAGCATGCTGCTGTCGCTGGCGCGCTCGATCCCGCAGGCGACGGCCTCGATGAAGGCCGGCAAGTGGGAGAAGTCGAAGTTCACCGGCTCGGAGATCACGAACAAGACGCTCGGCATCGTCGGCATCGGCAACATCGGCCGCCTCGTCGCCGAACGCGCGCAGGGCCTGCAGATGAAGGTGATCGCCTACGATCCCCTCATCACGGAGGCGAAGGCGCGGGAGCTGGGCGTCGAGCTGGTGTCGCTCGACGACCTGCTGCGGCGCGCCGACTTCGTCTCGATCCACACGCCGCTGCTGCCCGAGACGCGCAACCTCATCGACGCCGCCGCGCTCGCGAAGATGAAGCCGACCGCTCGCCTGGTGAACTGCGCGCGCGGTGGCATCGTCGACGAGCAGGCGCTCGCCGCGGCGCTGCGCGAGAAGCGGCTTGCCGGTGCCGCGCTCGACGTCTTCGAGCAGGAACCCGTGCCGGCGGATCACCCGCTGCTCGGCCTCGACACGATGATCTGTACGCCGCATCTCGGGGCGGCGACCGCCGAGGCCCAGGTCGCCGTCTCAGTGGCGATCGCCGAGCAGATCGTCGACTTCCTCGTCGAGAACGTGACCCGCAACGCGGTCAACATGCCGTCGATCAGCGCCGAACAGCTCGAGGTGCTGCGGCCCTACCTGTCGCTCGGCGAGCGGCTCGGTAGCCTGCAGGCGCAGCTGCTGGCGGAGGCGCCGCTCGAGCTCGTCGTCGAGTACGCCGGCGCGGTCGCCACGTACGACTGCCAGCCGGTGACCGTCGCGGTGCTGAAGGGCCTTCTCGGCCGCCTGCTGGAAACCAGCGTCGTCAACTTCGTCAACGCCCGCGAGCTCGCCAAGGAACGCGGCATCAAGGTCGTCGAGTCGAAGAGCAGCCAGCCGAAGGGCTTCACGACCTCGCTGACCGTTCGTGTACGGACCGCCCGCGGCACCACCGAAGCCGCCGGCGCGGTGTTCGGACGCGATGTCATCCGGCTCGTGAAGATCAACGGCTTCTATCTCGAGGCGGTGCCCGAGGGATTCATCCTCATGCTCAACAATCGCGACGTGCCCGGCGTGGTCGGCAGCGTCGGCATGCTCCTCGGCGAGGCGGGCATCAACATCGCCGGCCTGCAACTCGGCCGCGAGCGGGTCGGCGGCATGGCGCTGTCGCTCATCCACGTCGACGAACGGATTCCCGAGGCGGTCATGGCGCGCCTGCGCACCCTGCCGAACATCGTCTCGGCCGATCTCCTCGAGCTGTGAGTCGGCCGCGGGCGGTCTGAAGAGGTCTGGCATGCCAGCCGTCGTGGGCATCGGAGTTCAGTGGGGCGACGAAGGGAAGGGGAAGGTCGTCGACATCCTCGCCGAGCACGCCGACATCGTCGTCCGCTTCCAGGGCGGCAACAACGCCGGGCACACGCTGGTGGTTGGTGGCGAGAAGACCGTGCTGCATCAGGTCCCGTCCGGCGTGCTGCACGACGGCAAGGTGTGCGTGATCGGCAACGGCGTGGTCGTCGACCCCGTCGCGCTCTTCGAGGAAATCGACATGCTGCGCACGCGCGGCTACCTCGGCGATCCGAGCCTGCTGAAGGTCAGCGACCGCGCCCACCTGATCATGCCGTACCACCGCGCCATCGATCAGGCGCGGGAGCGTCTGCGCGGCGAGGGGCGCATCGGCACCACCGGCCGCGGGATCGGCCCGACCTACGAAGACAAGATGGCCCGCATCGGCCTGCGCTTCGCCGACTTCCTCGACGAAGCGACGTTCGCCGACGTGCTGCGCGCCGTCCTCGACGAGAAGAACGCCTACCTGCGCGCCATTCTCGGCGAGCAGGCGCTCGATTACGCGCGCATCTCCGATCAGTACGCCCAGCTGCGCGCGCGCCTCGCGCCGCACGTCGTCGATGCCAGCGTGTATCTCGATCGCGCTCTCGCCGCCGGCCGGCGCGTGCTCTTCGAGGGCGCGCAGGGGACGATGCTCGACGTCGATCACGGCACCTACCCGTACGTCACGTCGTCGAACACCACCGCGGCCGCGGCCTGCACGGGCGCCGGCATCGCGCCGAGCCGCATCACGAGCGTCGTCGGCATCACCAAGGCGTACACGACGCGCGTCGGCAGCGGCCCGTTCCCGACCGAGCTGCTCGACGACGTCGGCCGCAAGCTGCAGCACGACGGCGAGGAGTTCGGCGCGACCACCGGCCGCGCGCGCCGCTGTGGCTGGTTCGATGCCGTCGTGGCCCGGCACGCCGTGCGGCTGAACGGGCTGAACGGCCTCGCGGTCACGAAGCTCGACGTCCTCACCGGCCTGAAGACCCTGCGCGTCTGCGTCGGCTACGAGCTCGCCGGCAAGCGCATCGACGACGTGCCGGCGAGCATCGCCGCCTTCGGTTCGGTCAAGCCGCTCTACGAGGATTTCCCCGGCTGGGACGAGCCGCTGTCGAAGGCGCGCTCGCTCGACGACCTGCCCGCCACGGCGCGCCGCTACCTCAATGCGCTCGAGGAGCTGACGGCGACGCCGATCTTCATGGTGTCCGTCGGCGCCAGCCGGCAGGACACGATCATCCTGCGCAACGCCTTCAATCCCTGAGGTGCCCGTGCGGCGCGGCGGCGCCGCACCCGCGACGCCTCACGTGCCGCCAGGATGGGATGGCGCCGGCGGCGGCGCACCGAGGCGCGTGAGCAGGATTGCCGGCAGACCGCAGAGGCCGGTGAGCAGGACGACGGCGCTCGACAGCAGCCCGACGCTGATTGCGGCGGCGGCGGTCAGCCCGCTCCACGACAGCGCGTAGAGATAGCCCGCCTCGCGCACGCCGACCCCGCTGAAGGTCACCGGCAGGGTGGCCGCGGCGTTGATCAGCGGCACGATCACCCAGAAGTACGCCCACGGCGGCGCGAGTCCGAGCGCGTGTGCGACGGCCATCTGGGCGCTGATCTGCAGACCGTGCACGGTCGCCGCCAGCAGCAGCGAGATGACCAGCAGCCGGCGGTCGCGCCAGTAGGGCGCCAGGTCGCGATCGATCAACGTCCGCCAGCGGCTGCCCGCCGGCAGGAGCCGCGCCAGCGTGCGCGGCCCGACGACCCAGGCGACGAGCAGGATCGGCACGGCGAGCGCCGCGAGCCAGCGCGCTTCGACGGGCAGCGGCAGCGCGCGCAGGCTGAGCACGCCGAGCGTGACGACGAGGATGAGCGCCATGAAGCCGATCAGCCGGTGCGCCACCACGGTGGTCAGCGCCAGCGCCCGCCGCTGCCCGGCGGCGAGAAAGAGCCCGCGGCCCACGTCGCCGGTCACCGTGCCGGGACCGAAGACGTTCAGGTACATGCCGCTGAAGTAGTACGCCATGACGCGGCGCAGCGGCTCCTCGAAGCCGACGGCGCGCGTCAACAGCCACCAGCGTGCCGCCGAGATCGTCTGGCTGGCGAGATTGACGGCCAGGGCGAGCGCCAGCCACCGCCAGTCGGCGGCGGCGAGCGCGGCGCGCGTCTCGCCGGTGTCGATCTCCGCGAGCAGCACCGCGAGCACCGCCCCGCTCAGGACGAGCTTGAGCCACGGCGACGCGAGAGCGGTCCGCAGGCGGCGCACGCCTCACCAGCCGGCCGGCTGCCCGCCCTTGCGCGGATCCGAGGCGCCGTCGAGCGTGCCGTCGGCGTGGCGGCGGATCAGCTGGACGGCGCCTGGCAGCGGCGTCTCGACGACCTGATGGCCGAGCCGGCGCAGCGCGCCGGCCGCGCCGGCGTCGAGGCCCTGCTCGAGCACCAGTGTCGGCGGCAGCCACTGATGGTGCAGCCGCGGCGCCGCGACGGCGTCCGAGGCGGGCAGATCGAACAGGAGCGCGTTCAGCAGCACCTGCAGCGTGCCGGTGATGATCAGCGGCCCGCCCGAGCCGCCGGCGACCGCTGCGAGGCGGTGCGCGTGCGTCACGATCGTCGGGCTCATGCTGCTCAGCGGCCGCTTGCCGGGCGCGATGGCGTTCGCCGCCGAGCCGACCAGGCCGAACGCATTCGGCGCGCCCGGCTGCGCCGAAAAATCGTCCATGGTGTTGTTGAGCATCACGCCCGTGCCCTCGGCAACGACCATGGAGCCGAACGCGGTGTTGATGCTCGTCGTGCACGCGACGGCATTGCCGGCGCCGTCGACGACCGAGAGGTGCGAGGTGCCGGCATCGTCGCCGACGCTCATAGCACCGTACCAGCGCGGCGAGAACGTCGTCGGCGCGCTGATCCGCGCCCGCAGGCGCCGTCCACGCTGCGGTGCGAGCAGCGCGTCGGCGGGAAACGGCGCGAACGCCGGATCGCCATACGCGGTGGCGCGGTCGGCGAAGCCGAACTGCAGCGCCTCGGCGAGCAGGTGCAGATAGGTCGGCGAGTTGTGCCCGAGCGCGCGCAGGTCGTCGCGGCGCAGCGTTGCGAGCACGGTGAGCATCACGCCGCCGCCCGAGCTCGGCGGCGGCATGCCGTAGAACGTGTAGCCCGCGAATCCGGCCGCGAGCGGCGGGCGCCAGCGCGGGCGGTAGCCGGCGAGATCGGCGGTCGTCAGGATGCCGCCGGCCGCCGCGACGCTGGTGGCGATCGCCTCCGCCACCGGCCCCTCGTAGAACGCGCGCGGCCCGTCGCGCGCGACCGCCTCCAGCGTGCGCGCGAGCGCCGGCTGGCGCAGCACCTCGCCCTCGCGCAGCGGGGTCTGGTCGGCGTGCAGCAGCAGTTGCGCGAGGGCGGGGAAGGCACGGATGCGCTCGAGGTTGCGGGCGATCGACTCGGCGAGATGGGCCTCGATGGCGAAGCCGTCGCGTGCGTACGCGATCGCCGGCGCGGCGACGACGGCGAAGGGCAGGGTGCCGCGCCGCGTGAGCGCGGCATGGAGCCCGGCGACCTCGCCCGGCGTCGCCACCGCCAGGCCGCCGAAGCGGCTGAGCTCGGGCACGGCGCGGCCGTCGCGTACGAACATGTCGCGCGTGGCGCCAGCCGGTGCCGTTTCGCGGTAGTCGAGCGCTTCGACACGCCCGCTGCGCTGATCATAGAGCAGCATGAAGCCGCCGCCGCCGAGTCCGCACGAGGTCGGATTGACGACGCCGACGGCCAGCGCCGTCGCCACCGCGGCGTCGACCGCATTGCCGCCCTGCTGCAGGATGCGCAGGCCGGCTTCCGACGCGAGCCGATGCTCGGCGGCGACCATGCCGCGCGTGCCCGTCAGCGCCGCCGTCGGTGCGGCGAGCAGCAGCGCCGCCGCCGCGGCGAGCGCTCGCAGGCCATGCGGGCGGCGGGCGTCGGGATCGGTGAGAGGGCGTGTCGTGCGCGTGCGAATCATCGGGTGAGATCGGAACGGCAGGCGGGCTGCCGACCCGCCGATGAGCGCCTACGCGTCTCCGGCCGCTCGGACGACCGTAAAACGGACGTGGAGTGCGCCGCAAGCAACGCCGCGTTTCGCCCCCGTCAGCGCTGTGCTAGCGTCGCGCGCCGGATGGCGAACCGCGTGCAGCCGGCGACCCTGCCGGACGACGAGTTCGGCGAGAAGGAATTCTATCTCGACGAGTTCCACTCGCGCACGCTGTGCATCGCGGCGATGCTGCGCGACTGCGAGCGGCCGGGCGGCTTCGAATCGCTCGGTCGCGTGCTGCGTGAGCTGATCGCCAACGAGACGCGCGCCATCGTGCTGCTGGGCGTGCCGGCCGGTCGCGACATCGCCGCCGAGGTGCGGCGCGTACGCCGCCGGCTGCAGCGCTGGGTGCTCGCGGACGACGCCGCGCGCCGCTTCCCGCTCGTGCGCGGGCGGCGCAGTGCGGCGGAGTCGTTCGTCGACCTGAGCGGGCACGGCGCGTCGATCGAGCCGGCGCTCGCGACGACGTGGCTCACGCTGCGCCGCCGCCCGCTGCTCGTCGGCCTGCTCGAAGCCGACGCGCTCATCGACACCGCACAGCGGCTGGCGGGGCGCCTGCGTGTGCACAAGCTGGTCATCACGCACCCCGAGGGCGGCATCCGCGCGCCGGACGGCATGCAGCTGTCGTTCATGGACGACGACCTGCTCACCACCGTCCTGCAGCCCGGCCAGGCCGAGTGGGCGGGGCTCGCCTCACGCCGCGCCCTGCTCGATGCGATCCGCGCGGCCCTGCGCGCCGGGGTGCAGTCGGTGAACCTCTGCGCGCTCGATGGCCTGGCGCGCGAGCTCTACACGTACGAGGGCTCCGGCACGCTGTTCACCCTGGAAGACTACTGCCGGATCGAGCGCCTCGGCATCGATGACTTCGAAGCCGTCGAGCGACTGATCGCGCGCGGGCACCGCGAAGGGTATCTCAAGCCGCGCGATCCCGGCGATGTCGCCCGCATCCTGCTGAACGGGTTCGGCGCCGCGATCGGCTCGCATCACTTCGCCGGCGTCTGCGGCCTCGAGACGGCGACGTTCGCCCCCGAGCCGGTCGGCGAGATCGTCGGCCTGTACACCATCACGCGCTTCAAGGGCGAAGGTGTCGGCGGGCGGCTGATCGCGCGCGCGCTCGAGGAGGCGACGGCGCTCGGGCTGACGTACGTCTTTGCCTGCACGCTCGATCCGCGCGCCGAGCAGTTCTTCCTGCGCCACGGCTTCCGCCGCGTGACGCCGGCGGACGTGCCGGCAGTGAAGTGGGTGGGCTACGACCCGCAGCGCCGGGCGCGACTCAAGGTCCTGCGCCGCGACCTGATGTGATGGAGCGGACGGCGCGCACGCTCGGCATCATCCTCGCGGGCGCCGGCCTCGCCGTCCTGGTCTCGTTCGCCGTCGCCGCCACGCAGAACGCCGACACGTTCCACGCCGCGCTCGCCGCCCGACGCGAGCATGCGGCGAATGCGCTCGTCGATCTGCGCTTCCTCGTCGCCAGCTCGCAATTCGCCCTGCTCGTCGGCGGTGCGTTCGCCGGCGGCCTGCTGGCGCTGAACGGCTACACGCTGATTCTGATCGGCCGCCTCGCCCGCCGTCTGGAGGACGAATGAAGGTCCTCGGCATCGACCACATCGGCATCCTCGTCCCCGACCTCGACCAGGCGCTCGCGTTCTACACCGGGACGCTCGGGCTGACCGCGGGGCCGATTCAGACGCACGATGCGCCGCCCATCCGTCGCTGCTGCCTGCGCGTCGGCGACGTCGAGCTCGAGCTCATCGAAGCCGCCGATCCCGAGCAGACGATGATGCGCCTGCTGCCGCACCGCGCGCCCGGCGTGTACCACGTCGGCCTGCGCGTCGCCGACGTCGACGCCGCGGCCAGCGAGCTGGCGCAGGCCGGCCTCCCGCTCGCCGGACCCACCCGGAGCGGCGCCGACATGCGCATCCAGTATCTGCATCCCGACGCCGCACACGGCGCGCTCATCGAGCTGGTCACGCGCAAGTAATCTCGCGACCACGTTCGCTTCCTCGGTGCCGCGGGCGGGCACCGGTCCGCGAGGATGGCGGGCGATCTCACGGCTTGACCTTCGCCCGACTTTCGCCTAATCGGCAGCCAGCGAAGAAGGAGCGAAAGCATGCTGGCGAGCGAGGCGTGGGTGATGGAAGGCACGGTGGCGATCCCGCTGCTTGGCGAAGTCGCCGCGGGACAGCCGCTCGAGATGTTCAGCGTCGAGGAGACGCTCGAGGTTCCCGAGTCGCTCTGGCACGGACGCACGGTGTTCGCGCTGCGCGTGCGCGGCCAGTCGATGGTCGACGCCGGCATCCGCGACGGCGACTACCTGATCGTCGCACCGGGCGAGACCGCGGATGACGGTCGGACGGTCGTCGCGGAGATCGACGGTCACGTGACGGTCAAGAAACTGTTTCGCGCTCCGGGTGGCCAGGTGCGCCTGCAGCCCGCCAACCCCGAGATGCTGCCGCTCATCATCGGCGGCGATCAGGTGCGCATCCGTGGCACCGTCGTCGGCGTGCTGCGCAAGTATGGCTTCGCACCGCCCGCGCCAGCTGCCCGGCGCCCGGCGCGCAGCGCCCCGGCAAGGCCGGCCGCCGCTGCGCCGTCCGCGAGTACGGCCGTGCGCGCGGTCGCGACGCCGCGTCCCGCACGGCCGACGCCGGCGGATGCGGACACGCTCGATCTGTCGCTGAACGCCATCGACGCGCAGCTCGAACGCTGGCGGGTGCTGCTCGAACGCGAGCCGGCGCGCAACGCCCGCGAACGGGCCGAGCTCGCGCAGCTCGGGCGCGACCTGCAGGCGCTGCGCGACTGGTACGCACGGACCGCCAAGGCGTCGCTGCGCCGCGCGATCCTGGTCGACGCAAACCGTCTGATCCGCCGCATGCAGCGCCACGCCGCGCGCCGCGGTCTGGGCGGCATCGAGGATCTGCGCTGAGGCAAGACGTGCGTCAGGGGGGCGCCGGTGGCAGTCGGCGCCCTCCAGAGCGGTGTGCGGTGCGCGCGCGACGGCTTGTCTGCCCGTGGAACGCCCAGTAGGGTCGCGCCCATGGGTCGTCTCGCGGGGCGGATCGCGCTGGTAACCGGGGCATCGCGAGGTATCGGCCGCGGCATTGCGATCGAGCTCGCGCGCGAGGGGGCCGACGTCGCCGTCAATTACCGGCGCGACGCCGACGCCGCACGGGCGACGGTCGGCGAGATCGAGCGCCTCGGGTGTCGGGCGATCGCCGTGCAGGCGGACGTCGCGGAATGGCCACAGGTCGAGCGCCTGGTGGCCGAGACGCTCGAAGTCCTCGGCGGCCTCGACATCGTCGTCGCCAACTCCGGCATCGCCTCGCGGACACAGACGGTGTGGGACATGGACCTCGAGCACTGGCACCGCGTGCTCGACGTCAACCTCAACGGCGTGTTCCACACCTGCAAGGCAACCGCGAAGCACCTCGTCGATCAGCGCCGCGGCACCATCATCCTCGTCTCGTCCATCGGTGCCGACGCCTGCGGCCCGCTCGGGGCGCCGTACTACGTGGCCAAGGCCGGCGTGAATGCGCTGACGAAGTCGCTCGCCCGCGAGTGTGCGCCGGCGGGCGTGCGGGTGAACTGCATCGCACCCGGGCTGATCGAGACGGACATGGGCTCGCGCCTGCTCAAGCACTACGGCGACGCGCTGCTCAGCGGCATCCCGCTCGGCCGTGCCGGGCAGCCCGAGGATGTCGGCCGCGCCGCGGTGTACCTGGCGAGCGACGATGCGGGCTTCGTGACCGGCAAGATCCTGCGCGTCGACGGGGGCGCGTGGATGTGAGCGGGCGCGGCCGATGCAGCGCGAGCTGAGTATCCGGACGCAACGCCAGTACGAAGTCGTCGACCTCACGGCCGAGGTCGCACGGGTGGTCACCGAGGCCGGGCTCGCCGAGGGACTCTGCTCGGTCTACGTCCCGCACGCGACCGCGGCGGTGGTGATCAACGAGAACGACGATCCGAACCTGTGCGACGATCTGCTCGATGCCCTGGCGCGCCTCGTTCCCGAGGGGCAGTGGCGTCATGACCGGATCGACGGGAACGGCGCGGCGCACATCAAGGCGGCGCTGCTCGGCCCGGGCGAGACCATCCCGGTGCGGGCGGGTCGTCTGCAGCTCGGTCGCTGGCAGGCGGTGATGCTCGTCGAGCTCGACGGCCCCCGCCAGCGCGGTGTCCTCGTGACCGTGCGCTGACGGGGAAGCGTGCGCGCTCAGCGCACCGCGCGGAGGGTCGCGGGCGCCTCGTCGACGAACGCCGCATCGAGCTGCACCGCCGTGTTCGCGGGGGAGCCGGCGACGGCAAACTCGATCAGCAGCGGCGAACCGCGGCGCCGGTCGAGCACCGTGCCGCTCGCGAGCGCGACCCGCAGCGTGCCGGGCTCCGGGGCGTGCATGCTGATGATGGCGCTGTCCGCCGGGCGGCGCAGCTGCGCCGCGGCCGGTGTGAGGGCGGCGGCATCGTAGCGCAGGTGCAGGTCGAGGGCGGTGAAGCCGCCGCGCGCACGTACGTGGACAGGGACTCTCGCCACGCCGTCGCGGACGACGACACGGCCGAGCCGCACGACCGGGGTTCCGCGACCGGCGCGTGCGCGCAGCGCAGCCCCGGCGCCGGTCTGCCAGTTGCCGGTGCAATCACCGATCAGCAGCGCGCGGAAGTTCTGCTCCTCGGCTTCAGTGAGCAGATCCTCGAGCATGATCTTGCCGGCCTCGCAGTGGCCGCCGTCGATCGACGGCGAGATGGCGAGTGGCTGCACTGCCGGTTCCGGATCGGGGACGAACAGCCAGTCGCCGTCGCACAGCTCGGCGAGCGGCATGCGCGCCATTGCGCCGACGCTGAACTCGAGCAGCCGTGCCGCATCGAGCGTGCTCACCGTGCCGTCGCCGGTGACGTCGCAGGCGAGCTGCTGATCGCTATCGAGCGCACGCAGCCGGGCGACGTGCTGCAGGACGAACGCGGCATCGAGCGGTGAGACGGCGTTGCCGAAGTCGCGCGCCTTGTTCGCCGCGACCTCGCAGAACCTGCCGGCCGGCACGGCGTCGAACGCGTACTCGCCCGTGATCCCTGTATCCACCGCGGCGACCATCTGGCCGCGCAGGGTCATGGTCACGCCCGGCACCCCCTGGCCGCCGGCGTAGTACCGCACGCGCCCGCGCACCGAGATGCGCAGCGGCGTGGCCGTCGCGGTCGGCGGCACCGCGGTGTGGGTCGCCGTCGCGGTGCGGGTCGCCGTCGGCGGGATCGTCGCGGTCCGGGTAGCCGTGCGCGTGCGCGTCGCCGTCCGCGTCGCGGTCATGCTGCGGGTCGGGGTCGTGGTCGCCGTCGGCGGCACCGTGCGGGTGGCGGTCGCGGTGGCGGTGGGAACGGTTGCGGTCGGCGTGCGGGTCGCCGTGGCGGTCGGTGTCGGGACGGTCGGCGTGACCGTCGCCGTCGCCGGCGGGATGGTCGCGGTCGCCGTGCGGGTGGCCGTGCGGGTCGCGGTCGGTGGCGGAACGGTCGGCGTCGGCACCGTCGCCGTGGCGGTGCGGGTGCGCGTCGCGGTCGGCGTCGGCGGCAGTGGCGTGAACGTGCGCGTCGGCGTCGGGCTGGCGAGGCTCGGATAGACGAAGGCGACGGCGTTGAGATCATCCTGGCGCAGCGCAGCGCAGCGGCCGTCGAAGTGCGCGCTGGCGTACATCGTCGCGCCGGGATCGGGCGAGTGGCCGAAGCCGAGCGTGTGGCCGAGCTCGTGCGTCGCCACCTCGGCGACGCTGCAGCGGCCCCAGCCGCCGCACTTCGACCAGCCGTTGTTGAAGGTGACCTTGCCGACGCGGATGCGGCGGAAGTTCGTCCCGTTGATGACCCGCGTCTCCGATGACGCGCAGAAGCCGCCGATGGCGAGTACGCCGCTGCAGCCGCTCGGGTCCGCGATTTCGTTGAACGGGTCGTTGAACATGACGCGGTTGCCGCCGCTGCACCCCGCGAACGTGACCGGCGCGGCGAGCGTGCCGCCGTCGATCAGCGTCAGGTCGGAATTCGGCACGTTGGTCCAGGCGGCGAACGCGTCGGTGATCGCCTGCCGCGACGTGACCGGACCGAGCCCGACGTCTCCCGTGCCGTCGATCAGAAAGGCGATCGGCTGCGCCTCGTCGGGCTCGAACCAGCGCGAGGGCGTGCTGAGGTACGTGAACGCCGCGTGCTGCTCGCGCATCCGCAGCCGGGTCATCTCCACCGGCAGCGCGCGCACCGCGGTCGCCTGGCGCCGCGACTTGGTCGTCAGCCGCCCGGCCGCGTCGCGCAGCGCGCGCTGCATCGCGTCGAGATCGTATTCCTCATCGCCGGGCGCCTCCTCGAACGTTCCGGTCTGCGGATCCCAGACGGAGACGCCCTCGCCGAGGCGGCGAATCGCCCGGATGCGGCCGGTCGCGTCGCGGCTGACGGAGAACTTGCCCATCGCCAGGCCGGTGGTGTGCAGCGTGCCGTCGCCGGTGGCGCTGACGAAGACCAGCACCTCCTCGCCGACGTGATACTCCGGGCTGCCGAAGACCCACTCGCTGAGGCCGTCGACGCGGCCGCCGGTTTCGCGCAGGACGATGTCGCCGGCGGGCAGCGCGCCGAGGACGACCTGCTGCGGCGCGATGCGCACGTAGGTGTGCACGCCGTCGCCGGCGCCGTCGATCCCGGAGGTGATCTCGGTCACCGTGCCCCGGACCGCCGCGACCGATCGCGCGGCGAGATCGGCTTCGTCCATGAGCACGAACGTGCTCGCCTCGACACGGCCGAAGGCGAGGAGCACCAGCGCCACTACGGCCCACCCGACGCGCCCTTTGCCTTCTGTGATCCGGGTCATATGCCGCCCGGTAGAGCGAGCGATGTGCCACACGCTGCACGCGCAGCGGGTGAACATCCGTTCGCTCGTCGGCTCTGCCGCGGTGCGTCACAAAATCATCCAACCGTTATGGGGACAATTTTCGTCCGTGGCGGGTGCTGTGCGTCCTGCGAGGATGCTGTGCGGGATGCGATGCGAAACGCGGTGCCGCGCCGTGCGGGCTCGCATGCGCGCCCGGCGTCATCTGAAAAAGGCGTAGACGGCGCAGTTCCGCTGTCGGTTGCCGACCCGCCTGCACGGGCTTCGCGGCCGCGGATCGACACCGCGGCTGGCCGCTTCACGGCGCGTCCGAGCGCTCGAGCGTCCGGCGCAACGCCTCGGCCACCACGGCGATCCAGGGCCGTGGCGGACGCGGCGTGACGGTGACGGTGGCTGTCGGTGAGGCCGGGGGAGATGGTGTCCGCGTGGCGGTGGCGCTGGGGGTGCCCGTCGGTGGTGCGGTGACGGTCGCCGTCGCCGTCGGCGTGCGGGTCGGGCCGGTCGCCGTGCGCGTCGGCGGGGGGGTACGGGTCGGCGTCGCCGTCCGCGTCCGCGATGCCGTACGCGTCGGCGTGAGCGTGCGCGACGGCGTGCGCGTGATCGTGCCGGTGCGCGAGGGCGTGGCGGTCACGCTCGGCGTGGTGGTCGGCGCCGGCGTGTCGGTGACCGTCGGCGTGGCGCTCGGCGAGGGCGGGAAGGGATACACCGCCAGCACGGCGTCGCGGTCGTCCTCGGCGAGGGAGGAGCAGCGGCCGTCGAAATGCGCCACCTCCGCCATCGTGGCGGTGGGATCCTCGGAGTGGTTGAAGCCCAGGGTATGGCCGATTTCGTGGGTGGCGATCTCGGCGAGGTTGCACGGCGTCCAGATCGGGCAGCCGCCCCAGCCGTCGTTGAACGTCACCTTGCCCGCGGTGATGCGCTGGAACGTGCGCGGCCCGACGACGATGGTGTCCTCGGGGTTCTCGCAGAAGCCGCCGATCGCCAGCGTGCCGCGGCAGTTGTGCGGATCGCCCATCTCCTCGAACGGATCGTTGAACACGATGCGGCTCGCGCTCGGGCAGTTGGGGAACGGCGCCGGATCGGTGTCGCCGGCGTCGTACAGGGAGAGCGGCGAGAACGGCAGTCCGCTCCAGGCCGCGAGGCCGGCGCCGACGGCCGCGCGGGACACCGCGGCGCCGAGCGTCGCGTCGCCGGTGGTGTCGACGAGGAAACCGACCGGCATGCCCGCGTCGGGCTCGAACCAGCGGGAGAACGGCTGCAGCAGCCGGAACGCCGGCTGCACCTCGAGGCGCAGACCGCCGAGCTCCGGGCGCTGGACGATCGGCAGCCGCGTGCCCGCGGATGGGGCGGCGCGGCGGATGCGCTCGCGCAGGGTGGCATACGGCAGATCGATGGCCACCGACTTGGACACGAGGGTGCGCACGCCGGGGACGCGCGTGCGCTGCGCGCGCGTGCCGCCGAATGCGTCGCGCAGCCTGAGCTTGCCGAGGCTCATCTCGGTGGTGCGCAGCGTGCCGTCGGCGTGGCGGCTGAGGAAGACGAGCACGCGTTCGCCGACGGAATACTCCGGCTGGCCGAAGACCCGCTCGGCGCGCCCGCCGACGCGCCCGCCGAGCTCGCGCAGCACGAGCTCGCCGGGCGCGAACGGGCCGAACAGTACCTCGTCGACGAGCAGGGTGATGTAGGTCGAGATCGCCCCCGAAACGGGGGCGGCGGCGGAGGCGATGCGCAGCACCTGGCCGCGCACCGCGCCGATCGAGGCCGCGGTCAGCTCCGGGACGCGCATCGGCACCACCGTCGTGGCGCCGACCGGTGCCGCGACCGGCACCAGGATCAGCAGCAGGGCACAGAGGCCCGGCGCGAGGGGCCGCACCCCGGTGCCGTCCTCAGAACTCGTCGAACGGCAGCGGCTGCTCGTCGTAGTACATCACCGCGACGACCCGCTTCCCGGATTTCGGGTCCTTCGTCACGCTGACGTTGGTGATCGTGTTGCCCTTCTTGAACGAGAGGAACGACTGTTCCTTGCCCTCGTACTCCTGCTCCACGTCCCAGCCGTTGCCGCGCATGTCGTTCTTGTAGAAGCTGAACACCTGCGGCGCGTCGGCATCCTCGACGGTGAAGACGACGTTGCTGGCGCCATTGGCGAGCTTCTGCACGGCCGCGACCTCGGCGCCCTCGAAGACCGGCACGTCGGACGGGAAGTCGTCGGGAAGGACCGCCTGCTCGGGCGTCGGTGGCGGCGTCGGTGCCTCGCGCGCCTCGACATCACCCGGGGTCACGGCCATGCCCGGGCCGCGATCGGGCAGCGAGCGCGGCGAGGGCTTCCCCATCCAGCCGCCGCGTGCCACGGGGGTCGGTTTCGGCACTTCCGGGGTGCTGCTGCTGCACGTGCACGAGCTGAAACACAGGGCCAGCAGAACCCCGGCCAACGACCATCCTCGACGCATTGGTTCCTCGTCCTCCCTGAACTCGCAACGCCCGACTGTACACGGATGCCTGCGCTCGTCCAATGCGCGCCCCGATTGGCAGCCCCGGACCGACTTGGTAGCGTGACCCGATCGTTCATGGCTGATCGATTCTGTACCGAGTGCGGCACCGCCTTGCCGGCCAGCGCGCGCTTCTGCACGGCGTGCGGCCGCCCGGTCGGTGGCGGGACCGGCGCACCGGCCCGTCGCCCGCGATTCGCCGTCCGCGCCGCACCGCTGTTCGTCGTCGCGAGCGTGCTCGTCGTCGGGGCGGTGGCGGTCGCCGTCGGCCGCCTGAACGCGAATCCGCCGAACGTTCCCCCGCCGCGGACCGCGGGGTCGGGCGCGCCGATGCCGGCCGATCACCCGCCGCTCGAGGTGCCGGCCGACGTCCGCAACGTGATCGCGAAGATGGTCGAGACTGCGAAGGAAAAGCCGCAGGATCTCGAGGCCTGGCGCCAGCTCGGCTTCGTGCAGTATCGCGCCGGGCAGGTCGATCCCGCCTATCTCACCGACGCGACCGCGACCTACACGCACATCCTCGACGCGGCGCCCGAGGATCCCGATGCGCTGCGGGGCTTGGGGAACATCGCCTACGACCGCAACGAGCCGAAGCGCGCGATGGAGTTCTACCGCCGCTATCTGGCCGTGAAGCCCGACGACCTCAGCGTGCAGACCGACCTCGCGACGATGCTGCTCGCCGACCGCCAGGTCGACGAGGCGCTCGAGGCCTATCAGGCCGTGCTGCGCAGCGACCCCGATTTCTTCCAGGCGCAGTTCAATCTCGCGCTCGCCCAGCGCGCCAAAGGCGATGATGCCGCGGCGCTCGCGGCGCTGCGCCGGGCGCGCGAGATCGCCCCGGACGATCCGACGCGCCGGCGGATCGATGCCCTGCTCGCCCGGCTGAGCGCGCCGGCCGCTCCCGGTGACGCGGGTGCCCCGACGCCGGGCAGCACGCTGCGCGGCGACGTCGAGAAGGTCTTCCGCGGCCATCCGATCGCCGGCTCGCGCATCGAGCGCATCGACTGGCCCGCCGAGGACGCGGTGCGCGTCGTGCTGCGCGAGTTCCCGATGCAGAGCATGCCGGGACCGGTACGCGACAAGTTCATCGACCGCCTGCGTGGCGGCGTGCGCGACGCGGCGGCGCTGCACGGCGGCGGCACGGCGATCACCGTCGTGCTGGTCGACGCCCAGTCGGGGGAGACCATGGAGACGATCACGCCGTGAGCGAGCCGCAGCCGTATTACCTGCCGATCGGCGACGAGGTGGCGATCTTCGAGGCCGCCTATGCCTGCCGCCTGCCGATCCTGCTCAAGGGTCCGACCGGCTGCGGCAAGACGCGCTTCGTCGAGTACATGGCGCACACGCTGCGCGGGCGCGGCGAACACGGCATCGCCGGCAACCTGATCACCGTCGCCTGCCACGAGGACCTCACCGGCAGCGATCTCGTCGGCCGCTACCTGATCAAGGGCGACGAGACCGTCTGGGTCGACGGGCCGCTCACCCAGGCGGTGCGCGCCGGGACGTTCTGCTACCTCGACGAGATCGTCGAGGCGCGTAAGGACACGACGGTGCTCATCCACCCGCTCACCGACCACCGCCGCATCCTGCCGATCGACAAGCGCGGCGAGATCATCGAGGCGCACCCCGATTTCCTGCTCGTGATCTCCTACAACCCCGGCTACCAGAGCGTGCTCAAGGACCTGAAGCACTCGACGCGGCAGCGGTTCGTCACCATCGACTTCGACTACCCGCCGCGCGACAAGGAGGCGCAGGTCATCGCGCACGAGAGCGGCGCGCCGCTCGAGGTGGCGATGGATCTCGCCAAGCTCGGCGAGAAGGTGCGCCACCTGAAGGCGAGCGGGCTCGAGGAAGGGGTCAGCACGCGCCTGCTCGTCTATGCCGGGCAGCTCATCGCGCGCGGCGTGCCGGCGCGCCGCGCCTGCCAGGTCTCGGTGGCGAAGTCGCTCACCGACGATCTCGAGAGTCAGCGCGCGATCGACGAGCTCGTCGGCTCGATCTTCGGGGGCTGATGCGCCGGCGCGCGGCAGGGGGCCCGCACGCCGCCCGCTGGTCGCCGCGTGCCGGCACGGCACGCCCGCCGCACCATGGCTGACCGCAAGCCGGACGCGCTGCGCGGCGTGTGGCTCGGCAGCCACCTGCTCGACGATCCCGACGGCGCCGCCGCGCACGCCGCCGCGCAGGCGCTCGGCCCGGCGGTGCATGCCCGGCTGCTCGCCGACGGCGATCGCCTCGCGGCCGTCTCGGCGGTGCTCGCGCAGCGCTTCTACCGGCGCGCCGCCCAGGTCTGGACGGCCTTCGGCACGGACGGCTTCGAGCGCTGGCTGGCCCTCGGCGAGCGTCTGGCGACCGACGAGCCGCTGTGCCGCGACGGGGCCGTCGCGTTCTTCACGGTGTCGCCCGCCGCCTTCGGCCGCGGCGGTCTCGAGACGGCCGCCGCCTGGTGCGCGCTCGGCCGCGAGCTCGCCGCGACCTCGGGCAAGCTGGCCGCGATCTTCTTCCGCTCGACGTCCTCCCTGCTGCGCCGCGCCGACGGCCTCGCCCGGCTGCGCGACTGGGTGGCGATCGGCGGCGACCTCTACGGCCAGCGCGGCTGGCAGGGCGAGTTCCTGGCCCAGTCCTACTTCGCCGCCGCCCCGCACGCGGTGCTCGCGCTCGCCCCGGCGGCCTATCGGCTGTGGGCCGGCGCCGGCGCGGCGCTGCTGCCGGCGGTCAAGGAACGCGAGTTCTTCGGCGCGCTGCCGCGCAGCGTGCAGGGCTGGACCGCCGACGAACAGTGCGCGCTGCTGCGCACGGTCATCGCGCTCGCCCCCGCGGCCCCGCGCGACGCGCTCGCGCTCTACCGCGCGCTGCCCGATGCGCTGGCGCCGCTCGACGGTGCGGAGCGCGGCGCCCTGCTCGACGTGCTGCACCAGGCCGCGCGGCGCGTGGCGGGTCCGGTCGCCGAGGTGGCGCCGGTCGCCGGCGCGCTCCTGCTGCAGGTGCCGTCCGCGCATCGCCTCGAAGGGCTGGGCGAGCTCGCCCGCGTCGCCGCCGCCTGTCCGGCCGCCGTCGTCGCGGCACTGCGCTCGCTGCCGCGCGTCTACGAGGATGCCGATCCGCCGCGCGTGCGCGAGTGGTTCGACGTCGGGCTCACGCTCGCGGCGGACAACCCCGACGCCGGGCTCGCCTTCTTTGCGCTCGAATCGCGGACCAGCCGCAAGACGCTGCGCGCCTCCTCGATCGCCGCGACGCTCGAGGAAGCGCAGGGCCTGCTGCGCAAGTACGTGCAGATGCTGAGCGGCGCGTCGGCGAGCATCCGCGCCTTCGACGTCATGCGATTGCGCCCGCCGCTCGAGGAGTTCCCGGGCGAGAACGAGATCGCGCTGCCGCTGCGCATCGACTGGCTCGGTACCCACGAGGACAACCTGCGTCTCTACCGGTTCCTTGCCGCGCAGCTCGCCGGCCGGCGCGAGTTCGGCACCTACGCGTTCACCGACCCCGCCGCACCCGCCGATCCCGAGCTGCCGCCGGGCGGCGATCTGTTCCGCTTCGTCACCGATCCCGACCGGCCGGAGGCCCTCGAGGAGCTGTTCCTGCTCGCCGAAGGCGTGCGCGTCCATCATCGGCTGTGTGCCGAGTATCGCGGGCTGGCCGCCGAGGGACGCTGGGTCGCGGAGCGCCTGCTCGAGCGCTGGGCGATGCAGCCCGCACCGCCGCGCACCGGCCGGCTCGATGCCGTGTTCTGCCTCGTGCTGCGCGGCGCCGCGCCCGGCCCGCTGCCGCGCTGGCTCGACGAGCCCGGCGCGCGGCTGATCGCGCGCTGCGTCGCGCCGCTGGCGGCGCCCGAGGCGACCGTCGGGGATGCCCTGCGCGTCGCCGAGTCACTCGCCGGCGCGCTCGCCGCTGCGCAGCCCGCCTATGTCGAAAGCGATCGCGATCTCGATGGCTTCGCGCTCGACCGGCTCACCGGCGATGCGCTGCTCGACATGTACGGCGACGACGAAGGACCGGCCCTGGCCGGGACGGCGCCGCACACCGAGGCGGCGCCGCCCGGCGGCGAACCGATCGCTGACGAGGCGGACCGTCCGTCGCTGCAGCTGTCACCGGACGAGCTCGAGGGCGCCGGCGGCGCGCAGCCGCTGTCGGCGGAGGAGATCCAGCGCCTGCTCGAGAGCGGCAACCTGAAGATCACCCAGGGCACCGGCCAGGAGGTCGAGGGGCTCGGGCTCTTCATCACCGATCTCATCGGCAAGCTGCCGAGCGAACAGCTCGATGCCCTGCGCGAGCTGCTCGGCGACGGCGATGCGGGCGGTCGCCGCATCGCGCGCCGCCTGCGGGCCGAGGACAGCGCCGGCGAGCACTTCGCGTACGACGAGTGGGACTACCACATCGGCGACTATCGCAGCGGCTGGTGCCGACTCTACGAGCTCAGCGTCGCCGGCGACTCGGGCGAGTTCTTCAACCGGGCGTTGGGCGATTACGCGCGTCTGATTCCCGAGGTGCGCCGCCAGTTCCAGCGCGTCCGCCCGGAGATGTACCGCACCGTCCGCGGCCTCGAGGACGGCGAGGACTTCGATCTCAATGCGGCGATCGCGGCGCGCATCGACCGCCGCGCCGGCCAGGCGCCGTCGAGCCGCGTGTACGTGGCGCGCAAGCGCGAGGAGCGCGACGTCGCGACGCTGTTCCTGGTCGACATGAGCGCCTCGACCGACGAGCCCTTCGAGTCACCCGCGACGACCGGGGCGCCGCGTGGCGGCGGCGGCCGGGCGCGGCGCATCATCGACGTCACCAAGGAAACGCTGGTGATCATGGCCGAGGCGCTGGAGGAGATCGGCGATGCGTATGCGATCTACGGTTTTTCCGGGCACGGCCGCGACCGCGTCGAGGTCTACCGCGTCAAGTCGTTCAGCGAATCCCTGAGCGCGACGGTCAAGGGGCGCCTCGGCGGCATCGAGCCCAAGCGCAGCACGCGCATGGGCACGGCGTTGCGGCACGCGATCGAGAAGCTCGGCGCCGTGACGGCGCGCGTGAAGCATCTGTTCCTGCTCAGCGACGGGTTCCCGCAGGACTACGACTACGGCCAGGACCGGCGCAGCAACGTCTACGGCATCCGCGACACGGCGGTCGCGCTGCGCGAGGCGGAGGCGGCGGGCGTCACCCCGTTCTGCATCACCGTCGACAAGGCCGGGCACGACTACCTGCGGCAGATGTGCGACGAGACGCGGTACATGGTCATTGAAGACATCACCGCGCTGCCGCGCGAGCTGCCGAAGATCTACCAGCGCGTCGTCCGCGCCTGAGCCGATCCACGCCGTGGAGCGAGGATCCGAGCCACCGGCAGGAACGGCCGCCGCGCCCGCGGCGGTGGTGCGCGTCGCGCTCGTGCCGGCGCCGGGGCGCATCGCGCCGCTCGACTACCGCGCGCCGGGTCCGCTCGCGCCCGGTACGCGCGTCCTCGTGCCGCTCGGCGCCCGGCGCGCCATGGGCATCGTGCTCGCGCCCGGTGAGCCGCGCGACGGACTGCGCGATCTCGCCGCCGTGCTCGACGACGAGCCGGTGCTCGACGCGCCGCTGCTCGCCCTCGCGGCGTGGATGGCGGACTACTATCTCGCCTCGCTCGGCGAGGTGCTGAGTACGGCGCTGCCCGGCGCGCTGCGCGTCGAGACGACGCGCGTCGCGGCGCTGACCGGACCGCCGCCGGACGACCTGCCCGCCGGCGAGGCCGCCGTCGCGCGCGCGCTCGCCGAGCGCGGCGAGTGCGAGGTGGCACCGCTCGTCGCGCGCCTCGGCCCGCCGGGCCGGCGCGCGCTCGCGGCGCTCGTGCGCCGCGGCGTCGCCGTCGTGCGCGAGCGCGTCCGCCGCGAGACGGCGCCGACGCGCCGGCAGCGGTTCTACGAGGCCGTGCCCCGCGACCCCCTGCCGGCCGCGCTCGCCCGCCGGCCGGCCCTGCGCGCGCTCTACGCGTATCTGCGCGAGCATCCGCTGCGCCGCGCGCCCGACCACGAGCTGCGGCATTCGTTCGCCGATGCCGCGGCGAAGCTGCGCGCGCTCGTTGCGGCGGGCCTCGTGCGCGTGCGCGAGGAGGAGCAGTACCGGCCGGTCCTGCCGCCGGTCGTGGCGCGTGACGTCGCCGTCGCGCTCACCGCGGCGCAGGAGGCCGCCGTCGAGGCCATCGTCGCGGCACGCGCGGAGGGGTTCGTCGCCTGGCTCCTGCACGGGGTCACCGGCAGCGGCAAGACGGAAGTGTATCTGCGCGCCATCGCGGCGCAGCCCGCCGGGGCGTCGGCCCTCGTGCTCGTCCCGGAGATCTCGCTCACCCACCAGCTCGTCGAGCGCGTGCGGGCGCGCTTCGGCGATGCGGTCGCGGTGCTGCACAGCCAGCTCTCGGTCGGCGAGCGCTGGGACGAGTGGCGGCGCATCGCCCGCGGCGCGGCGCGCATCGTCATCGGGGCGCGCTCGGCGGTGTTCGCACCGCTGCGCCGGCTCGGCCTGATCATCGTCGACGAGGAGCACGACGCCTCCTACAAGCAGGCCGACGGCGTGCACTACCATGGACGCGACGTCGCGGTGATGCGCGCCAAGCTCGGCGGCTGTCCGATCATCCTCGGCTCGGCGACGCCGTCACTCGAGTCGCTGTGGAACGCACGCCGTGGCCGGTACCGGCTGCTCGAGCTGCCGGAACGCGTCGCCGCCCGCCCGCTCCCGCCGGTGCGGTTGATCGATCTGCGCGCGCATGCCGCCGCGCAGCCGCCGGTGCTCACCCCCGAGCTCGACGCGGCACTGGCCGCCAACCTCGCCGCCGGCGGGCAGAGCCTCGTGTTCCTCAACCGCCGCGGCTTCGCGAATTTCCTGCAGTGCCGCGCCTGCGGCGAGCCGCTGATGTGTCCGAACTGCAGCGTCGCGATGACCGTGCACCGCCGCTGGCGCGCCGTGCGCTGCCATTACTGCGACCACACCCTGCCGCCGCCGGCCGCGTGCCGCGAATGCCACGAGCCGGCGCTGATCGAGTGGGGGGTCGGGACCGAGCAGCTCGAGGCGCTGCTGCGCGCGCGCTTTGCCGGCGCGCGCGTCGCGCGCATGGACCGCGATACCGTTCGCCGCAAGGGGAGCCAGCAGACGCTGCTCGGTGACTGGCGCGCCGGGCGGTTCGACATCCTGATCGGCACGCAGATGATCACCAAGGGCCACGACGTGCCCGGCGTGACGCTCGTCGGCGTCATTCTCGCCGACGCGGCGCTCAACTTCCCCGACTTCCGCGCCGGCGAGCGTACCTTCCAGCTCCTCGCCCAGGTGGCCGGCCGCGCCGGTCGCGGCGAGAAGCGCGGCCAGGTGCTCGTGCAGACCCTGCAGCCCGAGCACGACAGCCTGCGTGCGGCGGCGACGCACGACTATGCGGCGTTCGCCGAAGCCGAGCTCGCCGCGCGCCGCGAGCTCGGGTATCCGCCGTTTTCCCGCATCATCCTGCTGCGCATCGAGGGCGTGGACGGCGCAGCGGTCGCCAAGCTGGCGCGCGATGCGGCGCGCCAGCTGCGCGAGCGTGCCGCCGGCCGCTGCGGCGTCCTCGGCCCGGCTCCGGCGCCGCTCGAACGGCTGCGCCAGCGGTTTCGCCAGCAGATCATGGTGCGCGGCGCGAGCGGGGCCGTCCTGCGCGAGATCGTCGGCGCCACGCTGCCGGACCTGCGCGCCGCCGCCCGGCCGAAGGACATTCGAGTCATCGTCGACGTCGACCCGCAGCACATGTTGTGAGGGGTGACCGGTGACCGGTGACCAGTGACCGGTGACCCGGTGACCAGAGACCGGGCCCGGTCACAAGGCCGGCAACTCTGACGGTTTGGCGAGCGGGTGTGCCAGCGAGGCGCAGAGGACGCGGAGTCGAAGGAATTGCTCGACTTCGTGTCAGCGCCTCAGAGGGACCTCAGCGGGGGCAGCGTTCGACGGGACACCGGCGGCCGGTGGGGCCTGCTGCATCGCCGGCGGGATTCGGCTACGGTACGGCGATGGCGCTGCGTCGCATTCTCAAGTACCCCGAGCCGGTGCTGAAGGAGACGGCGGTCGAGGTCGCGAACATCGACGGCACCACCGACGAGGTGCTGCGCGACATGGCCGAGACGATGTACGCGGCGCCGGGGGTCGGGCTCGCCGCGCCGCAGATCGGCATCAGCGAGCGCATGATCGTCGTCGACGTCGACGGCGAGAATCCCGGCAAGCACCTGCTGAAGCTGATCAATCCGGTGATCGCCGAGCGCGAGGGCACGATCCTCTGGGAAGAGGGCTGCCTGTCGGTGGTCGACTACAGCGCCGAGGTGAAGCGCAGCGCGCGGATCCTGCTCAAGGCGTGGACGCCCGAGCAGCAGGAGGTCGCGCTCGAGGCCGAGGGGCTGCTCGCCGTGGCGCTGCAGCACGAGCTCGACCATCTCGACGGCAAGCTGTTCATCGACCGGATCAGCCCGCTCAAGCGCGACTCCTACCGGCGCAAGCTGCGCAAGATGATCCGCGACGGCGTCGATCTCGACACCTTCAAGCGCGCGCCCGAGCACCCCGACGAGCCCGGCATCTGACGTGTTTCCCGGACCTCTCCGTTGCCGGACCGATTGGCCACGGAAGTCGGGAGGACACGACGTCGAACTGGTTCCGTCCCCTCGGTGCTGATGGTCGACTCGCTCTGTTCCCGGTGGTGGTTCTGATGACTCGACCCGGTGTCCTCGCTGCCCTCGGTGGCGGATTCTCGAATCGGTCGGCTGACCGCTGACGGCCGACTGCTGACCGCTCCCATGCGCTACCGCATCGTTTTCTTCGGCACGCCGGACTTCGCGGTGCCAAGTCTGCATGCGCTGCTCGACGGCCCCGATCAGGTGGTCGGCGTCGTCAGCCAGCCCGACCGGCCCGCCGGGCGCGGACAGCGCCTGCAGGCGCCGCCGGTGAAGCAGCTCGCCGAGCAGCACGGAATCGCGGTCGCGCAACCGCTGCGGGTGAAGACCGACGAGCTGCCGGCGCAGCTGGCCGCGTGGGCGCCCGATCTCGCGGTCGTCGCCGCCTATGGCCGCATCCTGCCGTCGCGCATCCTCGAGCTGCCGCGGCTGGGCTGCATCAACGTGCATGCCTCGCTGCTGCCGCGTTGGCGTGGCGCGGCGCCGATTCAGTGGGCCATTCTCGCCGGCGACCGCGAAACCGGCGTGACGATCATGCGCATGAACGAGCGCATGGACGAGGGCGACATCCTGCTGCAGCGGGCGACCCCGATCGGTCCAGACGAGACCTACGGCGCCTTGCAGACACGCCTCGCGACGCTCGGTGCGGAGGCGCTGATGGACGCCCTGGCGGCCCTGCACGCCGGCACGCTGACCGCGACGCCGCAGGATCACCAGCAGGCGACGCTGGCGCCGATGATTGCGCGCGAGCAGGGGGTGATCGACTGGCAACGGCCGGCGACCGAGCTCGCGCGCCGGGTGCGCGGCTTCCATCCCTGGCCATCCGCGTACACCACGCTCGGTGACCGGCGGCTCAAGGTGCACGCGGCGCGGGCCGAGCCGGCGGGCGGCGCGGCGCCGCCGGGCACGGTGACCGGCATCGACGACGTGATCCGCGTCGCCACCGGCGACGGCACGCTGGCGATCGCGACGCTGCAGCTCGAGGGCCGCAAGCCGCTTCCGGCGCGTGAGTTCGCGCGCGGTGGCGCGCTGGCCGTCGGAGACCGCCTTGGCGCGCCGGCCGCGCACGAGTGAGGCGCGCCAGCTCGCCTGGCGCGTGCTGAATGCGGTCGAGGACGGCGCGTACGCCGATGCCGTGCTCGGCAGTGCGCTCGCCGGCGCCGCGCTCGCGCCGCGCGACCGCGCGCTGGCGACGCGGCTCGTCTACGGCACGCTCGCCTGGCAGGGGTTGCTCGATCAGGCACTGACGCGGCTCGGACGGCCGCCCGAGCAGCTCGACGCCGCGGTGCGGACGCTGTTGCGAATGGCGCTGTTCCAGCTGATCAAGCTCGACCGCGTGCCGGAGTTCGCCGCCGTCGATACCGCGGTCGAGCTCGCCCGGACGATCAAGGGCGGTGCGCCGAGCGGCCTCGTCAACGCGCTGCTGCGCCGCTTCCTGCGCGAGCAGCCCGCGCTCGGGGCGCCGCCCGGCGCCGACCGCGCCGCGGTGCTGGCGAGCGAGTATTCGCATCCGCAGTGGCTGGTCGAGCGCTGGCTCGCCGAGCTCGGTGCGGCCGAGACCGAGGCGCTGCTCGCCGCCGACAACGAGCCGGCGCCGACGGTGCTGCGCGTCCACGCCGCGCGCATCTCGCGCGCGGCGCTGCTCGAGGCGTTCGCCGCCGCCGACCTCACGGCCCGGCCCACCACCTATGCGCCAGACGGCGTGGTGCTCGAGGCGCCGCTCGATCCCGCGCAGCTGCCCGGCCATGCCGCGGGCTGGTTTGCCGTGCAGGGCGAAGCCTCGCAGCTCGTCGGCCTGCTCGTCGGTGCCGGGCCTGGCGATCGCGTGCTCGACGCGTGCGCCGCGCCGGGCGGCAAGTCGCTCGCGCTCGCGTGCGCGGTCGGCGAGCGCGGCCTCGTCGTCGCCGGCGACCTGCACGGCGCGGGGCTGGCGCGCGCGCAGCGCGAGGCGGTGCGGCTCGGCGTGCGGGTCGCGGCGCTGCAGGCCGATGCGGCCACGCCGCCGTTTCGCGCCGGGCAGCAGTTCGACGCGGTGCTCGTCGACGCCCCGTGTTCGGGGCTCGGCACGCTGCGCCAGCACCCGGAGATCCGCTGGCGGCGCACGCCCGACGACCTCGCCGCGCTCGCCGACCTGCAGGCGAACCTGCTGGCAGCCGTGAGCAGCGCCGTGCGCCCCGGCGGCGTGCTGGTGTACGCCACCTGCACGATCGCCCGCATCGAGAACGACGACGTGCTCGACCGCTTCCTCGCCGCGCATCCGGCCTTCCGGATCGAAGATCCGCGACCGCTGCTGCCCGCTGCCGCGCATGCGCTGCTCGATGCCCGCGGCATCTTGCGCACCGCGCCGCACCGGCACGGGCTCGACGGCTTCTTCGCCGCGCGCCTGCGCCTCGCTTCCGGTGGCGATCCGCGATAGCGTCCGCAGCGTGACGCGGATAGCCGCATCGATTCTCGCCGCCGACTTCGCCCGGCTGGGCGAGGAGGTGAAGGCCGTCGAGGATGCCGGCGCGGACTGGATCCACGTCGACGTCATGGACGGGCACTTCGTGCCCAACCTGACCATCGGGCCGCCGGTCGTCGAAGCGATCCGCCGCTGCACGTCGCTGCCGCTCGACGTCCATCTCATGATCACCAACCCCGAGCGCTACATCGGCGAGTACGCGCGCGCCGGCGCAACGTACATCTCCGTGCACCAGGAGACCTGCCCGCACCTGCACGCGGTCGTGCAGGACATCCGCAACCACGGCTGCCGGCCCGCTGCGGTCCTCAATCCGGCGACGCCGTTCCACACGCTCGACAGCATCCTGCCCGATCTCGAGATGGTGCTGGTGATGAGCGTCAATCCCGGCTTCGGCGGCCAGGCGTTCATCCCGTCGGCGCTCGAGAAGCTCGCCCTCGCACAGCGCACCAAGCGCGAGCGCGGCCTCGACCTGCTGATCGAGGTGGACGGCGGCGTGAAGACGCACAACGTCGCCGAAATCGCCGCCGCCGGCGCCGAGGTGTTCGTCATCGGCACCGGCATCTTCGACACCCCCGACTACCGGGCGACGGTCGACGAGATCCGGCGACTCACCGCGCCGGCGGCGTGAGTTCGCGCCGCGATTTGCCGCAGCCCGATCGGCGGCAGAGGGCGCGCGCGGCGTGCGGATCGTCGGGGCGGCCGCTGCCGCGGCCGGCCAACGCTCAGAAGCGGACGCGCGAGCGCCGACTGCGTTCCTGGCGCTGGCCGTATAGCGTGCCGAACAGGAAGCCGACGATCAGTCCGACGCCCGCGAGTGCCAGCGCCGGACCCACGTCCAGCGCCGCGGGGGGCACGACGATGGTCGCCACCGGCGCTGCCGGGATCGCGGGATGGGACGCGCCGGCGCCCGGCAGGTGCGTCGCGGTCGGCTGTGCGGTGGCCGCCAGCGCCGCCTCGAGCGCCGCCAGCCGTTCGTGCAGCTGCTCGAGCTCGTGGTCCACTGCCGGCGCCGGCCCGGCCGCATCGGGCGCTGGCGCCTCGATCGGCGTTCCGGCCACACCCGTCGTCGGCGTCGCCGTGGCCGCTGTCTCGGCCGCTTCGGTGACAACCGGTGCGAGGAAGCTGGAGCGCATGTATCCGCGCCGGCCGTCGTCGAGGACCACGTGCGACCAGTCGCCCGTCGTGTCTTCGACCGTGACCCGGCTGCCGCGCGGCAACGACTCGATCGCGCGGCTGTCGGCGCTGGGCTGCTGGCGCACGTTCACGGCCGCCGCGCCATGCACCGTCGCCGGCCCCGGCTCGGCCGCGCCGCGCCCGGCGGCGAACACCGAGCCGAGAAGCACGGCCCACGCGAGCATCGTCCGCAGCATGGAAGAAATGGTCGGGGTGACTGGACTTGAACCAGCGACCTCACGGTCCCGAACCGTGCGCTCTACCAGTCTGAGCTACACCCCGTTGTGAACTGCCGTGCCGGAAGTGCCGGTGCCTAACACAACCCCTCAGCCTTGCCAACTGCGGCGACGCTCTTTGTGTCCGTCCGTGCGCGCCGGCGGTTCTTCAACTGGATCGGCCACCGAGGTGACGAGGACACGAAGTCGAGTGTTCCCTCGGCCCATTGCGATTCCTCCTTCGCCCTCACCCCTCCGCGGCTGATCGCCGCCCAAAGCGTCCCGCCAGGTGCTCACTCCATGGGCACTGCCCAGTTTGCAGGCAGCTGGCGACAGCCAGCCGATCACGCGACCGCCATGTCCACCAGCAACTCGCATCGGGCATGCCCGTTGCTTCAACACCGAGCCGGAGACGGACAGCATCCGTCCGTTTGCGAAAAAATCAGCATCAGAAGAAGTGATGCCGGTCATTACCGACCGGTCGGGAAGGCGAAACGAGTGCGGACGCGGGAGTGTGGCGCGTCGGTATGGACCGAAGTGCCGCGTGACTGCCGACGGTTCCGCGCCGATGCCCAGGGCGGGTTCGCCGGGAGAGGACCAGGTGGCTGGACGGGACAGCGCGGCGCCGGACGGACGCGGACCCGCCGGGTCGCAGCGCTGGTGTGTGTGCCCGAAGTGACGTACAGATCCGCCGCCGCACGCAAGGAGATGCCATGAAGAAGGTGGAAGCGATCATCAAGCCGTTCAAGCTCGACGAAGTGAAGGAGGGGCTCAGCGCGATCGGCGTGCAGGGTCTCACCGTCAGCGAGATCAAGGGCTTCGGCCGCCAGAAGGGGCACACCGAGCTCTACCGCGGAGCCGAGTACGTGGTCGACTTCCTGCCGAAGGTGAAGCTCGAGATCATCGCCGCCGACGAGAAGGTCGCCGACATCGTCGCGGCCATCGAACGGGCCGCGAAGACCGGGCGCATCGGCGACGGCAAGATCTTCGTGCTGCCCATCGAGGAAGTCATCCGCATCCGCACCGGAGAGCGCGGTCCCGACGCCATCTGATCCGCTGCTCCATTTTCATCTCTCAACCGCCGCGCTCCCGGGGCACGGGAGCACCGCAACAACGCAAGGAGGTAGTGCCACAATGACGCCGAAAGAGGTGATCGCGTTCGCCAAGGAGAAGAAGGCCGCCTGTGTCGATCTGAAGTTCCTCGACTTCCTCGGCACCTGGCAGCACTTCACGATTCCGATGAGCGAGCTGAGTGAAGGACTGTTCGAAGAGGGCAGCGGCTTCGACGGCTCATCGATCCGCGGCTGGCAGCCGATCAACGCGTCGGACATGCTCATCGTGCCCGATCCCACCACCGCGGTGATGGACCCGTTCACTGCCGCGCCGACGCTCAGCCTGATCGGCAACGTGATCGACCCGATCACCAAGGAAGAGTACTCGCGCGACCCGCGCCACATCGCGAAGAAGGCGGAGCAGCACCTGCGCGCCAGCGGCGTCGGCGACGTCGCCTACTTCGGGCCGGAGCCGGAGTTCTTCATCCTCGAGGACATCCGCTTCGACCAGAACTCGCACAGCGGCTACTACTTCCTGAACTCGAACGAGGGCATCTGGAACACCGGGCGCGAGGAGGGGCCGAACCTCGGCTACAAGCCGCGCCACAAGGAAGGCTACTTCCCCGTGCCGCCGACGGATTCGCAGCAGGACATCCGTCAGGAGATGTGCATGGTGATGGAGCAGGTCGGTATCATCGTGGAGAAGCAGCACCACGAGGTCGCGACGGCGGGCCAGGCGGAGATCGACATGCGCTTCGCGCCGCTGCTCAAGATGGCCGACAACCTGATGTGGTACAAATACATCGTCAAGAACGTCGCCCGGAAATGGGGCAAGACCGCGACGTTCATGCCGAAGCCGATCTACGGCGACAACGGCAGCGGTATGCACGTCCACCAGTCGATCTGGAAAGGCGAGAAGCCGCTGTTCGCCGGCAGCGGCTACGCCGGGATGAGCGAGCTCGCGATGCACTACATCGCCGGCATCCTCAAGCACGCGCCGGCGCTGGCGGCGTTCACGAACCCGACGAACAACAGCTACCGCCGCCTCGTGCCGGGCTTCGAGGCGCCGGTGAATCTCGCCTACTCGAGCCGCAACCGCTCGGCGGCGATCCGCATCCCGATGTACTCGCCGAGCCCCAAGGCGAAGCGCATCGAGGTGCGCTTCCCCGACCCGACCAGCAACGGCTACATGGCGTTCGCGGCGATGCTGATGGCCGGCCTCGACGGCATCGAGAACCGCCTCGCGGCGGGCGATCCGCTCGACAAGGACATCTACTCGCTGACGCCGGAGGAGCTGAAGGACGTCGCCGGCATGCCGGCCTCGCTCGAGCAGGCGCTGCTGAACCTCAAGAACGACCACGCGTTCCTGCTCAAGGGCGACGTCTTCACCGAGGACGTCATCGAGACCTGGATCGAGTACAAGATGGCGAACGAGGTCAACGCGCTGCGCCTGCGTCCGCATCCGTACGAGTTCTTCCTCTACTACGACGCCTGATCCCGCTCGCGGGATCGAGCACGACGGCCGGCGCGGATTCCCGCGCCGGCCGTTCGTGTTTTGTGCCCCCTTCCGAACCGCCGCCCCGTCCGCGCTCGTCGCGGTTCACGTCAGAACGGAAAGCCGGTGCTGAGCTTCCACGCGTCGAGGCCGTCGCCGGTCTGGTAGGCGGCGCCGAGCTGCAGGTCGTCGAGCAGGTCGCCGAGCCACGGCAGCTCGAGCGGCGAGGCGGCGCCGAAGGTCAGGCCGATTTCGACGAGATCGGTGACCTCGAGCGCGCGGCGGCGCGCGCGGCTGAACTCGAGGCTCGGAAAGAAGCGATCGTAGATGACGTGCGCCCCCGCGTCCGGCACGCGGCCGACGATCGTGAAGCCGAGCGGATGGCGCGCCTCGACGCCCACCCGCCAGGTGCCGTAACTCTCGATGTCGCCGCTGTCGTCGAAGGCATCGTCGCCGGCCCAGATGAGCGCCGAGCCGAGGTTGCCGGTCCACGCGCGCCAGTGCCGCTGGTAGAGCGTCGAGAGCCCGAGCTGCCAGGTGTAGAACCAGCTCTCGCTGTCGTCGACCGGGATGCGCTGGTCGCCGACGCGCACGTGTCCGCCGCTGTCGAAGGTCGTGCCGACGCCCCACGAGCCGAGCGGCGAGATGCGCAGCCCCTCGACGAGCAGCGGGATGTCGAGCTGCAGGCGCGGCGCGGTGGCGATGCTGTTGGTGTTCGCGCGGACGGCGACCGGTACGCCATCCTGCTCGAAGTGCGTCGCGAACCGATAGCGGCCGTAGACGATCGGCACGCGCAGATGCAGGTCCCAGTCGCGGTAGACGTCCTCCCACGTGTACGGGATGGGCAGCGTGTAGACGTTGACGCGCAGGCCGCCGAGCTCGTACGCGCCGAAGCCGAACTGCGCCGCGTAGACGTAGTTGACGCGCACGTCGAGGGTGTCGTCCTGGGCCCCGGCGGTGCCCGCCAGGACGAGGCACGCGGCCGTCAGGCCGACCCACCACCGTCGCGCGTGCATGCGCGACGTGTTAGCCCGCGCGGCGCGACGAGGCGAGCGCCGCTCAGCCGTGTTCGGCGCTGGTGCGCGCGGCCGGCGAGGGGTCGTCGCCGAACAGCGAGTGCGCGATCAGAATGATCACGCCGATGGTGATGAACGTGTCGGCGACGTTGAACGCCGGCCACGCCCAGCCGCGGTAATGGAGGAGGAGGAAGTCGGTGACGGCACCGAACAGCACCCGGTCGACGAGATTGCCGATCGCACCGCCGAGCACGCCGGCGAGCGCGAACAGCAGCCAGCGCTGCGACGGGGCGACCTGGCGGATGAAGTAGACCAGGAAGCCGATCGCCACCGCGGCGGCGATGAAGAAGAACGGCAGCCGCACGCCGTCGTGCGCATCCGCGAACAGGCTGAAGGCGGCGCCGCGGTTCGCGGCGTGGATGATCGAGAAGAAGCCGGGCACGACCGCGAAGCCGTCGTGCAACGCGAGCTCCGCCCGGATCAGCGCCTTGGTGAGCTGGTCGACGACGACCACGCTGCCGGCGACCAGCGCGACGAACGCGGACTTCGTCACGGATGCGCCTGCGCCGGCAGCGCCTGGACCACCGGCAGGCAGCGCTCGCAGAGCTCCGGGTGCCCGGCATCGCGCCCGACCGCCTCGCTGAAGTTCCAGCAGCGGCCGCACTTCGCGCCGCGCGCCGGCATCACGGCGACCGCGAGATCGTCCGAGCGCGCGTGGTGCGGGCTGTCGGCGAGCGTCTCGGCGAGCTCGACCTGTGAGACGATGAACAGTGCCGGCAGCGTGTCGCGCAGGCTGTCGAGAATCGGCCGCAGCGCGGGACCGGCGACGAGCTGCACGCGCGCATCGAGCGAATGGCCGATCGCGCCGCTCTTGCGCGCCTCCTCGAGGGCCTTCGTGACCACGGCGCGGGCGGCGAGGATCTGTTCCCAGCGCGCCGCGAGCGCGTCGTCGACCAGCGCCGGATCGACTGCCGGCAGCCCGGCCTCGAACACCGACGCCGCCTGCCGCCCGGGCACGTAGGTCCAGATCTCGTCGGCCGTGTACGACAGGATCGGCGCCATCGTGCGGACGAGCAGGTCGAGCAGGTGCCAGAGCGTCGTCTGCGCCGCGCGCCGACCGTGGGCGTCGGGCGCCGAGGTGTAGAGGCGGTCCTTGACGATGTCGAGATAGAGCGCGCTGAGGTCGACGGCGCAGAAGTTCACCAGCCCCTGCACGACGTGGTGGAACGTGAACTCGTCGTAGGCGCCGCGGGCGCGCGCGAGCAGCTGCTGGCCGCGATGCAGGATCCAGCGGTCGAGCTCCGGCAGCGCGTCGACCGGCACGGTGTCGCGCGCCGGATCGAAGCCGGCGAGGTTGCCGAGCAGGAAGCGGCAGGTGTTGCGGATCTTGCGGTAGCTCTCGAGCAGCGGCGTGACGAGGTTCTGCGAGAAACAGGTGTCGGCGGTGAAGTCGACCGAGGCGAACAGCAGGCGCAGGATGTCGGCGCCGTGCTTCGCGATGATCTCCTCGGGTGCGATGACGTTGCCGAGCGACTTCGACATCTTCTTCGCGTGCTGGTCGAGGATGAGGCCGTGCGTCAGCACGCCGCGGTACGGCGCCTTGCCGGCGGTCGCCACCGCGGTGATCAGCGAGACCTGGAACCAGCCGCGGTGCTGGTCGACCGCCTCGACGTACAAATCGGCGGGCCAGCCGAGCCCGCGCTCGTGCAGCACCGCGTCGTGCGAGCAGCCGGAATCGAACCAGACGTCGAGGATGTTGTCGTCGGGCGTGAACGCCTCGCTGCCACACGCACAGCGGTAGCCGGCCGGCAGCAGCTCGCGCGGCGCCAGCTCGTACCAGGCATCGGCGCCGCGTTCGCGGAAGATCGCCTCGACGTGCGCGATCACGGCCGGGTCGGCGTGGAACGCGCCGCAGCCGTCGCAGGCGAAGGCGGGAATCGGCACGCCCCAGGCGCGCTGGCGCGACAGGCACCAGTCGGGGCGCGTCTGCATCATGTTGCTGATGCGGTCATGGCCCCACTGCGGCACCCAGCGCACGGTGTCGATCTCGGCGCGCGCGGTCTCGCGCAGGCCGGCGTGATCGACGCGCAGGAACCACTGCTCGGTGGCGCGGAAGATCAGCGGGTTCTTGCAGCGCCAGCAGTGCGGGTACGCATGCGCGTGCGACTCGCCGTGCACGAGGCGGCCGGCGGCGCGCAGGTCGTCGACGATGCGCGCATTGCTCTCGAACACCTTGCCGCCGGCGTACGGGCCGGCCTCGTCGGTGAAGCGGCCGTGCGCATCGACCGGCGTCAGCGTCGGCAGGCCGTACTTCTGCCCGACCTGGAAGTCCTCGTAGCCGTGGCCGGGTGCGGTGTGCACGCAGCCCGTGCCGGTGTCGGCGGTGACGTGCGACTCGAACACGGCACGCGAGGCACGGTCGAACAGGGGATGGCGGAACACGTCGCGCCCGTCGAGCGGCAGGACGTCGATCGGCATGCGCCGCCCTTCCTGCGCGGCGAGGCCGGTGGCGGCGAGGAACGCCTCGGCGAGGCGCGCAGCGACGATCACCGTCTCGTCGCCGAGATCGAGCGCGACGTAGTCGAGCGCCGGGTTGAAGCAGACTGCGAGATTCGCCGGCAGCGTCCACGGCGTCGTGGTCCAGATCACCACCGACAGCCGGCCCGCCGCGGCCGCGTCGCGAAGGCGCGCCGCATCGTCCGGGCGACGCGCGAGCGCGGCGGCGTCGTCGGCCGTGCCGGTGAACGGAAAACGTACGTAGATCGAGGGCGAGACGTGGTCGGTGTACTCGACCTCCGCCTCGGCGAGCGCCGTCGAACACACCGCGCACCAGTGCACCGGGCGCAGGCCGCGGTAGATGAAGCCGCGCTCGACGAGGCGGCGGAACACGCGGACGATCGCCGCCTCGTACTCCGGCGTCATCGTCAGGTACGGGTGTTCCCAGTCGCCGAGCACGCCGAGGCGCTGGAACTGTTCGCGCTGCACGCCGACGAACTTCTCGGCGAACGCGCGGCAGCGCCGGCGGATCTCGAGGCGGGGCAGGGCGCGCGCCTGGGCGCCGAGATCGCGCAGCACCTGATGCTCGATCGGCATGCCGTGGCAGTCCCACCCCGGCACGTACGGCGCGTGCCGTCCGCACATGAGCTGATGCTTGACGATGATGTCCTTGATGATCTTGTTCAGCGCCGTGCCGAGGTGCACGTTGCCGTTCGCGTACGGCGGACCGTCGTGCAGCACGTAGCGCTCGCCGCCGGCGGTCTGGTCGAGCAGCCGCTGGTAGAGCCGTCCGTCGCGCCACCGCTGCAGGATCTCGGGTTCGCGTGCCGGGAGGTTGCCGCGCATCGGAAAGTCCGTCTGCGGCAGGTTCAGAGTGTGCTTGTATTCCATCCGCGCGCCGAACGGTTCGTCTACCAACCGCCCATGGGCGATTCAACGCGGCCTGGTTGCGACCGGAGCGGGCGGGCTTCCGTACGCCCAGCAACAATCCGAAGTTGAACCGCCAGGACGCCATGGGAACGACTCATTCCGGACTTGGCGTCCCGGGCGCCCTGGCGGTGTTGATTCCACGAGCGCTCGAGCAGCGAGCGGCGACTCCGGGGGGCATTGGCTCCGCGCATCGCTTCCGATATCGGTCGGCTGTTATGGGCAAGCGACTGGTCAGCAACTTCTCGCGCGCGGAGTTTCCGAGCCAGGAGGCGATCGACGAGGACGGGCAGGCGAAGCCGTGTGTCTACGGCGTGCCGTGGGTGAACCCGGACACGCTGGCGACACTCGGGAAGCGCGGCGGACGACGCACCGGGCCGAAGGGCGAGCCGCTCGACGGTCAGGTGCTGGTGAAGCGCGAATTGCGCTGAGCGATGGCTGCCGTCCCGGGCGTCCCCGATGCCACCCCGCCGCCCGCCGTGCGGGTCGAGGCCTGGGCGGACATCGCGGGCCTGACGCACGGCTTTTTCGGTCGCCACGGCGGCCACAGCACCGGGCCGTTTGCGTCGCTCAACGTCTCGGCGGCGGTCGGCGACGAGCCGGCGGCGGTTGATGCGAACTGGCGCCGCGTGGCGCGCGCCGCGCCGGGGCTGCGCATCGTGCGCATGCACCAGGTGCATGGCGCGCGCGTCGTGCACGTCTCGGCGCCGGACGAGCCGGTCGGCGAGGCGGACGCGATGCTCGCCGCCAGCCATGGCGTCGGGCTCGCTGTCCTGACCGCCGACTGCGTGCCGCTGCTCGGCGTGGCACCGGCACACGGGGCCGTGCTTGCCGTGCACGCCGGCTGGCGCGGAACGCTCGCCGGCATCGCCGCAGCAGCCCTGACGGAGGCCCGCACGGCACTCGGCATTCCGCTTGAGGCGTGGCAGCTCGCGCTCGGCCCCTCGATCGGCGGCTGCTGCTACGAGGTCGAAGCGGAGATCGGGGCGCGCCTGACCGACCGCTGGGGGGCGTTGCCCGATGCCTGGCAGCCCGCCGGGCGCCTTGGGCAGCTCGATCTGCGCGCCGCGAACCGCGCCATCCTCGTCGCCGCCGGCGCCCGCGGCGAGGCGATCGCCAGCGTCGGTCCGTGTACGCGCTGTGCCGCCGGGGCGTACTTCTCGCATCGCGCCAGCGGCGGCCAGGCGGGCCGTCAGGTCAGCCTGATCGGCTATCGTCAGCCCGACGGCAAATTTTGAGTACAGTTCGCGGTTGCCGGGGGCACCGGTGCCCGCTACGCTGCCGACGCGGAAGGAGCTCTTCGATGAAGCGACTGCTGGCGATTGCGATGATGACGGCGATGCTTGCGCTCGGGACCGGCACGGCCGGCGCCGCCGATCGCTACCCGGACGAGGAACAGTACGAGGACGCGTTCAGCCACCCGCTTCGCCTCGCGTACTACCTGATCCATCCGGTGGGCTACACCGTCGAATGGCTGGTGATGCGCCCGCTGCACTACATTGTGTCCCGCCCCGGCCTCGACGAGATCTTCGGCTACGAGCCGATCGGCGAGGAAGGCACCTACGATCGCATGGGCGAGCACATGTGAGTTGGCGGTGACCGGTGACTGGTAACCAGTGACCCGTCACCGGTCGTCTCCGCTCATTTCACCGCAGCGTTCGGTTCGTCACTGGTCACGGCAGCTGGGCTTTGCCCGGCCGTTCGTTCTCGCGCCCCGGAAACCAGGACCGCCTACAGCGCCATGTCCGGAAGGCGGTTCAGCTCCCGGATCGTTGCGCGACGCGGTCACTGGTCACGCCGCTGCCCCGGCGCTAGAACCGGCGGCACATGACGTCGGTTGACCGCGTGGGGATCCTGTTCGGCGGCCGCTCGGGTGAACACCCGATCTCGATTCGTTCGTCGCGCTTCGTCGTCGAATCGCTCGACCGGGAGCGTCAGACTCCGGTCCTGATCGGCATCGACCGCCGCGGCGGCTGGCATCTCCTCGACGAGGAGGCGTACGACGCGCTCGAGGATGAGGTCGCGCCCGGCGCCGGCCGCCTGGTGGTGCCGCTGGCGCGCGACGGGCGGCTCGGGTTCATCGATCCCGAGCACCCGCTCGACGAGCTGCCGGCGGTCGACGTCGTCTTCCCGGTGCTGCACGGCCCGTACGGCGAGGACGGCACGATCCAGGGGCTGCTCGATACGTTCGACGTTCCGTACGTCGGCGTCGGCGTGCTCGCGGCGGCGGTGTGCATGGACAAGGACGTCTGCAAACGCCTGCTGCGCGATGCCGGCATCGCGATCGTCCCGTACGTCACCGTCACCGCCCATTCCTGGCGGGCCGAGCGCGAGGCGCTGCGCGCCGCGATCGACGCGCTCGGCTTCCCGCTGTTCGTCAAGCCGGCAAGCCTCGGCTCGTCGCTCGGCGTGACGCGCGTGGCCGCCGACGCGGCCGCCACGCTCGATGCGGCGATCGAGGCGGCGCTGGCGCTCGACGCCAAGGTGCTGATCGAGCGCGGCATCGACGGGCGCGAAATCGAATGCGCCGTGCTCGGCAACGATGCCCCGCAGGCCGCCGTTCCCGGCGAGATCGTGCCCGGCGAGGCGTTCTACTCGTACGCGGACAAGTACGCCGCCGACAGCCACGCGCAGACGCGCGTCCCCGCCGAGCTCGACGAGGCGACGCGCGAGCAGGTGCGCGCGCTCGCCGTGCGCGCCTACGCGGCGCTCGAGTGTACCGGCATGGCGCGCGTCGACTTCTTTCTCGAGCGCGACAGCGGTGCGCTGTACGTCAACGAGCTCAACACCATTCCCGGGTTCACCTCGATCAGCATGTACCCGAAGATGTGGGCTGCCGCCGGCATCGACGGCCCGGCGCTCGTCAGCCGTCTGCTCGAGCTCGCCATCGGGCGCTGCACGGCGCGTCGCGAGCGGGCGGCGGCGGGCTGAGCGCCGGACGCCCGTCCGTTGCGCGGGCGGGGCGGCGCGCGCCCATAGCGCGGGCGCCGCGGTCCGCAAGCCCTTCTTCCACGACCGTGAGAGAAAATGCCTTGCGCCCGACGCGATCGCGGGTGTAGGGAAATTCGCACAACGGAATTCATCCAGGGACCCATGCAGATCATGTTCACGCACACGACCAATCATCTAATCGCCGACGGCGGCGCGATGTGGTTCGCGTGCGCGCAGACGGACACGGGTTCGGTGGCGACGGCCGCCAAGAAGGCGCGCATCGCCATTCGACCGGTACCGTCCGGTGGTCCCGCGGGAGGGGTCTCCTAGCAGCAACACACCCCAGGAATCTCAAACCCAAAGGGCCACCGGTGAAAACCGGTGGCCCTTTTTTTTGGCCCTTCGGCGCGGAAGGACCAGGGCGGCGAGCGATCCGGCCGGCCGGCGGAGAAGCCGTCAGCTCACGCGGCGCGCGGGAGCAGCACGAACGACTGTGAAAGGAGGATTCGACGATGGAAGGGCTCGATGCGAATTTTGTGGCTGAGCGGCTGCGCGAAGTGGTGGCAGACGAGCCGAAGGCGTTTGCGTACGACATCGGCGTGAGCCTGTCGGCCGTCTACAACTACATGAACGGCCGCATCCCCTCGACCGAGGTTCTGTTCCGCATCGCCCGCCACACCGGCCGGCCGATGGAGTGGTTCCTCGGACCCGTCGAGGCGGACGGCGTCGAGCGGAGCAGCGTCAATGGCGGCACCGGCATCCGCGCGGTTGCGGCCTAGGCGCGGCACGTTCCGCACCTGGAGTGTCACCCTGAAAGGAAGGTGTTCCATGTTCTGGTATCCGTACACGGGCGTGATTCCCGTGACGCTGACCTGGTCCGGCGGCATGTTCCTCACCGGTCTGGCCATCGCGGCGCTCCTCGCCGCGGTGCGGACGCTGGTGCTGGTGCTGCAAGCCCAGCGTCCGGCGGCCGTGGACACCGTGTCGGTGCCGTTCGAACCGCTCCCTCTGGACGAGGAGGGCGTGGTGAAGCACGCTGCCGCATGAGTGATCCGGCACGGCGGCGGGGAGCTCCCCCCTCCCCGCCGCCTCTGCCGGGACGACATGACGGACCAGACCCAGTCCCCTGCAACGCGCGCCGACCGATGGCTCTGGGCGGCGCGCGCCTTCAAATCACGCTCGCTGGCTGCCGAGGCCTGCGACGGCGGGAAGGTGACGGTGAACGGCGCCACCGCCAAGCCGCACAAGCTGATCCGCCCCGGCGACGAGGTGACGTTCACCACCCCCGGCGGCAAACGCATTTGGAAGGTCATCGATATCGCCGAGCGTCGCGGCCCGGCGACGGCGGCACGCGCCCTGTACGAGGATCGCAGTCCGCCACCCCCACCACCCGACCCCGCCGCGCCCCACCCCGAACGCGGCGGCGGCCGCCCGACGAAGAAGGACCGGCGGCAGATGAAGCGGTTCTTCGGATAGCTGTCAGCGGTCAGCTGTCAGCCATCAGCAGTCAGCTGTCAGCCTGGGAAGCCAACCCAAAGACGAAGATCGCGAAGTTCGGAAGCAGGTCCGGGTGCATGGGGCGTCCTCATTCCGGGCTTCGCGCCGCGCCGGTCCAGCTTCCGACTGACCGCCGACGGCTGACCGCTGACAGCTTCACCTGCATCTGGCATCCTGACTTCCATGCCCGGACAGCACGTCATCGACGTTACCGACGCGGATTTCGAAGCCCAAGTCATCGAACGGTCCAGGCAGGTCCCGGTGGTGGTCGACTTCTGGGCGCCGTGGTGCGGACCATGCCGCGCGCTCGGGCCGCTGCTCGAGCGCCTGGCCGACGAACACGGCGGTGCCTTCGTGCTCGCCAAGGTGAACATCGACGAGAATCCGGCGCTCGCCAGCGTCTTCCGCGTCCAGAGCATCCCGTTCGTCGTCGGCCTGCGCGACGGCCAGCTCGCCGCACAGTTCGTCGGTGCGCAGCCCGAGCCGGCGGTGCGCGAGTTCCTCGCCCGGCTGTTGCCGAGTGTCGGTGAACAGACCGCGGCCGCCGGCGAGGCGCTGCTCGCCGCCGGCGACGTCGCCGGGGCGGAAAGCGAGTTCCGCCGCGCACTCGAGCTCGAGCCGCGCTGCGAGCCGGCGCTGGTCGGCCTCGCCACGGTCCTCGCGGGCCGCGACGAGGACAGCGCCGCGCTCGAGCTGCTCGACCGCGTCGCCCCCGGCCCGCATCGTCAGGCCGCCGATCGCCTCGCGGCGGCGATCCGCATCCGCCAGTCCGGCGCCGGCGACGAGGCCGGGCTGCGCGCGCAGGTGGATGCCAATCCCGACGACCTCGAGGCGCGCTTCACGCTCGCCCAGGCGCTCGCCGCCGCCGGCAACCACGAGGAGGCGCTCGAGCACTATCTCGCCATCGTGCAGCGCGATCGCGCCTTCCGCGACGACGGCGCCCGCAAGGCGATGATCGACATCTTCGATCTCCTCGGTCCCGGCGATCCGCTCGCTGACCGCTTCCGTTCCGAGCTGGCAAAAGTCCTCTTCCGGTAGGAAAAGCGTGACCGGTGACCAGTGACCGGTGACCGGTCGGAATCTGGCCACCGCGGCTGGGAGGACACCGAGTCGAGAGTCGGTCAGGTCTCGTGAACCGAGGGTTCGACTCGGTGTCCCCGCAGCCGCGGTGGCTACTCATCTGCTCCCGACGCAGGAGGACCGCATGAAGTTCGGCATCTTCTACGAGCACCAGCTGCCGCGGCCGTGGGGGGAAGGGGACGAGCTGCGCCTGTACCAGGAGGCGCTCGACCAGGTGGAGCTCGCCGACCGGCTGGGCATCGACTACGCCTGGGAGGTCGAGCACCACTTCCTCGAGGAATACTCGCACTCGCCGGCGCCGGAGGTGTTCCTCGCCGCCTGTTCGCAGCGCACGCGGCGCATCCGCCTCGGTCACGGCATCGTGCTGATGCCGCCGAAGTACAACCACCCGGCGAAGGTGGCGGCGCGCATCGCGACCCTCGACCTCGTCTCGAACGGGCGCGTCGAGTTCGGCACCGGCGAGTCCGCCTCGCGCGCCGAGCTCGAAGGGTTCGGCATCGATCCGGCCGAGAAGCGCGCGATGTGGCGCGAGGCGACCGAACAGTGCGCCAACCTGCTGGCCATGGATCCCTACCCCGGCTTCGAGGGCAAGTACTTCTCGATGCCGTGCCGCAACCTCGTGCCCAAGCCGGTCCAGAAGCCACACCCGCCGATGTGGCTCGCGTGCTCGAACCGCGAGACGATCCACATTGCCGCGCAGCTCGGTCTCGGCGCCCTGACGTTCGCCTTCGTCGATCCCGACGAGGCGCGTCACTGGGTCGACGACTACTACCGGACGTTCGAACGCGAATGCGTGCCGATCGGCTGGGTGCCGAACCCGAACGTCGCCATGGTCACCGGCTTCTCCTGCCATCGCGATGCCGAGGAAGCACGCCGGCGCGGCCTCGACGGCTTCCGCTTCTTCGGCTTCGCGCTCGGGCACTACTACCTGTTCGGTACGCACCGCCCCGGCCGCACCGACATCTGGAAGAACTTCGAGGGCGTGCGCGACATGATGCCCGATGTCCCGGCCGGTGGCATCGGCACGCCGGACGACCTGCGCGCGCACCTGCGCAAGTTCCAGGACGTCGGCGTCGACCAGGTGATCTTCATCCAGCAGGGCGGCCGCAACCGCCACGAGCATATCTGCGAGGCGCTCGAGCTGTTCGCCGCCGAGGTGATGCCGGAATTCAAGGAGCGCGAGGACGAGCGCGCGCGCGCCAAGGCCGAGCGGCTCGCCCCGGCGATCGAGGCAGCGATCGCGCGCAAACCGTTCATGCCGGCGCCGGATGACGACGCGATCGCCGTCTTCAACGCCTACGGGCGCAACATCGTCGATGCGGGCAGCGCACGCCCCGTGCGCGCGCCCGCGGGAACCGACACGCCGGGCAGGTGAGCGCGCGCGCTGCCTGCCGCCTGCGCGTCGCCGCGGCGACTGCCCTCGTCGCCGCCGTCGCGGTCCAGGTCCTTCTCCCCCGCGACGCGCCGACGTGGCACGCGCTGCTCGCGCCGTACAGCAGCGGCGCGCCGCTGCCAGCCGGCTTCCGCATCGATGCGATACGGCGCGGCGGTGGCAACGACGTCGTGCTCGACGTGCGCCGGCCGGCCGATGGCGCCGCGGTCGAGGTGCACCTGCTGCCGCGCGGCCGCTGGCCGGGCATCCGCGAATCGGCGAGCTTCGGCATCGGGTACGAGACGCCGCGCTCGCCGGCGCGTGAACGGGAGCTGGTCACCGAGGCGCTCGCCAACGCGGTCCGGGCCCGCGACCCGGGCGGCCTGCCCGCGCCGGACGCCATTCCGCTCGGCGATGCCGATGCGACGGCCATGCCGCGCGCGGCCGAGATGCTGCGCGGCGTGCGCGGCATGCTCGTCGGCATCGCCGCCGTGCTGCTCGCCGCGCTCGCGCTCGTCCCGCATCCGGCGCTGCCGTGGGCGGCGGTGCTCCTGGCGTTGGCGCTCGTGGCGGCAGGCGCCATCGGTCCGCTGGGCGCCGGCATCGACCCCGGCGGCCCCTGGCTCGTGCCGCTCGCCGCCGTCCTGGTGCTGGTCGCGGGCCGCGAGCGCCGCCCGCTCGACCCGCTCGATCGGCGCGGCGCGCTCGTGCTCGGCGCCGGCGCGCTGCTCCTGCGCCTCGCGTTCGGCGCCTGGGGGCCGCTGCACGTCAACGGCTACGGCCCGCTGTTCATTCTCGCCGCGGCGCGCGAGCCGGAGCGCATCGCCCATTACGGTCCCGGCTACCTCGAGCTGTTCGCGCCGGTGGCGGCGCTGCTGCCGCAGCAGCCCGACCGCGCGGTGTTCGTCACCAACGCGCTGCTCTCGGCGCTGCTCGCGCCGCTCGCCTACGGACTCGCCCGCCTGCTCGGGCTGCCGCGCATCGTCGCCGCGGCGGCCGGCGTGCTGGTGGCGCTCGATCCCGTCGCCATCCGCATGGCGGTCACCCCGTCGTACCTGCCGGTGCTCATCCTCCTGTGTGCCGCGGCCGCGGCGTGTCTGCTGCTCGGCGCGCGCGCGCTCGACGACCGCGCGCCGTGGCGCGGTGCCGGCGCGTGGCTCGCCGCGGGGCTGCTGCTCGCGCAGGCGGTGCGCACGCATCCCTCGGCGTGGGGCGTGGCGGCGACCGTGCCGGCGGTGCTGCTCGCCGGCGCGCGGCCCTGGTCGCGTGCGCTCGCGCAGGCCGCCGCCGCCGCACTGTGCTGCGCCGGCGTGATCGTCGCCACCAGCGGCGGCGTGCTGCTCGACGTGTTCGGGAACATCCGCGCCGGCACGATCATGCGCCCGCAGGCACCCCCGGCGCTGCAGCCCCTCGCATGGCTGGCTGTCGGTGCCGCGGCCTACGCGCTGCTCGCACGTCATCGCCGGCTCGTCGTGCCGGCGGGATGTGCGCTTGCCGCGCTGCTGCTCACCCGTCACGGCTACGCGCAGAGCTGGATCTGGCAGCAGGCTTACGACCGGCTGTACCTGCTGATGCCGCTGCTCGCGCTGGCGGCGCTCCTGCCGGCTGCCCTGGCGCGCGCCCGCGTGCTGCTCGCCACGGCGGCCGTCGCGCTGGCTGGCGTCTGGCTGTACGCCGGCCTGCCGATCATCACGGCGCGCACCACCGATCACTACGAGTACCGCTGGATGCGCCGGCAGCTCCAGTCCGTGCCGGCCGGGTGCCGGATCTCGTACGTCGCGCTCGCCGGCGAGCGCAGCCTCGTGCTGCCGACCTACGTCGGCCCGGAGCGCTCGGCGGTGCTGATCGATCCGCGCGCCCCGCACACGATCGAGGCCGCGCTCGCACCCGCCGACTGTCACATCCACATCCGCCCCTCGCTGTGCGCCAGCCCGGAAGGGCGCGAGCTCTGCGATGCGATCGCCGGGCAGCTCTCGCTCGCGCCGGTGGCGCGGGCGACGTTCCCGGCCATTCCGAGCTCGCGGCACCTGTCGTACGACAGTGATCCGGTGGAGGCGGTGATCTATCAGGCCGTCACCGCCGGACCGGCGGAGCGACGCGACGGCAATCAGGGGGACGGCTGACCGCCGCAGGGCGCCGCGGGACGGCCTGTACTTGACTCCGCGATTCCCTTCGACCGAGAGTCGGCGCTTCACACCAACACGTCAGGGGGACTCCGCCATGGAGAAGATCTCGAGCAGCCTCGTCGGCAAGACCTTCGATCCGGTGCCGTACGAGTGGAAGTCGAAGGACGTCATCCTCTACGCGCTCGGCGTCGGGGCGAAGCCGGAGCGCGAGCTCGACTACGTCTTCGAGGGCAAGGGGCCGCGCGTGCTGCCGACCTTCGCGGTGATCCCCGGCATGCTGTCGATGGGCGGCCTGATCGGCAGTGTCGAGATCAACCTCGCGATGCTGCTGCACGGTGAACAGGCGATCACGCTGCACCGCGAGCTGCCGCCCGACGCGAAGGTCGAGGTGGTCGGCAAGATCACGGCGGTGTGGGACAAGGGCAAGGCGGCGGTGATCGAAACCGAGGGGCTGGTGCGCGATCACAACGGGCCGCTCGCCACGACCACCGCGACGCTGTTCATCCGCGGCGCCGGCGGCTTCGGCGGCGAGCGCGGTCCGTCGACCACCGGCGTCAACGAGCCGCCCGACCGCGCGCCCGATCACGTCGTCACCGATCACGTGCAGCCCGAACAGGGCGCGATCTACCGCCTTTCCGGCGACCCGAACCCGATCCACATCGATCCCGACTTCGCGAAGATGGCGGGCTTCGAGCAGCCGTTCCTGCACGGCCTGTGCACGTACGGCATCGTCGGCCGCGCCCTGCTCGCCACGGTGTGCGGCGGCGATCCGGCGCGGCTCGCGTCGTTCTCGGCGCGCTTCGCCGATCAGGTGTACTACGGCGACGACGTGATCACGAAGATCTGGGTGACCGGCCCGGGCGAGGGCATCGTTCGCGCCGAGACCCAGAAGGGCAACACCGTCCTGTCGCAATCGAAGGCGACCTGGAAGGCGTGACGGATGCGCCGCCGATGACACGGAGCAGCCGGCGCGTGCCGCCGCTCCGCGTCATCGGCGCGCCGCGGATCAGCCGCAGCCGTTGGCGGCGGCGCCGACGGCGGCAATCAGCTCGTCGATCGTCACCGCGCCGTCGGCGTTGCGATCGGCGGCAGGGCAGGCGGTGGCCGGCAGCAGGCCGGCGCCGATGTTCACCGCGGTGATGAGCTCGTTGATCGTCACCGTCGCGTCGCCGTTGCAGTCCCCGGCGCAGCGCGGCGGGGTGGCGGTCGGCGACGGTTCCGGCGTTTCGGTCGGCGAGGCGGTCGGTGACGGCACCAGCGTGTGCGTCACCGTCGCGGTCGGTGGCGGCGTCGGCGACGGCACCAGCGTCGCGGTCGCCGTCGGCGTGGTCGTGGCGGTGGGCGTGGCGGTCGCCGTCGGGGTCGCGCTCGCCGTCGGTGTCGCGGTGATGGTCGGCGTCGCGGTAGGCAGCGGCGCATCGGGATCGATGAGCAGCGTGTCGTTCACGATCAGCGCCCCGGTGAGCAGATTGCCGTCGCGATCGCCGGCGAGCAGGCGGTCGAGCTGCAGCAGCGTCGGGCCGAGCGGCGCGTCCTCCGCGATCGGCAGCGTGCACTGCACGATCGGGCCGGGGCGCACGCGGGTATCCTGACCGACCGTCTGCACGAGCACGAAGCGGAAGCGGCGCTTGCCGACCGGCACGAACGGATCGAACGCGAGCGACACCGACAGTTGATGGGTGGTGAGCGTCGCGTCGGTGCGGCAGCGGCTGATCTGGAAGATGTCGAAGACCGGCTCGTCGATCAGCAGGTCGAACGACAGGCCATGCACGAGCCCGTCGTCGTCGGCGAGCTCGAAGGCGATTTCCGCCTCGCCGCCCGGGCGCGCCGCGCCGGCGATGGCGGCGACGCGGATCGGCACGGTCGGCGTTTCGGTGGGCGTCGCGGTGATCGTCGCGGTGGCCGTCGGCGTCGGCGTCGCCGTGTTCTCCGGTGTGCCGGTATCGGTCGGCGTGCCGGTGATCGTCGGCGTCGCGGTCTCGGTGCCGGTCGGCGTCACCGTCCCCGTCTGGGTCACGGTGCCGGTCGCCGTCGCCGTGCCGGTGGCGCTCGGCGACGGCGGCGGCGCCATCGGCAGCCGGATGGTGCGATGCGCCGCGACGACGCCGTCGGCGGTGACGACCTCGGCCCGCACGACGACGTCCTCGCCCTGACGGCTCTGCGCGTAGCGCAGGCAGGTGAGCGCGGACCCCGGCTGCGGGTTCACGGGCCGTCCCGTCGCGAGCTCATAATTGGTGACGTCGCAGGCCGGCGGCTCGTTCGTCGCGCCGGTCGGCGTGATGAGCACCCCGGCCTGCGGCGGGGCGAGCGAGAAGGACACGGCGATGCCGTCGCCGACCGGATTGCCGCTCGCATCCGAGACCAGCGCGGTGAGGATGGTCGTGAACGTGCCGTCGTTGTTGTCGCCGAGCCGGTCGGCGAACAGGTCGACGCTGAGAAAGGCCGCGCCCGGCGTCGCGGTCGCGGTGGTCGTGCCGGTGGGGGTGATCGACGGGGTGCGTGTGCGCGTCGCGGTCGGCGTCCGCGTGCGGGTGAAGGTGACCGTGCCGGTGGGCGTCGCGGTGCTGGTCGCGGGCGGCGTCGGGGTGCGCGAGCTCGTCGGCGTGCGCGTCGCCGTGACCGTCCCGGTGCGCGTCGCGGTGCGTGTCGGCGTGTCCGGCGGCGTCGGCGTGCGCGTCCAGGTCGGCGTCCGCGAGGCGGTGGCGGTGCGCGTCGGCGTCCCGGTGCGCGTCGGTGTCGGCGGCGCCGAGGGGGTGCGGGTCGCACTCGCCGTGCGCGTCGCCGTCTGCGTGCGGGTCGGCACCGGCGTGTTCGGCGGCGTGGCCGTGCGCGTCGGCGTGCGCGTGATGGTCGGCGTGCGCGACGGCGACACGGGTGTCGTCTGCGCGGCCGCCGGCAGGGCGACGAGCAGGAGCGCGAGCAGCAGGCCGCGCAGCGGACACGGGAACATTCCGCGCACCCTAGCGCCCCGCGCGAAATGATTCGAGGAGAAGCGGTGGCGGCTGGCAGGTGCGCCGCGGTCCGGGTAAGGAGCGCCGCATGTCGACCCCCCGCTTTCTCGTCGAGGGCGGCGTCGCCGCCGACGATCTCTGGACGGTGCCGGCGCGCGTGCGGCGGCTCGAGGCGCTCGGCTACTCGACGGCGATCGCACCGGAGATCAACCACGATGCGTTCCTGCCGCTGCTGCTCGCCGCCGAGCACAGCACGCGCATCGGCCTCGGCACCTCGGTGGCCATCGCCTTCCCGCGCGCGCCGATGATCGTCGCGCAGCTCGCCTGGGATCTGCAGCGCTTCTCGCGCGGCCGCTTCGGGCTCGGCCTCGGCAGCCAGGTGCGCAAGCACAACGAGGAGCGCTTTTCGGTGCCGTGGTCGGCGCCGGTGGCCCGCATGCGCGAGTACATCGCGACCCTGCGCGCGATCTGGCAGACGTGGCAGACCGGCGCGAAGCCGGCGTTCACCGGGACGCATTACCGCTTCACGTACACCACGCCGTTCTTCAATCCCGGGCCGCTCGAGCACCCGCACATCCCGGTCGCGATCTCGGCCGTCAATCCGGCGATGTGCCGCCTCGCCGGCGAGGTGTGCGACGGCGTGCGCCTGCACAGCTTCTGCACCCGCGCCTACCTCGAGCAGACGATCCTGCCGAACCTCGCCGCCGGCGCGGCGAAGGCGGGCCGCGACGCGGGTGCCATCGAGCTCGCCGGCGGCGGCTTCATCGCCACCGGCGCCACCGACGCCGCCGTGCAGGCGATGGTCGAAGGCGTGCGGCGCCAGGTCGCGTTCTACGGCTCGACGCCGTCCTATCACGGCGTGCTCGCCGCGCATGGCTGGGAGGAGCTCGGCGAACGCCTCAACGCCCTGTCGCGCACGGGCCAGTGGGACGAGATGGCGCGCGGCGTGTCCGACGAGGTCGTGCACGCCTTCGCTGCGGTCGGGCGCTACGACGAGATCGTGCCGCGCATCCGCGCGCATTTCGCCGGCATCGCGCGCATCGCGTTCCCGGTGCCGGCCGACGAGGCGCGCGACGAAGGCCTGGTCCGCGAGCTGCTGCAGGAGCTGACGGGATCGGCGGACGCGTCGCCGTAGCGGCGGCGCGGCGGGCGCTGGACGCCCACCTCCGCGCCCGCCGAGTAGCGATCCGCCGGCATCCGTGCTTTCCGCTTCTGCATGCACTTCGATCTGTTCTGGTCCTTCCGCAGCCCGTATTCGTACCTCGCGACGAAGCGTCTGGTACGGCTCGTCGACGAGTACGCCGTCGAGGCGCGCGTGCGCGTGGTGCTGCCGATCGCGGTGCGCATTCCCGGCTTCTTCCAGCGCGTCAACCCGCTGTGGCCGCCGTATCTGATGCGCGACACGATGCGCATCGCCGAGTACGAGGGGCTCGACTATGCGTGGCCGCAGCCCGATCCGATCGTGCAGGACTTCGTGACGCGCGAGGTCGCGGCGGCGCAGCCGTACATCTACCGCCTCACGCGGCTCGGCGTCGACGCCGCCGAGCGCGGGCGCGGTCTCGCGTTCATCGACGAGGTCTCGCAGGTGATCTGGAGCGGGCGGATCCGCGACTGGCACGAGGGCACGCACCTCGCCGACGCGGCGGCGCGCGCCGGGCTCGACCTGGCGGCGATGGATGCCGCGATCACTGCCGACCCGGCGCGCTACGACGCGATCATCGACCAGAACCAGCGCGACCTCGAGGCCGCCGGGCACTGGGGCGTACCGACGATGGTGTTCGAGGGCGAGCCGTTCTTCGGGCAGGACCGCATCGAGCTGCTGCTCTGGCGCATGCGCCAGCACGGCCTGACCCGCCGCGCGTGACCGCACCCGCGGCTGTCCTCTTCGATGCCGTCGGCACGCTGATCCACCTGCGTGAGCCGGTCGGTACGACGTACGCGCGGCTCGCCGGCTGCGGCGATCCCGCCGCGCTCGATGCCGCGTTCGCGGCCGCGCTGCGCGCCCGCCCGCCGATGGTGTTCCCGGGGCTTGCCGCCGACGCCGTGCGCGCCGCCGAGCGCGCCTGGTGGCAGGCGCTGGTCCGCGACGTATTCGCGGCGGCCGGCACGCCGCTGGGCCCGGAGGCGTTCGACGCCTTGTGGACGCACTACGCCGGCGCCGCCGCCTGGCAGCCGGCGCCGCAGGCGCACGACGTGCTGCGCGCCCTGCGCGCCGCCGGCGTGCGGACCGCGATGGTGTCGAACTTCGATCACCGCCTGCCCGGCGTGCTCGCCGCCGTCGCGCTCGCGCCGCTGTTCGATACCATCGTGTTGCCCGCCGACGCCGGCGCGGCGAAGCCCGACCCGCGCATCTTCCATCTCGCGCTCGCCCGCCTCGGCGTTGCGCCCGCCGCCGCGCTCTACGTCGGCGACGATGCCGAGGACGACATCGCCGGCGCCACCGCCGCCGGCCTGCGGGCACTGCCGGCCGCCGAGCTGCACACGCTGCTCGAGGTGCGCCGATGAGCGCCGCCGTGCGGGTGCGCCCCGTGCCGGTGCTGTTGCTGCTCGCGCTGGCGCTCGCCGGAACGGCGGCAGCCGACGCGCCGGTCACGCCCGGCGACCGCGCCACCTCGCACCGGCGCTTCGATAATGTTTCGCAGTGGACCCGCGTGTTCGACGATCCGGCGCGCGACGAGTGGCAGAAGCCGGACGCGCTCGTTGCGGCACTCGGCCTGACGCCCGGCATGACCGTCGCCGATCTCGGCGCCGGCACCGGCTACTTCAGTCGCCGCCTGTCGGAGGCGGTCGGACCCGAGGGCAGCGTGCTGGCCGTCGACGTCGAACCACGGCTGATCGCCCACCTGCGGCAGCGCGCCGAACGCGAGCAGACGGCGAACGTCGTTCCGATTCTCGCCTCGCTCGATAATCCGCGCCTGCCGCGCGCCGGCATCGACCTGCTGCTGATCGTCGACACGTACCACCATCTCGACCACCGGCGGCGCTACCTGCCGCTGCTCGCCCGCGCGCTGCGCGCCGGCGGACGCGTCGCGGTCGTCGACTGGCAACCCGGCGAGCTGCCGGTCGGCCCCGAACCCGACCACAAGCTGCCGCCCGAGCAGGTGATCGCCGAGATGCGCGATGCCGGCTTCGCCCTCGTCGCTCAACCCGACCTGCTGCCGTACCAGTACGTCCTGCTCTTCGCCGCGCCGTCACGGAGCCGCGACGGCGAGCCCGCCGGTGGGTCGATGCCCGCGAAGCCGGAATGATCCAGCTCGTCATCTTCGATTGCGACGGCGTGCTGTTCGACTCCGCGCCGGCGAATGTCGCCTACTACAACGCCGTGCTCGAGCGGCTCGGGCGGCCGCCGATGGACGAGGCGTGGTGCCGGCGCGCGCACTTCCTCTCCTCGCGCCAGCTCTACGAGGCGATGTTCGGACCCGACAGCGAGCTCGGCGTCGAGGCGCTGCGCATCGGCGCCGAGCTGCCGTACGCGCCGTTCTACCGCCTGATGCGTCCGATGCCCGATCTCGAACGCGTGCTGCAGGTGCTGCATGCGCGCTACGCGCTGGCGATGGCGACCAACCGCGGTGCCACCGCGGCCGGCGTCGTGCGCACGTTCCGGCTCGACCGCTGGCTGACGTTCACCGTCGGTGCCGGCGACGTCGCGCGCGCCAAGCCGCATCCGGACATGCTGCTGCGCTGTCTCGAGCACTTCCGCGTGTCGCCGACGGCTGCCGCGTACGTCGGCGACTCGGAGACCGATCACCAGGCGGCGCTCGCCGCCGGCATCCGCTTCATCGCCTTCGGCGCCCACGCACCGGGCGAGCAGCGCATCCGATCGCTCACCGAGCTGCCCGGTCTGCTGACGGTGCGCGCCGAGTGAGCACCGCCCCCATTCGGGGGCGGTGCAAAGGGGGTGGGGGTTA